>CALFWO010000061.1 GCA_937928045.1 uncultured Saprospiraceae bacterium | reverse complement strand
ATGGTTCTAATGTAGTATCTAATCTTGTCGATGACGATACAGAAACGCGATGGTCTGTTGAGGATTTTCCAAAGTCAGCAACTGTTGATTTAGGAGGCTATATTGCTATTAATCAAATAGAGGTTACTTGTTATCAAGACCGAGCTTACCAATTTATTGTTGAAGGATCGAACGAAATAGATGGACCTTTTACAACGATTGTTGACAGATCAATAAATAGAATTCCTGGACTTGCGGATGTTCCTATTGTAAACTCCGTTGATAGTTTTGAAGCTAGATATGTTAGGATAACTGTTAGTGGGGCTGATATGTATACTGGTCCATGGGTTAGTTTGACAGAATTGCGTGTATTTGGTGAAGGTGAAAGAATGTATTCAAGTGTGCATGAATTAGAGATGCAAGAAATATTACTATCACCAAATCCAGCTTCATCTATTGTAACAATAGATTCTGAAAAGCAATACCATACGCTTTCTGTTTTTGATCAATCCGGTAAAAGAGTAATTTTTAAAAAGCTGAATACCACAAATTCATTTGATGTAAGTGCATTGCATTCTGGAATTTATATGGTTCATCTTGAAGGTAATGAACAGTCACATATCAGTAAGTTGGTCAAACTCTAAGATGTGGAGTTGAGCTAAAGTGGTCTGATGTAATTCTAAAATTACATCAGACCACTTTTTTTGTTAGAACTAGGCTTTAATTGTTAATGTTGAATAATGATTTTTTTAGTTTGATTGTGAAACTCATTTTCATAAAGCTTTACGATATATAGTCCATTGACTAGATTAGTTGTATTAATTGTCAGTGATTTTTCCACAGCTTTTAAATTTAGTCTGAATACAATTTTTCCTTCCGAATTTATAACCTCTACTTTGGTTATTTTGCTATCAATATTGTTTACATATAGCAGATCGTTAGCTGGATTTGGAAAAATTATGAGTTCACTTGGATTATTATTTGAATAGGCTGATGTATTGGTATCATTATAAGCATTTGGACCGACGTCGCTGGGAGTAAGCGGTGTGAAACGAATATCATCTGAACTAAAATGATCTGCTCCTGGGTTGCTAGCGGTCGGTCTTTGTTGTCCTTCAATGTCATCTTCGACCTGAACATTACTAACTGCATGATCATAAGTAGGACTACTTCCAGTTGTTTGCCAAATATTCCTATTATTGTTAAAAACGAGAAAAGGATTTTCATTAATTGCCTCCGAATTGTCAAAAGATGTCGTAGTTGCTCCAGTCAATAAATTGGCATTACTGGTTGGGTACATCAAATTACTCTTCCAACTTATTAATTCCCCCTGGTCGTTATCAGTATCTACAATTTCTACCAAGCTATTTTCTGATCCGGTAATTAAATTATTGGCGATGGTAATATCTTTTAAGTCTTTGTTGTAGTTATTATTATTGTCAAATCCAATCTCTATTCCATGACTATTATTTACTAGGGTATTGTAAGCAATAGTCACACGTTCTGCTCTAAAATGTTTAGAGAGATTAGCGCTTTGTCCGTTTATGGCATCACCGAGTGTAAGGGTTATCGGTGCATCCCAACGGGTGCCATTTAAACCTTCCATGTAATTATTAACGATTACGTGGTCTGCGCCGTAAATACGTATGCCCCCCGTATAGAGTGTCGCACCTGCAGGCGAAGTGCCAATTGGTTTTCCATCTCCAAAAAAGTAATTGCCCACTACTCGATTTCTATTTCCATGTCTAAGGGATAATGTTCCATAACTCGCCTTAAATGTATTGTGTCTAATAATATTGTCACATGATTTTATTGAAACAATTTCAGGATCACCATCACAGTTTTCAAATAAGTTATGTTCCAAAATAGTATATCCACTACTCAGGGACATTTCGCTCCATCCTACTCTAATAGACTCTTGTTCATTTGCGGCTCTTGGTCCATTATTTTTAAAGTAATTATGATCTATTACATCATGCTGGGACTGATAATAAACTTCGTCTGATCCGGTGTTGTCAAACGAACCGTCGATTGTTATATAATGTCCTGGTGTTTCTTTGTTTTGAAAAGTGTTATGGTCTATTCTATTGTTATGACTAGGATATGAAAAAGGGTAAGTATTGTCATTCCAAACTCCACCGACAAAGACCCACTTAACAGATTCTGTTGTTTTGAGTTCAAAGACATTTCTTGAAATCCGAATATTATTACAGCCTTCTAGTTTTATCAATGATTCTTCTCCTTGACAATCGAATATAAAACCTTGCAAGCTAATAAAAGCTGATTTTTTGAAAACGAAATGCGATTCTCCCTGTAGGATAACTCCACCGACTGTTTCAGCTTTGATTAGAATGGGGTTGTCTGCAGTTGCCATAGCTTCGAACGAAGCTTCGAAGTCTTGATAAACTCCATCTGTAATGATGAATGTGCCTCCATCCAATGAGGAATTTACTGCTTCTACCAAATCATCGGGATCCGTAAAATATAGTTGTGCAGAAACATTAAAGCTTACCAAAAAAATAAAAATAGAAAAATGAATTTTTTTCATCTAAGACTATATTGATTTGTTTTACAAATTTGTTTCTACATGCTGTTTAGACAAGATAGCCTTTTAATTTAATAAATTACTTGCTCCATGCCTTTGGAATTAGAGTCTTTTGAGGATCTTCTTGAAGCCTCTAATGAATAAATCTACGGCCCCTAAAGGTATTACTATTTGATTTTTCCACGAAAATTTTAGAACCAACATCTTATTCTTTATCTTCATGTGTAATCTTACAAAACTAAAATTTTACATATGAAAAATTTGTACTTAATTCTTTCTTTTCTTTTACTCTCCCTGAGCATTTCGGCACAGACTTACTTTCAAGAAGATTTTGAAGGTTCTTCATTAGATGCAAATAATGCATGGGTTTCTCAAGTCATTACAGCTTCTGCTAGTAATTTAGATTGGATACATGACGAATTTGGAGGTAATTATTATGCGGAGATGAATAATTACAATGGTAGTGGTAACGAAGTGGTTGAAACTTGGTTGTTTTCTCCTGTTGTAGATTTGAGCGCTTCAACCAAACCTGTTTTAAATTTTGACAATTTGAAAAGATTTGCGGGTGATGATCTTCAAGTAATGGTTTCCATGGACTTTGATGCGTCTGCACCACCGGCATTGTCAACATGGATGGATATTACAGCAGATTGTACAATGGACGCTGATGTGGATTCATGGGATTATGGCAACTCGGGAGATGTTGACTTGACTGAATATAAGTCTGATAAATTTTCATTGGCTTTCAGGTATCAAGGAAGTGATGCAAACGGTAGTTTATATCAAATAGATAATATTTCAATAATAGAGCAAGGAACTACTCCTGTTCGGGAGATTAATGCTTTGAATTTTGAATTGTATCCTAATCCAGCGGTAGATAATTTTACTGTAGAAATTAATGGACAACATGAGTTAGTACTATCGGATGCGATTGGGAATTTGATCAAAATAATTCCAATAAACCATCGTGAAGTGATAGCAACGAATGACTTGCAACAAGGAATTTATTTCGTACGTATTGGTAGTTCCGTGCAAAAGTTATTTGTAAAGTAAATATAAGTTAAGAAGGTTTCTATATTCTTAATGTAAATCGTTTTTAGTAAATTTGGAAATGCTACGTGAAATTGTAACACACGTAGCATTTCTTTTTATGTACAGTCTTGAGCCAAAATTCATGAACAAGAAGTATTGGAATTCATCTTCTGGGAATCTTACTTGATATATGAATACGAACCATTTCCTGCCAAAACTTATCGCCCTTTTTATTCTATTGAAATTTGTTTATTTAATTTTTTCTGTAGTCTCTGATAAAATTAATTTTACAGACAACAAAAGCACGTTTAGTATTGAAAGTTATAAGGAACTTTCAATGAGAAAAGATGCTCATTGGTATAAGAAAATAGCCATTGATGGTTATACTAAAGGAATAAAACAAGCAGATGGTTCAAGATATTTGAATTTCAGTAGCGGACAATCCGAATGGGCATTTTTTCCATTTTATCCAATGATAAATGGAATTTTAGTTAAAATTCTTAATGTAGAATACAAAACCGTAGCGCTCGCTACTTCGTTGATTTTTTCAATACTTGCGATAATTGGTTATTTCTTGTTTTGTGAAAATTATTTTAACTCCGAACATCGGGCCTTTTGGTGCACTACCATAACGTTTGTATTTCCTTTTCATTTCTATTTTTCGATGTTTCTTACTGAAGGACCGTTCTTAGCTTGTTTGGTGTGGACTTTCTATTTTATTTCGAGGAATAATTTACTATTTGCTTCAATTGTATTGATTCCACTAGTTTTATTGCGTCCAAATGGATTAATTTTATTTCTACCAATATTCATTTACTATCTTGAAAAGAACAAAATTTTAAAATTTAAATCTTTTTTCGGTATCATAGGAATTAAAGGGATTGCGATATTTATTCCAGCTGTCTTAACATTTTGTGTCTATATATTCTATCAGTATAGTTTGACAGGTCATCTTTTTGCTTTTAAAGAAGCCCAGAATGGATGGGGAAAAGAAATGATGTTTCCATTATCTGCATTGTTTAAGTCAGGAGATTTCAATTGTCAAGCGACTTCATGGTATGTCATTGGAGTAATAGGATTTTTCATTTTTAACCTCAAACGATTTAATCTCAGTTTTAAGATTTTAGTAATTTTTTCACTAATGCTTCCGTTGATGTCTGGGTCTACTTATTCAATGATTAGATATTTATCAGTTGCCTTTCCCTTATTTCTAGTGTTGTCTGAGATTATTTATAATTCTAAGTTTAGATTGTATGTTGTATTAATTCTTTTTATTGTGCACTTGGGAAGTTTCTATTTATGGTATGTCGATCATCCTCTTGGATTCTGAATAATCGTGACTACATTAGGCTCTTCGAATTTACGATGTATGCTTAATACCCAATTTTTAAGTAAAGTTATTAAACGCTACAGTTTTGTGGTCATGCTATCAATGATTCCATCCATATTTCAGACGTGATACTTTTCCAAATCTACCAAACGGTTCTTTAATCAAAAATTTGAATGCAGGTACTCTTGATATTACTTCCTCTTCTAATATAAGTGATAAAGAAGTTGAGCATTAGTAATTAGAATATTGAATAAGAAAGGAAAATTAATATTGATTTTAAGGCACTGTGTAGAAGTATTCAAAAATAATAAATCAAAATTTTAATTTCCAAATCCCCCAATGTAATTTAAAACATAATGTATGATAAATGATCCACTCGAAAACTGATCATTCATCACACATCTTGTAGTTTATAATTTTTAGTTTCTTCCAGCGATAACTCCTCCGTCTGTGTCCCAAATTGCACCAGTTACCCAAGAAGCCTTATCTGAGAGTAAAAATAAGATGCTATTGGCAATATCATCAGGAGTTCCATTTCTACCAATTGGGTGAAATCCATTAAAACCCTTTAAGGCTTCTTCGGCTTCATCTTTGCCGCCAAAAACTCCATGGTATACCGGAGTGTTTACAACAGCAGGGGAAACAGCATTAACCCTAATATTAAATTCTGATAACTCCATAGCCAAATGTTGTGTTAGAGAATGTAAACCGGCCTTTTGCATTGAATATGCAGATGAAGGGGTTGCTTTAATGGCCTGTTTGGCCCACATAGAACCAACATTAACAATTGAGCCACCACCACTTTTTTGCATTGTCTTGGCGGTTGCTTGAGTCAGAAAGAAAAATCCTCTGTTTAGGTCTAAGTAGGAATCATAATCTTCCGTTGTGTGATCTAAAAATGGCTTTGGGCCAAAGATTCCAGAAGCATTTACCAAGTAATCAACGTTTGACATATCGTCGATTTCAGAAATCAAATTATTTACTTCAGCTTTATTTGTGATATCAATTTGATGTTTTATCAGATTAGGTGCGTCAGGAACTTTTTGTGGATTTCTTCCTACAATATGCACAACAGCATCGTTATCTAGTAATTGTTGTGTGGTGGCTCTTCCTATACCACTTGTACCACCTATGATGATGGCAACTTTGTTCTTAAATTCTGTCATAATATGATGTTAATCAGTAGACAGACAAGTCTGTCTGGTTGTAAATAAATTTTTTAGATTATTTGAGCACAAATATTTTTCGCTTCTTTAATTGGCCAATTCATTTGATGTAAATGACTTTCTCCCACAGCACTTTCATATAGCAGGTATATTTGTCTTACCTTAGAATTTCTAATCTTTGAACTTTTTCCTTTAAAGTTAATTTCTGACAATTCATTAATAAAACTGATGAATTGATTTTTTTGGTTTTGAATTTCTTTTTTTATTCTTTTGTCGTCTTTAGGTATTTCAGCCATGGTTTTCAGGCACCAGCAACCATTAAAATTACTGTCGTTATAAAATGTTTCCAAGAAATCAAAAATTAGGAGTATACGTGACTTGTTTTCTTTTTGCGAATAGCAAAACTCTTTAATTTCTTCTAAAAATTTTCCATTCATATACTGTAAATAGGAAAGACAAAGCTCCTCTTTAGATCTGAAATGGCTATAAAGTGTTGCTTTCGCAATACCTGAGTCTCGAATTATTTCGTTGATACCCGTAGAATTATATCCATTGCGATAGAATAACGTCGCAGCAGTTTGAATAATTTTTTCTCTTAGATCAATTCTTTTCACAGTGCAAATATAAATTAAATATCTTTAACAGACAAGTCTGTCTATTTGTTTTGATGTGCGGATATATTTATTTCAAACTAACCGGAATTTTATTGGAAATTTTAGATTTGCTTATTTACACTGATTTCGTTGTTTGCTTTTTTCATCAATTCATTTATTTTTTCGTTGTCATAAGCATCGGGATGCGCTAATCCAAATGCACCTCTATCATTATCGAAGTATTTGCCGTCAATCTCTTCAGTACCTTTAATGGTAGCCAGCTCATAGATAATATTAGCTCCTTTGTCGGCAGAGGACCAAAATTTCCCGTACGCCTCTTTCACCATATTTGTATTTAACAATGAGCCAGGATTTAATGCCACTATCGCAACATTATTGTTTTTTTTAGCCAAATAGAATGACCACATGAGTAAAGCAAGCTTACTTTGCGCGTAAGCTTCTTGATCTGACACTTTGATATCTCCTCCCAGTAGATCCATTGATACGGGGCTTTGAGCAGCAGAGCTTAAATTAATAATCCTTGGAGATCTACCTTTGCTAATTTTATCAAGAATGGCGTTAGTTAATAAAATTGGTGCAAAAAAGTTAACCACGACACGAATATCATATCCGGCTTTAGTAATTGGCTGAGGTGATTTAAATATACCAGCATTGTTGATCACCACATCTAGGCTAGAAATTTTTTCATTAATTTCCATGGACATTCTTCTTACCTGATCTAGGTCTGAGAAATCTGCAACAAAGCCATCAATTTTGTCATTGTTTGATTCAAGTTTTACCTCGGAAATAACTTTATTTAATTTGTCTATATTTCTTCCGTGTAGATAAATTTGATGACCATCTTTAGCCATTTTAATAGCCGCTAATTTACCGATGCCATCTGTGCTTCCGGTGATTAAAATATTCATTTTTAATAAATTTAAGTGTTGAAATGTAGCTACATTTGAGTATTCGCATGTTGGGGATGGGATGCAGGAATAAATTTCTTATTTTCTCCTATCATTTCCCTAATGTCTATTTCAATACCACGTGAGATGGTCGTGATGGGCACATCATTGCTCATACCTTCAAAAGGATTCTCAGAGACATCTCCTACTCTTTCAATAAGCATGAAAATCCACGAAATAACTATACTAAAAGGTATTGTGAACCATACAAAGTTTTGCGCGATAAATTGAAAGGAATTACTTTTGTGATCCATATTTATTAATGATGTACCTATTTGATCAAATTCATGCATCAATCCGAAAGGCAAAAGAAATATAAATATCCAGACAAAAAATAAATTTAGTGTGGCAAATTGTCTTGGGTATGGGAAATTCTTTATTCTTTCCGCTTTACCTTGTAATGTGAAAAATTCGCCAATTATATTTTTAAATTCCATGTGTCTAAAATCATCGATCAATCCATTTAATTTCAACTCTTTGAAATGTTTTGATTGTAAATTTAATGCGGCGGTCTGCTTATTGGTCATATTTAATATAGTTTCTTTTTCAACTTTCGACAAGTACCCAGTAAGCTCCTCATTCAAGGCCAAATGATATTCTTTAACATGTATTTCTTTCATATGTTCTTTATCTGACTTATTACTATTGGTTGTTTCCCATGCTTTTTTTGTTCTTAAAGCGTGTCGAAGAGCAGTCATCCATGCTATATGTCGAAATATTATTCTTCGTTTTATATCGAAGAATTCTTCTTCTGTATAATTTCTTGAAGTATGTTCATTTGTTATAAAATCATTAACCATAGTAGCTAGTAACCTTGATGCATTTACGATACCACCATATATTTTACGAGCTTCCCAAAGTCTATCGTAAGAAGCGTTATTTTTAAATCCACTAATAAATGCTAGAGCGGTTCCTACTAGTCCTATGGGCCTCCAAGGAAGATGCAGCCATTTCCAGTCAGCGAATTCATACAACAATACTGGCACGAGCGAGATGACTATAAAGTAATAGATATATCTGCGAGTCCAATTAAGTACAGTGGATATAGGGTATATTTTTTTGACAAACATATTCCAATTTTAAATAAATAGTTGAACGATTTTTTTGTAAAATTAAATGGGGCGACTAACTAAAAGCGTATGACTAGTTGAACTTGCTCAATACTTTTTTTGCAAGCTGTTCTAAAGTTTTCTCTATAACATTGGTGTTAAATCTTAAATTAAGCGCAATGTGGTTAACACCAATGGATTGCAATTCAAAAAGATATTCGATCAGGTAATTAATTCCTGTTCTTATACCAAGATGGATGCCTACTGGTTTGAAATCATCATTCGTCTGTAAATCGACGTATAATGGTTGTAAAAATGGTTTGCTAAAATCATGTGTACTAGAAATTAAACCTCTCCACTCCTCTATATTTAGTTTTTGCATGTAAAGATTTCTGGGATAATACATCCAACCATCGCCATTCTTTGCGATCCACTCCTTACTCTGCTGACTATGTCCAGTAATTAACATTGGAATTTTGCTTCCGTAAGGTTTAGGTAATGCATCCATTTGGCCATTTAGTTTTCCAAATTTTTTGGATTCAAATTCAGGGAAATCTAATTGCATTTTTTGGATATAATCAAATGCCTCCCTGAATGCTTCGCCTCTGCCTTGGTAGTCAAAATTCATGGCAGGATATTCTTCATAGCGATCACCTGACGCAACACCCATTATGAACCTTCCCTTAGTTAAATTATCTATCGTCGCTGCGGACTTAGCGATATGTAATGGATGACGTAATGGCAAAGCAATACTTGAAATTCCAAGTACAATTTTATTTGTTCTTCCAGCTAAATAACCTAAATAGGTAAATGGGTCATAGGTTTGTCCGGCATCACCAAATGTTGGAACATTCATAGGCACATCCCTAACCCATACCGCCTTAAATCCAAGTTGTTCTGCAAGTTCCACTCGCTCTAAATGGTTCAGCATGCTTGGCACAGGGCTTTGGCTGTATTCCTCAATGGGCACCACTAGTCCAATGCTCAGTCTGTTAGGTTTAAAAACTTCATTAAACCCTTTATTAATTTGTTGGAATGAATTTTTCAGAACTAGAAGGTTAAATTTTCGATTACTACCTTTCCCATACCCTCTTTGCTTGACAACCTTTTGTATGCCTTTTCTACTTCAGTTAAAGCATATTTATTTTTATCCAAAATAGGTTTCAATTTTCCAGTCTCTACAATCTCAGTAATCTTAGCAAGTATACGATTGTGCTCTGTTCTTTTATGATTGTGAATCATAGGGATGAGCATATAAACAACATGGAGGGTTAATCCTTTGAAATGCGCAATTGTTAAATCTAACTCAAGTAAAGAAACAGTTGTTGCAATTTGAGCATTGAGGGCGGCCGCATTGAATGAGTTAATTAAATTAGAGCCGCCGACTGAGTCATAAACTACTTCAAAGCCATTACCATTGGTATACTTTTGTACGTAGTTTTCAACCGTCTCTGTTTTATAGTTGATTGCGGTGGCACCTAGTTGTTCAATTAATTCAGTCTGTTTGGTCCCACCACCAGTTGAATAAACATCGGCTCCGAAATAATTGGCCAATTGAAGTGCAACATGTCCTACGCCACCAGATCCGCCATGAACGAGAACTTTTTGTCCCGATTTTACCCCAGCTCTTTCAAGGCCTTCATAAGCAGTAATTGCAACAAGTGGTAAAGCTGCAGCTTCTCTCATTGTCAAATTTTTTGGCTTGCGAGCAATAAGGTTCGAATCGGCTGAGATATATTCGGCAAGTGTACCAGGAAGTGTTGCTAGTCCACCAGAACAGCCATAAACTTCATCACCAATATTAAAAGAAGTAACTTCATCACCAATAGCCTCCACGGTACCGGCAAAATCCATCCCCAATATCGCTGGCAGATCAGGAGAAAATGGGAGGTCTTTACCCATATCTCGTATCATTGTATCAACCGTATTAACACTGGATGCGGCTATTTTTACAAGGACTTCATTCTTGGTTGGTTGTGGTTTCTCGGTTTCGGAAAGTTCAAATATGGAATCCTTGCCATATTTATTGAGGATCATTGCTTTCATTGGAATAAATTGTACTATAAAATTGATAGTTGCAATATTAGTTAAAGTGTAATACATTTGCAATAACGGTCAAATATGATAGTGCCTTATGAAGAAAGAATCTGAAATAAAATATCTAGGAAAAACTTATCCTTGTTGCACCAGTTTGACTATGAATATAATTGGTGGCAAATGGAAAACTGTAATTCTTTTTCATCTAAAGGATGGAAAGTTGAGATATAACCAATTAAGTAAAGCTATGCCCACGGTTACTGAACGGACTTTAAGTTTACAGTTGAAAAAACTAGAGGAAGATAAAATAATCAAGAGGGAAGTGATTTACAAAAAACCTCCATTAAAAGTATTCTATTCGCTCACCGAATTAGGGGCCACACTATTGCCTATAGTAAATGCTATTGCGGATTGGGGCGATTATGTTATTAATGTAAAGTAGTTATAAAAATTTTATCCTTGATAAATCGATCTGTTCATATCGGATTTGATGTACAATTGATATTGTAAAGCGCTCTACTCTTTTGCTATTCTTTCCTTATGATCGCTTTAAAATCTTTAATAAATTTAATCATTTTCATATAGTCCTTTGTTTGAGCCAACATGAAATTGTTGCTAAAAATAAGGATGGCTTGACCGTTGCTTTCGATATGATCTAGACCACTTAATGTAATCAATGCTTTTAGTTCTTCGTTTAAAAAGGTATCCATTTCTTGGATGTTCTTAACTTTTGCTATATAGTTCTTTGGTGCATTTTCATAAAGAGAATAGTCAATGTTTCTATGTTCTGATATTGGTAAAAGTCTATCTATGAATTCCCTTTTTTCTATGGTGAATTTCGGAATAGGAAAGGAAAGTTTTAATAGTCCAATGGTCGTGTTGTATTCGTCAGGAAAAATATCAGCACCTTCTTCAAAAGTTACATCAATGAGATTGAAGTTCATGTCTTTATCTCTATCAGATATACGATTTGCTTCTGATTCAATTGGACGAGTTTTGAAAAAATAGAAAGATTTAAAATATTCCAAATTTTCAACAGGTTCAGATTGAAAATCTAGGCCATAACTTTCAGCCATTTCCTTAAGATTACTTTGTCGTCGGTTAAGTGGTTCTGCGTTATCAATATTAATTTTTGTGGCCAAGTTGTGGTTGGTAGAAGATATATGACTTTCCAGTCCTTTGATTAGAATTTCTCCACCGGTATTTTGATGGGCTTTTTGAAAATCATATAAATCCTCTAAAACTGTTGTTCCAACTAATCTTGTCTCTGATAGATCAATTGTGGCATTTGTACCTGCAGGAATTTGGGCAACCAAATTATTGATCTTCAAAAGACCTAAAAAATTTGCAATTCCTCTAATTTTTAGATCATAGCTACCATCTTGTTTCATCATTAAGTTAGAACCAGAATCAAAAATCATTTTAAAAAATCTTGGTAAAGAAACTCGTGCTAAAAGTATATGGATGATCAATGCCATTAATAATCCTCCAAACAATCCAATTAGTAAGTTGGTATAAAGCGTCAATACCATCGTACCCACAAATAAAATCAATTGCTCAATACCATGACTGTAAATTTGCTTAAAGACGGCAGGTGATGCTAATTTAAAACCAGCATAGACAAGTAATATAGCAAATGCGCATAAAGGAACTTTTTGCAATATTGGAGAAAGAATCACAATAAATAGAAGCAACAACAGACCTTGATACATATTTGACCATTTTGTTTTAGCCCCGTTATGAACATTGACTGTACTCCTAATTATTACAGCAATAATTGGTAAACCTCCAATCAATCCTGCAGTCATCGTACTTAATCCAATGCCGGTCAAATCTTTATTCAAATCAGTTTTTCTTTTGTAGGGATCAATTTTGTCAATTGCCTTGGCAATCGCCAATGACTCAATACTCGTAATTACTAAGATGGAAAATGTTGTTGTCCAAAACTCAATAGTATCAATCTTGCTAAAATTTGGGTGTAATATGGAATCCAATATATTGTCAGGAATACTTAATAAAAGGTTAGGACCTACTTCATAATTTTTTCCGAAAAAGGAAAGTATGTGAGGTGAAAAGAAATCGAATCCATAAACAAAAGGAATCGAAATGGCAATTACCCAAATTGGTGTTGGCAATATATGGAAGAACCGATAACTAATCTTTGAATGAAATAATAGTAAAAGCAATCCAACAAATGAAATCATTACCACAAAAGGATTTGCCTTTGGTAAATAAACAATGGCATCAACAAGATTTTGTATGATACTCGGGCTACCAGAGTAAGTACCTAACGCAACATGTATTTGCTTAGCAAAAATAATAATCCCAATAGCAGCTAAAATCCCATGGATCACCGATGAGTGAAATATATTTGCTAAGCGGCCTAATTTTAGGAGGCCCAACAATACTTGAATGGCACCCGATACAACTATGGCTGCCAAAACATAATTAAAGGCTTGCCCAGTTCCATCATCCATAAGTGTAATCCCTAAAAGAATTACAGCAATAACTCCTTTTGCTGGACCATTTACTGAAATATGACCACCACGATAAAGTGTTGTTACTACACCACCTATGATAGCAGAAAAAATACCAGACATGGCTGGTGCTCCTGCTGCTAATGCAATACCTAAAGATAGCGGTAATGCGATTAACGCGACACTAACTGCTGCAACTAAATCACTTTGCCAATTCTCAATCAAACCTTTGAAACCTTTTTTTGGAGTAACTTGCATTTACTTTTTGGAATTGAGTGAATAACCTTTTGTGTTATGCGTAAAATCGATGAAAGTAGTAAAAAATCAAGGATTAATCAGAGATATACATCATATGTTTTGTTTCAATAATTTTATTCGCTTTTGAATAAACTGTAGTACATACTTAACATTTCATTATTATTTAAAATCGTTATATGTATTCTAGTTATGCTGGAGCAAAAATTAGTATCTTTCGTTAGATCTTAAATCATGCACTTTGGTAAATAATAAGTCATTTGGGAAAATTCCTATTCATCGTCTAAAAACAAACGTTCTTAGAAGTGAAATCGGTTATTCAGAAGAGATTTTTTCTGGCAAAATAGAAGGCCTTTCTTTGTTTCATAAAATTTATACGGTTAAAGGAAAATACACTTTGACCTTTAGTAAAAACTGCGCTGTTTTCATTATCGGATTGAAAGGAAAAGGTACTTTACTATCTAATTTTGGCCAACAAATATTAGAGAAAGAATCTTTAGTGGTTCTTCCATTTGGAACAGATAGTTTAGATTTTGAAATTACAGGAAATGAGGCTTTCCATTTTATCGAATTTTCAAAAGAATATTCAAACATGGATAAATCATCGGATCAATCATTTGATTTGTCTTTGAGGGATTTTTACTTCGCAAAGTTTGAAAATTGCAAGCCTTACACTGAGGAAATAAAAAGCCCTGACACTATTAGCAGGACAGTTTTGCCCAGTGGGATAATTCCCAGAGTTGCGCTTGGAACTGTAGAATCGAAAGGGCCAGACAAAGTAGGAGAACATGCTCATCCAATGCTAGAACAGCTGTTTCTTGGATTAGAAAATAACAATATCACTGTTCATGCCGATGATTCATTTTGTAAAATGGGAGAATATTCGCTCTTACATATTCCTCTAGGATCTAAGCATTGGGTGGAGGTCGAAAAAGGATGTAAAATGAATTATATGTGGATGGACTTTTTCCTAACGAAGGCTGGAGAGAAATGGTTAGAAACACATCAACCAATTGACGAGCGTAATGCCGATTAAATGCCACTTGAAAGAAAAACTTAAACTACTTTAATGAAAAGTAAATTTCAACAAAAGCTAGCATTAATTCTTCCAGGAATTTTCTTGTTAGGGTTTAATATTGGAACTGGAAGTGTAACTACAATGGCAAAGACCGGTGCAGACTATGGTATGAACCTGCTATGGACTTTAGTGGCTTCCTGTTTGGCCACTTATTTTATGATCTTGAGTTATAGTCGTTATACGTTAGTGACGGGAGAAACTGCGTTGCAAGCTTTTAAAAAACACATACATCCCGCCATGGGAATATTTTTCATTCTAGCATTGACTTTTGGTGTGGCAGGGAGTGTAATGGGCGTTATGGGAATAGTGGCAGATATATCGTCTGTATGGTCTGAATCATTTATCGAAGGTGGTATTTCTCCAGTTTATTTCGCTGCTTTTTTTAGCGCCTTGGTTTTTATTATTTTTTGGAACGGTGAGACCCAATTTTTTGAACGTGCGTTGGCGGTAATGGTGGCTATAATGGGAGCTTGCTTTTTAATTAATTTTTTCATTATGACTCCCCCGCTATCAGCATTTCTGTCAGGATTAGTTCCAAGTTTGCCAGAGGTTCCTGAAGGTCAGAATAAAGGTCCATATATCGTAATTGCTTCTATGGTTGGCACAACAGTTTCCTCTGCGCTGTTTATTGTCCGAACTACGCTAGTAAAAGAGGCGGGATGGAAAATTGGAGATTGGAACATACAACGCAGAGATGCTATAATTTCTGTAGTATTGATGTTTTTGGTCAGCATGACGATAATGGCAGCCGCGGCTGGAACACTTTATCCTGCCGGCTTAGTGCTTAATGAGGCTTCACAAATGATTACCCTGCTAGAACCTCTCGCTGGTTCAATGGCGGTGGCAATTTTTGCCTTTGGCATTATTGCGGCAGGGGTATCATCACAGTTTCCCAATGTGCTCTTGTTGCCTTGGCTTTTATGTGACTACAATCAGTCTGAAAGAAATATGAAGTTGCCAAAATATAGACTTATGGTATTTGGAATTTCTTTATTGGGTCTTGTTGTTCCAATATTTAATGCGCGCCCAGTATTCGTTATGATTGTTTCTCAGGCACTCAATTCAATTGTTCTTCCGTTGACTGTAGGTTGCATTATGTTTTTGGGAAATAAAAAAAGTCTAATGGGTAAATACAAACTTTCAACGATCACAAATTTAATTCTTTCCCTTGTTTTTGTTTTTGCTCTTTTTACTTCTTACTTAAGCATTACCGCGATCTTCGCACAGATTTAGTCTAATTGAAAACCAAAATATTGCTTTGCGTTATAATAGCAAATATTTTGAACGATTTTACCTAACCAATCTATATCATTTGGTAATACACCATTATGGATATCTTTTCCAATTAGGTTACATAGAATTCTCCTAAAATACTCATGTCTTGGAAAAGAAAGAAAACTTCTGCTATCCGTAAGCATTCCAATAAACCCACTAAGTAACCCCATATTGCTCAATGTATTGATTTGTTTTTCCATTCCATCCTTTTGATCTAAAAACCACCAAGCAGAGCCCCATTGGATTTTGCCCTTAGCATTTCCATCCTGGAAATTTCCAGCCATGGTAGCAAACAATTCATTATCCCTTGGATTCAAGTTGTATAAGATTGTCTTACATAATTTTGACTCTTTATCAAGTTGATTTAAGAAAAATGAAAGTCCTATGGCTTGAGGATAATCACCTATACTATCTGCACCAACATCGGCTCCAATTTTAGACATCAATCGGGTATTGTTATTTCGTATTGCACCAAGATGGAATTGCATAGACCAGTTTTTACTGAAATATAGTTTTGCTAACTCATATAATGTATGCATCTGGAATTCCTGAATTTCAGTTTTACTTAATATTTGTTGATTTTTTCTTTTGTTAAATATTTTGTCTAAATCTATCTTTTCTAATTTAAATGTAAACAATTGATTCATTCCGTGATCAGCTAATTTGCATCCGAGTGAATCAAAAAAGTCAATACGCTTTGATAATGCTTCTATTAATTCATCAAAATTACTAATTGAGGAGTTTGTTATTTGTTCCAGTTTATCCAATTGAGATAAAAATTCTGGATGATCAATGATTACGAATTTATCAGGGCGAAAAGTTGGATACATTTTTATACCTCCTTTAATTTGCATTGCAGATGTATGATAATCTAAATTGTCTGTTGGATCATCCGTAGTGCAGATCAAATTTACTTTCATTTTTTTCAGCATTGCTTGTACTGAAAAATCAGGTGTTTTTAGTGCCTCTGAAGTTGTGGAATATATTTCTCTAGCAGAATGACTATCTAACAGGCTATTGATATTGAAATATCGTTGCAATTCTAGGTGCGTCCAGTGATATAGCGGATTCCTCATGGTATATGGCACCGTTGCGGCCCATTGTTGAAATTTCTCTTGATCAGATGCATTACCAGTAATGTATCGCTCCCCCACACCATTTGCTCTCATTGCTCTCCATTTATAATGGTCTCCTTTTAACCAAGCCTCAGAAATGGATGAGAAGTTGATGTCTTGAGCCACTTCCTTTGGTGATAAATGATTGTGATAATCAAGAATGGGTAACTCTTTAACATAACCATGGTAAAGAATTTCCGCACTTTTGTTATGCAAAAGAAATTGATCGTCTAAAAAAGGTTTAATCATGATTGTTTGGATGAGTTTATGATACCAAATTCTAATCCTCTTAATTCAGCTAATCCCCTGAGTCTTCCAATTGCAGAATAACCAGGATTCGTATTCTTTTTCAAATCATCTAACATTTTATGTCCATGGTCTGGTCTCATGGGTAATGATACATTTTGCAGCGAACAAACTTCCAGTAAATTTTTCATTACTTCATACATATTGACGTCTCCTTCAAGATGATTGGCTTCATAAAAGTTACCTTCATCATCTCTCTTCGTTGCACGAAGGTGAATGAAGTGTATTCGATCTGCAAATTGCTTTACCATCTTTGGTAGATTGTTATCAGCTCTTGCCCCAAACGAGCCTGTACAAAAGCAAAGACCATTATGGTTTGATTGGACTTTATTAAAAAGATATTCTACATCTTCAGCCGTGCTTAATATTCTTGGTAACCCAAGAAGTGGGAAAGGAGGATCGTCAGGATGTATGGCCAATTTGACGTTTGCTTTCTCAGCCGCGGGAAGAATTTCCTCAAGAAAAAATACTAAATTCTTTCTAAGCGTAATTGCATCAATATTTTTATAAGAGTCTAAAATAGTCTGAAATCTTTTTAAATCTAACACTCGTTCGGTTGTACCTCCGGGAAGTCCGGCAATAATATTTTCAACTAATTTTTCTTTTTCAGTTTGAGAGAGGGTTTTAAATTTGATCTCAGCATTATCAATTTCGGTTTTTGAATATTCATTTTTCGCATTGGGACGATTTAGAATGAATAGATCAAAAGCAGCGAAAGCAGATTTTTCAAAGTACAAAGCAGTAGAGCCATCTGGCATTGGATAATCCAATGTTGTTCTAGACCAATCTAACACCGGCATAAAATTATAGGTCACTACTTTAATTCCACATTCGCCAAGGTTTAATATGCTTTGTTTATAATTTTCAATATAATTTAAATAATTTCCTGAAGCTCTTTTGATGTCTTCGTGAACGGGAATACTTTCGACAACTTCCCAGGTTAAATCAAAGTTTTCAATTAGATTTTTATGATTCAAAATGGATTCAACGGTCCAAGTTTCACCGGGCGGGATGTCATGTAAAGCTGTTACAATTCCAGTTGCACCTGATTGTTTAATGTCTAGTAAGCCGACGCTATCTTTTGGGCCAAACCACCTCCAACATTGCTTTAGATTTACCATTCTATTCTAAAATTAAACGCCACTAAATGCACTGAAACCACCATCAACAGGAATTACAGCGCCATTCACAAAAGCAGATTTGTCATCACATAGCCAAAGTAAAGTACTGATTAACTCATCTGGCTCGCCAAATCTTTTTGCTGGCGTTTGGCTAATGATTGTATTTCCGCGATCAGTTAGACTGCCATCTTTATTTTGCAATAAGCTGCGATTCTGATCTGCAATGAAAAAACCCGGAGCAATTGCATTAACACGTATATTTGAACCATATTTAGCGGCTAGCTCGACCGTCAGCCACTTTGTGAAATTATCAACTGCGGCTTTTGAGGCAGAATATGCCACTACTCTTGTTAAGGGTAATTGTGCAGCCATAGAAGATATATTTACAATGCACCCACTACCCTGTTGAACCATAGCTTTTGCAAAAATGAATGATGGAATTACGGTTCCTAATAAATTAAGATCGAAGACATCACGAAAAGATTGAATTGAAGCATCGAATATAGATTGATCAGGCATTATCGTCGCGCCTGATTGATTACCCCCAGCACCGTTTACAAGAATATCTATTCTATTTGTTTTTTCTAAAATATGGTTACAAGCTTGCTGCACAGATTTTTCATCCAATACATCACATGATATAGCATACGCATCTAACCCCAATTTCTTTAACTCAGAAATTCGTTTAGTAGATTTAAGCTCATTCCTGCCTAGAATAAATACTGTTGCCCCTTCTTCTGCTAAACCTTTTGCAAAAGCTCCACCTAATGTTCCGTTTCCTCCAGTGATGACTGCTACTTTTCCTTTCATACTTATTAATACCTAAATCTATTGTTGATTAAAGTGAGCTTACGCTAAACAATAATTTTTATCCAAGCAAAGCATTTATGGCTTTGCGAGCGACACATTTAATTGCCAAGGTCCACCTTTTGTAGTTTGCCAAAATCAATTTTTAAATAGCTCCCTTTAAAGTCTTGATTCCTAGCTTCAATTATAGCAATACCATTAGTTTCTTTCTTCAATTCGATTGCTGCATAACCATTTGCCATCTGTATAATTTGACTTCTGGTAGGAGTCCCGTAATTTACATAAAATTCGCTCGCTCCATCATGTGAGAAATACATTGGTTTTTCATAATCCAAAACGCGGTTCCCTTTTGAATCGTACATTTTTGCTTCTACAAGTAAATTACCATTTTCTAAATCTCGATAAGACAAATTAATGTGATCAGCTTTTTCGGCTTGAGAATAAGTATAGTTAATTGTCAATGTGTCCGTGACCACTTCACCATTCACAGAATTACCAATAGAAATAATTACATTTTGTCCTTCTTTAAAAACTACATCCCAGTTTAAGCCACATGCTGGAAAATTACCAAGAACTCTCTTTTTGGTTCCTTTGGAAATATCATTTAAAACTAGCTCTACTTCTGAACAATTACTAAAAACAGCAACATTTCTTGTCTTATTTTGAGGTCCACTTCTTTCCTTCCAAGTATGTGATTCGATATAAGTGAAAGGTATCTCTGACCAATAGCTTTTAAAAACATAATAGGCGTCTTTTGGTTTCCCATCGCGATCGACAAGCCCTTTTTGATTAACATACGGAATTGCATTTTCAGGTCGAAGTGGTGTGCCAAAATCTTTAAATGCCCATTGTGCGTTCCCAGCAAAACCTTCATGAGTTTCTGATACACTCAGATACCAGTCAAATAAGTCAACTATGTAGTTTTCGGTCCAATCACCACTTTTTGCAATGTTGACGATATCTACTTGATTAGAGACTTCCGCCCAGTCATCTTCGTTCAGTAGTCCATCTCCAGTAATTGGAGTTTCAGTATGACGACCAACATGACTAGATCCACCGTATTCCATATGGAGGAAATGAGGATATTTTTTTTGATTCTTATCAATTGTATTTCCGTAATTTTTATAAACCCCAGCATACCAGCCGGACCAAATAGATGGTGAAAAGACATCTACAATATCAGCTCCAGCATAATACTTTCGAATTGCTGTCATCCTTGAAGGATCAAGTTTATGAGCAAGTTCATGTAGGCTTTTAAGATAAGCATTGAGTCTAGTTTCATTATCTCCATCTTCAAAATCAGGCAACCAATATATTTCATTTCCTAAAGACCAAAAGAAAATTGATGGATGATTGTAATTCTGAGTTATCATTTTTTTCAAAAAAGAAGATGTATTGTTTTGCCAAGTAGTACCTCCCATTCCTCCGCGACACCAAGGCAATTCGTCCCACACAATGATCCCCAGTTCATCACATGCTTCATATATGCTAGGATCTTGAGGATAATGACCGAGTCTTAAAAAATTTGCACCCATATCATCCATGTCTTTGATGTCCTTCCTATGTAAGCTGTTAGGCATTGCACTTCCATATCCTGCATGTTCTTCATGCCTATGAGTACCTCTGAGCAACAATCTTTTACCATTCAAATAAAAGGCACCATAGGGTTTAAATTCATACCATCTCAATCCAATTCTTTCTTTAAGCCTATCTATAATTTTATCGTCCTTAATTATAGTGGACTCAACATAATATAGATTCGGTGTTTTGGGAGACCATAGTTTTGGGTTTAGTATTTTTGGAAAGGAATAAAATTTAGTTGGATCATATTCATTTGAAGGAATTGTTAAAACCGAAACAATCTTACCTGATCCAGAATCTTTAATTATACTTCTTAACGAATGACTGTTGTCTAATTGTTCCTTATTATCAATGTTAATTTTTAAACTTGTTATAGCAACATCATTGGATATTGAATCGGTTTTGATGAATACTTTGTCAATATTTAAGTCGGGAACTATTTTCAACCATACATCTCTTGTAATGCCGCCATATATAAAAAAATCAGCTTTTTGGGATGGAATAATATCGCGGTTATAACTATTGTCTACTCTTACACTAATCGAATTTTGTTGGCCTTTCTTTACCCATTTACTTATGTCATATTCAAATCCAACGTATCCTCCTACATGTTGGTCCACATAATTCCCATTTACATAAACATCTGAGGTAATATTTGCCCCTTCAAAGTATATCTTGTAACGCACATTTTTTCTCTCTTCGATATAAATCGTTTTACGATACCAACTGGCGTCTCTTCTATATCCAGGATTAGGATCCATGACATCCCATTGATTCCATGTGTGGGGTAAGTTAATAGATTTCCAATTTTCGCTTAGATTTATTTCATTAATATCTTGACTATTGTTTTCAAGATACTCCCAATCACTGTTGATATTCTTCACTGTCCTTACTTCACTGTTATCACTATCAGAAAAGGCATAAGGTACATTTAGACAAAAGATGAATAGTAAAGAACATATTGATTTGACTCCAATCATTTTATTAAAGGTCTAAGTCTTATAAATTTTTGCGGCGTAGTAAGGCTTCTACGTAATAATAATCTGCATATACAATAGGTACATCAATTTCAAATTCTCCTGGAATACTTCCAGTGCTGTGGTCTAATAAGAAAGGGGATATTGAACTAATGTAATCTTCTGAATTTAAAGTGTCAAATACTTGATCTACCCATTGTATATATTTGGATTTATTTTTTACGTCATATTTTGCCAATTCTAACAGAGCAGAAGCCGCAACTGTAGCGGCGGAAACATCTCTAGGTTCATTTGGTATATTTGGTGCATCAAAATCCCAATAAGGAATTTTATCGTGAGGCATATTGGAGTGGTGTATAAAATAATGTGCAATTGATTTCGCCTTCTCAAGGAATGCATTGTCCTTTGTCCATCGATAGGCCATAGTAAAACCATATAGTCCCCAAGCTTGACCTCTTGACCAAGCTGATTCAGAGCTGTACCCTTGATGGGTAACTTTTTCATTAGCCATACCCGATAGCGTATCATATACTACCACGTGGTAAGAACTATTGTCAGCTCTAAAATGATTAGCAAGAGTTGTTTTGGCATGTTGATAGGCGATTTGGTGGTAGATTGAATCACCAGTCAACCTTGTAGCTTCAAACAGCATATCTAAATTCATCATATTGTCAATTATCACAGGGAATTCCCAGATATCAGCATTGAAATCCCATGACCGAATACAACCAACAGATTCATTGTATCTTTTGATTAACGTTTTAGCCGCTTGAATAATGGTAGATTTATAGTCTTCTCTATTTGTGATTCTATGTCCATGACCAAAACTGCAGTAAAGTTTAAAACCTAAATCATGTGTATGATCATCCCACTTTTCTTTATCAATAAATGTGGTCCATTCTTCTGCCGCTTTCAATAGTTTTCCCTCGTTGCTGTGACCATAAAGTTGCCAAAGCGTACCAGGGAAAAAACCACTTGTCCAATCTCTTGAAGAGGTGAGTTTTAGACTTCCATCAGATTTAGCAGATCTTGGAATTTTCAAGGAATCTGGTGAATGATTCTTCAGATAAGATAGCATGGAAGTCGATAGTCGATCTAATGTTTCAGATGCAGTAAATTTTAGGGTTTCTTTTTTACCTTCCTTTTGTGCGTTGTTACAAGAAGAGATTAAGAATACTGATAATAACATAAAAAATAATGCTCTCATATCGAACCAAATATAGTTTAGATCTCGCATATTACTTCATTCTGTGTCAGAATAATTTTTGCGTTAATACTACATATCTTATTTTGGGTAAAGCAATTGTGTTCTTTACAGTTTTTGTAAAGAACAGGAGTCGAATTCACATCTTTTGGTCACGCATTACTGATGATCTTAAATCAACAAAATATCAATAAGCGAAAGATGATCCGAATATGTAGATCGGAATACAATAACTTACTTAGCTTTAGTGTTCGTCCCTAAGAAATTTTTTATAATGTTAATTTGATATTGATACTCTCGATAAACCTAACAATCACAAAGTAATATTACCAGTTGAATCCTAGCTAACTACTTGCATCACAAGGCAAGCTCGGAAGAAATAATTATAAATTTATAATCTTTGTTTTAAAAACCGGATCGGTTCATGATGATTTTCGACGTCCAATAGTATCTGATAAAAACCCGAAGGCAATCGACTTATATCCCACTTTACTAGGTTTTGCCCATCTATTAGGTTTACGGTTTTCCAATCTACTAAAGTTCCTCGAGCATCGTAAGCCTTGGCTTCAAGTTCGATTGTCTCTTTTGAGGATAAATCTATAATGATGTAGTCTTCTGCAGGTAAAGGAAAAACATTATTTACAACAATTCTTCGATTTTGATTTTGGATATATCTGAAATTGGAGTCTTCAATTACTACAGGAATCCATTCCTGACAAACATCAGAAACAACACTTAAAAAATATGTTTCTCCTACATTCAAACCAGATATAATTTCAGAATTTGAGCATGGTGAACCCGTCCAAGGATTACATTTCCAAACAGGAACAATATCGCTGTTAAATAATTTTGTATTCGAGTCACTCGTCATTCCCGTAATTACAACGGAGTTGTTGGAGGAGTTTACAGTTACGTTACATGTTCCTGTATTTGGTTCTATAACTGTAACGGTAAAAATGCAGTTTTTAGTAATATTACATGTATTAGCTGAGCCTTGATATCTAACCTCAGTTGTACCAATAGGGAATAAGCTTCCATTGGCCGGTCCTGTTGTTTGAATAACATTTCCGCCACCAGAACAGTTAGTTGTAATTGTAGGAATAGACCAGTCTGCAATAGCCCCATTTAGAGATGTTGCTTCTATTATGATATCGACCGGACAAAAAGAAAAATCTATTGTTGGTTGAAAAGCTTGTAGCGTAACTGAAAAAGAACAACTGGTTGAATTATTACAGTTATCAGAAAATTCATAACCTATGGTGTCATTGGTATTATTCGCCAACAGCTCAGTTCCAAGTAAAGGACCACTTACTTGGGTAATAACTAAATCACCTGAAGAACAACCAGTAGTTGCCTCGGGCACTTCCCAGTTCATGGTTACCAAGTTATTATCGTTCGCTGTTAAGGTAATATCTGAAGGACAATTAACAATAATGCCATTATTTCCTGCGCCTTCAACAACTATAGGAATCCATTCTTGACACAAATCAGACTCAACGCTAATATAATAGGTCTCTCCAACATTAAGTCCTGAAATAGTTTCATAATCTGAACATGGTGCACCCGTCCATGGGTTGCATTTCCAGACTGAAACAATATTACTGTTGAACACTTTTGTATTTGAATTACTAGTCATTCCATTAATAATTATTAAACCATTAACTGAACTAACTGATACATCACAAACCGAATTATTGGGTTCGGTGACGGTTACATTGAATACACAGCTTGTCGATGCATTACACGAGTCAGCTAAACCTTGAAAAACGATTTCAGTATTTCCTATTGGAAATAATGCTCCGTTAGGATGTCCAGCAGATTGATTAATGCTCACTCCACCAGAACAATTGGTTGACGCAATTGGTGCGGCCCAACCAACTATAGCTCCATTATCGGAGGTAGCTTCAATACTGATATCATCTGGACAAGAAATGAAGTCAATAGAAGGATTAAAAGCTTGCTCTATAACTTTAAAAGAACAAGTATTACTGTTTCCACAATCATCTGTAAATTCGTAAACAACGGTATAGGTTCTATTGTTAGCGATAACCTGAGTTCCTGGTGTTGGACCGCTAATCTGTGTTGAAGATAAACCGCCCGTTGGGCAATTAGAAATTGCACTGGGAATAACCCAATCTAAAATCAAAAGGTTATCTGAGTTGGCAGAAAGTGTTAAATCCGATGGGCAGTTGATACTTATGCTACTGTTTACTCCACCTTCCACCAGTATTTGTATCCATTCTTGACACTGATCTGATTCAACACTTACAAAATAGGTCTCTCCTATGTTAAGCCCAGTGATAGTTTCGGAATTTGAACATGGAGATCCTGTCCATGGATTACATTGCCAAATTGAGATAATGTTACTATCAAAAACTTTAGTATTTGAGTTATTACTCATCCCTGTGATGATTATTGCGCCATTAGCTGAACTAACCGAAATGTTACAATTGGTCACAGTAGTTCCAAGACAAGTACAACCATCCGCCAGAATTACATCATCAGAAGTATTACTATTTTCATCATTACAAGGAGTACCCGCAACTGTTGGAATATTTGGATCATTATCATCACAATCTTCATCGTAGATCACGCCATCATTATCGTTATCTACTGTGGATGGATTTATAGAACCTGAGCAGCCTGAGGAAGAAAGTAACGGGCTCCTAATAGGTCCATTTAGTGTTGCAATCATACGATCTTTTTGACCTTGTGTAAATCTAGTATTTAGTAGACTGCAATATCCCATGAAATTATATGAAGAGTTATATACCTCCGGCGCATTGCTACAAGTCGCAGTCATACATTCTACCCTTCTAAATGGTGGTGTATCACAAACCTTGTCACCTTGAGTTGTACAATCTGAATTTTCTGGACATTGAGACCCGTTGGCATCTCCAGCAAAAACATGTAAAAGATTTAGCCAATGCCCAACTTCGTGAGTTAAAACTGTTCCTTCAACAAAAAAATACGATATCGTCACACCATCATATTCACCACCGTTAGGAAATTGGGCGTATCCTCCTATGTTACCATCATTCACTTCATAAGTTAACCAGATATTCAAATAATCAGAAGTTGGCCATCGTGATAAGTCTCTCACCAAATTGGCATCAGCCCCAGGAGTTATATTTTCGTAACTGATTCCTAATTCTACAAAGTCAGGAATTGCAGAAGCATCTGTTCGAGTAATACCAGTAGTCGGATTACCTGCAGGGTCTTCGGTCGCTAGACAGAATTCAATATCCATATCTAGGGCCTGCGGAGTATCTCCAGTGATTCCAAAAGTAGGAATCGCCAAGCCCTTAAAATCGTTATTCAAATTCTGAATGGCGTCTTCAATTTTGCTGTCTGGCATTAAATTCTGTGAAACTTCCAAGTTACCTCGATGAAACAAATGCACAACAACCGGAATAGTATAAGTGGTGTTGTTATTTCTCGAAAGGAAACTTTGTCTTTCACTATTCCTTAGAATGTAGGACTCATTCTCTAGTATGCTCTCGCGGTATTCTGGGTTATTTTGATGTTGTTGACTATGAAATTCATGAGTCACACAATTAAGTTCAATTGCATTTTCTGTTGAAGACTGACCATTTAGGTTAGCAGGTAAATAGATAGAAATTAAAAGAAAGAAACTTAATGTTCCAAAGATATTTTTCATAGTCCATGTTTATTCTAAAAAAAAATAATTGCAATAAATACTATTCGAATACATAAATAAATAGCAGTAAACCTTGTAATTCAAGAAATTTATTTTCATCCTGAATTGAATTTAAGTATTTAATCTTGTCAATGCATTACAATAGCATTGATTAAATCGAGCAATTAAAGAGCGAAATAAGGCTTATTTTATCATATTGGCAAGTTCAGATATTATTTATCTGTAAATAACCTGTCATTTTCTGTACCACATTAAAATGTTTATACCCTATTAATGGTATAATATTTTAATGTGGAAACTGCCTATCAAATGAACAGATGTAAATTAATCAGATACTTTACTGAAATTCTATAAAACATCGAATGCGGTTAATGTCTTTTATACCAAGAAGAGTTACTGGGATTTTCTAGTTACTATAACTACGAAATAAAAAATTTTACATGGCATCGAGGTAAATTCGAAACGATAATAAATAATAATCAAATACTACGTTATTATTAATTGCTAAATATTTTCTGACATTTTATTTAATGCATAAGTAATTAAAGAACATCTATTTTAATAACTTTAGTCGTTTTTGTAGTTGAAATTGATAAAGTGACGGAGCTTTGCGAACATCTTGATTAATTCTGTCTAAATATGCTTTTGGTTCATAGGATACGGTAATTTTTTTATTTGCTTTAATCCCAATTAATCTTGCGTGAGGACCATCCTTCATTCCGTCTAAATTGATCGGCAGTCTAGGATCGAAGTCATCTGGGAACTGAACATCAATGTTCCAAAACGTACTAAAAGCACCATGTGAAGGTTTCCAGTAGCCAGCTCCGCCTCCAGCAAATAATGGATAAGAAGTATTGGTTTTTGGATTAACGAGGACTCTAATATTATCAAATAGATTCTGATGATTAGCACCAGAATGCTGATCCAAAATGGGGTCAACTAAAATTTCACAATTTGAGTATACACTCTTTGTAGAAAAGGTATTAAAGCTTAAAGGGTGCTCTGCCTTATTACACACACTTATTCTTTCTGCCAAAACATTGTAGGTTCCTTGCATCATCACTGTATAATGCGCATAGTGCTTCCCTTTAGTTTTTATATTGCTCATTGTTACATTGGCAATTTCTTCAGTTAAAATACCACTATCAGCGTTTTCAATTTCAATATTTTTAACCCATCCATTATAAATACGAGTTAAGTATATTGCATTGAATCCTTGTTCTACGTGATGTGCAATTCTAGGTGAATTAGGAAAGGTTATTTTAAAGTTTTCTATTCCTACCTCTTTAAGGTGTGTCCACTCTACTAACTGTGCAGAGTAGGATGGTTTAATATCAATTGTAATAGGTGCATTTATCGTTATAAAATTTCCCTGGATTTTTAAAATTTCAACCTGCTGCTTCACGAGAGGCAAATCAGGGAAGTTCCAATGATGGGATCCAACTTTTAATTCCGCATCTGGATACAAATCAGAAATCATTTCTCCATGCGCTCCTTTTTTATTAAATAATTGAAGCTCTACTACATCCCCAATTTTCAAATCAAATATCTTTGAAGTCTGTAGTACAAATTCTCCTCTCTTCCCAGATACTATTTTGGCTAAAACATTGTAAGGTTTATTATATTTCGGAAGATAAGATTTTACTCTTGTATTGGTTGCCTTCGTCCATATAAATCCGCCTGACCAAGCATATTGAGAAAATGGTAAGTCTATGTTTTTTTCTTTTTCACGTTGTCTTTTATTTAACTCAATAAGGTAAGCTCTCAACTCTTTTAATTCAATAGGATCTTTGCAATACATTAATGGCCTTGGGAAATACAATTCAGTACCACTCTTATCAGTACCTGCTCCGCGAATCACAAAATTACTTCGCTCCAAATAAATGATATCACTGATAATTAATCTTCCAGGAGGCAGTTTTAAAATGACTTTTCCAGAAAACTTTGAAGCTTCCTTTATGGCTAAAATTAGTGCTTTCGAATCATCAAGACCATCATTTGATATTACGCCATAATCCAAGGCATTCACAATTTTCCCGGCAGGATCAGGAATATTTTTCAGACCGTTGTGATATCCAGCAAAGCTGTAGTCAGGAAGAAAATAAGCATCCTTGACTTTTGTATCATCAAGAATATCTGGAAGGTCTTGACTATGCACTATGGTGACAGTACTGAAAAGGATCTGTAAAATGAGTAATTTAATTTGCCACATAATTAGAAGGTCAAAAGTAATTTTATGTTATTCCATATGCTTCTAGGAGTATTAAATTTTATTATACCAATTTAGTTGGTCTTTATAAATTTTCCAAAGGCTGAATTTACACCTTGTTTGATTTCAACAATGTATTTACCAGCTGGGAATTGACTGGTGTTCAATGATATGATTTGTTCATTACTTGATGTTTCAATTTTCTGACTTAATAATTGATATCCTTCAGTGTTATAAACATTTAGCTGCGCATTTGTATTTTCATTAAAATTAAATTTAATTTTTAAATTATTAGAGGCTGAAGGATTTGGGAATAGCGTCAATTCGTTCAAATCTAGGTTAGAAATATGTAATGTAGTTAATGTAATTCCATTATTTATATACAGTTTTGTGATTTGGGTATCTGTTCCATTTTCACGGCCTGTAATTAATATGTCCGGATCATTGTCTCCATCAACATCTGCAAATTTGATATTGCCAATACTAGTGGCTTTAAAAGGAGTCGCAACTATTTCTTGGAAGTTTCCTTGTCCATCATTTGTGTAAAGAACACTTTCTTCAGTCCCAAGAAATACGATATCAATGTCGTCGTCTCCATCCACATCAGCAATGTCCATTTTTGAACCACTAAACGAGGTATTTAATTTTTCGGAGAAATTACCATAACCATCATTTAGATAAAGTTTTGAGTCTGAAGATCCGATTATGAACACATCTTGATCGTTGTCATTATCAACATCTGCAAATTTAATTGAGCCATCAAGGATGGCATGGAATTGATTATTAGAAGACGGTGTGAAATTTCCATTTCCGTCGTTCAGGTATAACTTTGTAATGTCAGTATCTCCAATATTTTCACCTGCAATTATAAGATCCATGTCATTATCTCCGTCCACATCAGCATGTGCTCCTGTACTTCGTCTTAAATTTTCTAATTGAGTTCCAGAAACCACCGTATAATTTCCTTTTCCATCATTTTTATACAATCGGGTTATTGGACTAAAATCGCTGTCTTGACGACCAGAAATTAAAAGGTCTAAATCATTATCATTGTCAATATCCATAAAAACATTTGCGTTGTAGGAGAATCCAAAAAACGGTGTATTTTGAATCTCGCTAAAATTACCCTCCCCATCATTTTTATACATTCGCGCCTTTCCGCCCCAAGACCCTGCAAGAAAAATATCCTCATCTCCATCACCATCTATATCGGCAAAATTTGAATTCCCTTGAAAATAGTAAGCCAGTGGTTGATTTACTTTTTCGGTGAAAATACCGGATCCATCATTAGTGTATAATTTTGTCAATACGTCGTTGTTATTATCTCTTCCTCCAATTAATAGATCGAGGTCGTTATCTCCATCAATATCTGCAAAATCAATAGTACCAAAATACCAGAATCCATCAATTTCAATAGAAGTAGATTCTTCAAAACTAATTTGTGAATATGAAAAGGTTACGAATAAAAGAAGACCAAAAAAAATGTTATACTTTAACATGACGTTAGTTTTAATTTGAGTTCTGTTGTATCTGTTCTCAAGTTAAAATATTTTACGTTAAGGATTAATTTATCGTTGTAAATAAAATTCTAACGAATGGCTAAATCGCAGAAGTATAAGGTGATTTGTTATATAATCTTTAGCGCTTTAACCCACCCAATAGAAAAAGCTCTGGTACAAAATATTTCTGCTAAATGGTCATTCGACTAATTTAAAGTAGTAGCCTGCTCACTAGTCTTTGAATAAAAAACGAACCTTGTTTTACAATAATGATCTGCATATGGAAATGTTCATGTCAATAATGTGATTTTCGTCATATCGTTTAGCATGATTAATACCCGAAACCTATAATTAAAACGATAAATAGGATATTCCGAAATTGCCTACGTGGTAAATACATTTTTGATGGAAAATGCGTAGATTTGAAGAAATGTGTTCTCAATGAACAAGTTACTTGTTATACTTTTATTGGTAGTTCTGTTTTCTTGCTCGAATAGTGACCTTGAGCCAATTAACTCCAGTCCACCGTCAGGATCTGGACTTGTAGATCAAGATGTTGTTACTGATGCTAGTGGAAGACAGTATCCATTTTTGGATCCATCTGTGGTATCCTATTGTGGTCCGGGTTGGGGAAGAAAGTTTTGTCGTTTTTTGAATAAATATGATGAGACCACCTGGGAAGTTGCAAACAATTATCCTACCGATTTTTCTGACATAAGATTTTCAAATTTTTCAGGTAATGTTTATTTCATTTCTTTTTTTAACTATGGAATTGATACTTCTTATTGTGAAGGATGGAAAATAGGTGAAACAAATTATAGTGGTGAGAAATGGAATATAAATATTAAAAGAGATGAGGAGGATATATTTTGGTTTGGTTATGATTACTACGGGGAAAGTGAAGAGATTGAACATTCTGTAACTTACAAATATGAAGTAATAAATGGCTTACTCCATTTTTCAAGCTCTGATGGCTCGTTATCTATTTTTACTCCAATCGAAAGAAATTATTCTGAAGATGATATTGGAACAGGCGAAATAGTGAAATTAGAAGGTTGCATGTTTTAATTAAATCTGTTTGTTTAAAAATACTTATTGCTTCACAATTTTCTCAAAAATATTTTGATTACTAGACATATCTGTAAGTTTTAAGAAGTAAACACCTGAAGGCAAATTACCAATGTTTACAATCAATGAATTTTTAGAAGCGATTATTGTTTGAACAAGAATCCCTGCATAATTAAAGATATCAATTTTGTAATTTCTAATTTTTCCTTCCAATTTAAATAACTCATCTGTTGGATTGGGATATATTTGAATATTATTATTACGCGCTAAAATATTCGTATTTGTTGAGCTAATAGAACAAGGAATTCCATTTAAATAATTTTCTAGGTTTGTATATCCGTTGTCGTCAATTTCATTTCCATCGGAGTCATTGTTAATATTTAACCCACAAGATTTTTCCCATGCATCTGGCATCCCATCCTCATCAGAATCTATTGGCGCTTTGCCTTTTTCTAAAATTGGGTATTGAATTAAATTTCCAATGTCTGTATCAAAAATGGATGTGCCTGAGTTGGTTATTAGGTCCTGTAAAAGTCCAAAATCGACATCATCTAGATTGTTGATAAACTCACCATTTCCATTTTCGTTTAATTTAAAATTAGCTCCAATATCTAAGTTATTCATTAGTTGAATATAGATTTCATTCGCGGAAATAACTTGGGTAGAATTAGAACTAAAAGGAGTTGTTGACTGAAAAGCTAAAGGAGCAGGACTTTCTGAATAACCATCAGGGGGAATGGTACCATTAAAACCAACAATATTCCACTCTGGCAATGTATTTTCAGATCTATGAAGCCCAATATTACCTTCCGCAAATAGAGAGGCTTGTTCATTTATTAGTACCTCATACCTGTTTGTAGCAGTGTTATTACCTTCTAAGTAATAATTTGCAATAAGATCAACCATAACCTTATCGGAAAGATCTGTTCCAAAAAATCCGTAATTATAAACTACATTATTACTTACTTCAAATGTAGAGGCTTGTTCAGATTTTAGAAGAGGATTTCTTTGAGCATTATGAATGAATAAGTTTTTAACTATACTAACTTCCGAAGCACCAACACTTCCTCCAACAAGCATTCCGAATCCCCTTGTAATATTTCCGCTTTCTAGTTTTTGAAGACTTTGTCCAATAATTGAATTTTGAATTGTAATTTTTTGGGGATGCTCATTTATGATGTCTGACCATATGGCAATATTTTCATCTGCCCCCCATGTAAAAGAACAATGGTCAATAATAATATTTTCCCCATCCCAAATGTCAAGACAATCGTGAATTTGTGAAACCGTCTGCATATTATTGGGGCCTGCTCTAAAACGCAAACCTCGTATAATAACGTGGTCGGTAAGAATAGCAAGTGTTGCTTGTAAATTATTATAATTACTTTCTGGATTCATTCTTAGACAGATTCCTCCCCCAGGTGCAGTTTGACCCGCTATGGTAATATTAGGATTTGAAATTTCTATTGTACTATTTAAGGTTATTGTTCCTCCAATTTTAAATAAGACAGTTCTAGGACCTGTTGATTCACAAGCGACACGTAAGCTACCAACACCATCATCATTTAAGTTCGTTACATACTTAATATCCCCTCCTCTGCCCCCTTCAGCGTATTTTCCAAATCCAAGGGCATCAGGAAAAGCTAGGATTTGAGCTTGAGCAACAGATACGTTTAATGTGATTAGTAAACCTATTAATATTCTTACAAAGATCATAGATTTATATTTCGATCATTATATTTCATAATTTTTCTAAATTCATTTTTTTTGTAAACAGTATTAAATTTAGAGATGTGCTCTGAAATAAACAGTCGTTCGCATTGCATTTTGGTGTAATTGTCATGAGTCTACTAACATTACGAAAAGCCGATGTAGATTTTATAGCATCGGTTCCATAAAATAAGTTTTTTTCAAACATAGGATTCTATAAATAAACATGTGTTTATTCAATTTCACCTGAAAATATTGAACGAATTCGTCAGTCATCACAGACGAATGACTATAAATTTAGCGATTCTAAGATTATAATAGATCGATTATTTCTAATCCTAGAATGCCGTTATGTTACGACGAATTTTTTAGTTTCAAATCCGAGTCGAACAAATAGGAAGGATATTAGGGTCTTCGCTTGTTAGTATCAATTTCTTTTAATTTAATCTATGTTTTTCTCGATATTTGGATGGACTTAAGCTTTCCAATTTTTTAAATAATCGCGAAAAATATTGAGGATATTCAAAACCTAGTTGATAAGCTACCTCTGAGATACTTTTATTTGTTTTTAGAAGAATGTTTTTGGCCTCATTTATCAAGTACAATTGCAGGTGTTCGTTTGTTGTCTTTCCCGTTTCTTTTTTAAGAGTATCGCTAAGATAGCGTTGTGAAACAAACATTTTCTTTGCGATGTGATTTATACTCGGAACGCCTTTCTCTTGCAAAAGTCCTTCATTGAAATAGGTATTAAGTTGGTTGGTAAACTGTTCTAATAAATTATGTGAAAATTGTTTTCGATTTAAAAATTGTCTTTCGTAAAAGCGATTAGCATATTTCAACAATGTACTTAGCTGAGATATAATGATTTCTTTGCTAAAAGCATCTTGATTGTTTTGATATTCTACTTCAATATTCTCGACAATAATCTCTAACTGCCGCTCCTCCTTCGGAGATAGATGCAAGGCTTCGTGAACAGAATATGAAAAGAATCCATATTTTTTAATTTGATGCGCTAATTCAGTACCTACTAGGAAGTCTTCATGAAAATTTATTGAAAACCCTTTTTGTTCGAAAATAACGCTGCCGTCCCATTGCATTTCTTGTCTAGGTCCAATAAATATTAGTGCGCCGTTTGTAAAGTCATATTTAGTACGGCCATAATTCAAATCTCCTTTAATTATTTTTTTCAAACTTATAGAGTAGCAATCATTGGTTATTGCTGGTGAACTTTCTTTCGGACAAGGTAAAAAACTTGATCCTTTAGCATGTAATACGCTGAACATTGGATGTTCAGGTTTTGGTAGCTCTAGGTATTCAAAATAAGCTGATAATGTTTTAAAGTGCTGCATACCCATTTTATTTTTGAGAAAATAAATTATACTGATCCATAACAAATTCTAGATTTCATATTCTAGTTTGTTGTTTCTGTTTTCGTATCACATTCAAGAAAGTATGTTCGACTCGTTAAGAGAAAGATTAAGTCTACTTTTCATTTATGCTTTGATAAAGTGGTAAAGTCCAGGTGTCTATAATTAAATATAATACTTACAAGAAGACTACTCTTTCTCTACGGACAATAATATCTGATTGTAATTCTCTACTCTCGCACTAGCAGTACCATCTATCAATAGAATCACGACGAGCATAGCAATGGCAGTTATTGCACTTGCTCTCCATATCGGCTTGTCTAAGAAGACGATAATAAGACTGCAGACGATAATAATAAATGGGATCGCTTTAAAGACAATTGTATCATACTCTTTTAATGTGGCTGCAGCACGATCTAGCTCTGATTTTACAAATGCGCTCGCATCTTTATTGTATTCGATTGGAAAATTTGTTTGTCTTGCTTTGTTTGTGAAAAATAAGCCTACTCCTATAATTACAAGTAATGATCCGGCTACAAGAGTCGGAATTATATATGCTCTGGCCATCTCTGTTTTTCCCAATTGCCAAAATCCAACACTGGCTATAAGGAATCCAATTCCGAATAAAACAAAGAATGGTGTTGAAAATAGTTCTGATCGTGCCCAATCGGTAGATGCCTTAATTATTTCCATTTGTATTATTTTTATGTGTATTTAGGATGAAAAATAAGTCTACATTAGAACGCCATTCTTAGCCTTGACTTTTGGAGGAAGATTAGTCTCGCCTAGCATTTCCCTCAAATCTATTTCTATAACTCTACATAGTGACATCATTGGTATATCATTTGGCAACCCTTGAAAAGGATTTTCTGAGTAATCACCTATTACTTCCATCATGACGTAAATCCAAGCGATAAGTGCAGTGATTGGAACGGCTAGCCATAGCCCCAGATCACCTATTTTCATAAGCTCTGGTATCATGCTAAAAGGTAAAAGTAGAACAAAAATACCAACAAAATATCTACTCATATTTGCATACTGCCTTGGTAAAGGAAATTTTTTGATGCGTTCGTTTTTTCCTTGTAAGGTATAAAATGATCTGAGAAGATCTTCTAGTTGGGTATGTCTAAAGTCATCTATAATATCCTCTGATCTTAGCTCAGCTAGGTTTCTAGATTGCTGATTGATTATTTGTGTTGCCGTATTGACATGATTTACTAATCGGTCATGTTCACTTGACGGAAGAAATAGTTTGAGTTCAGTCCTAGTAATTTCATCATTTACTAGTCCTACACCAAGTTCTTTTTGATATTTTTCAACGTATCTTTTGGTTGCGCCTTCCTGACTCTGGTGTTCCCAAGGTGTAGGAACTAAAAGTTGGCTTCTATGTGCATATAACCATGCAATGTGCCTATATATCAGCTTCTGTTTTATTAAATGTAATTGTTTATCTCCTAAGGGCGATTTGTTAAACTGATTAGATATGTAACCATCGATCATCATTCCCCATGCACGACTATCATTGACTATTCCTCCCCATATTTTCCTAGCTTCCCACATGCGATCATATGCTTGATTATTTTTGAAACCTACATAAAAAGCAACTGCGGTACCAATAACCGATACGGAGAGCCATGGCAATCCTAGAGTGAAGATACCATAGTAGTAAAGAGCAGCTATTGCTCCTGAACCTATAAGCAAAATTGTAAAATGGACTCCAGTCCACTTTATCATTTTTATTGGGCTTATTCCTCTTGATACTATCATTTAATATAAATTATTTTCTTTATTAAATATTCCACTTTATGCCAGTTTCCATTTCAGATAATTCCCATAATCTTTCAGCAATACTCTTATCCTTTGCATGTGGCTCTATATGATGAGCCCCTACAGGACCTACCCAGTTATTTCTTCCGGTAGGACCATAAAATTCTTTTTGATCCAAGTCAGGTTCTGTAGCACACATTAGTTGCGGATAAGCTCCATTCTCAGCTGGCTGTGTCAAAGGTGATAACTTCATCAGTCCAAATATTAATTTCATCATAAAACTACCGCTAGTAGAAATAAGCGATGTTCGAGACGAACCAGGGTGACAAGCATATACCTTTACGTCATTTTTTCCTGCATCTGCTAGTTTATCTTGTAATGTATACACAGACATTATTTGTGCTAGTTTACTTTGACTGTAGGCGTTATTAGGAGTGTAATCATTATCCCAGTTCAAATCCTCAAACTTGATTGATTTAAGACCCATGTCATAACCCATGCTGCCAACAGTTACTATTCGTCCCTTAGATTTTTCGATTAAAGGAAATAACAATGCTTGAAGTGTAAAATGTCCAAAATAATTAACTCCCATTTGACTCTCCCAACCATCTACTGTCAATTGCCTTTTTGGAACTTGTGCTATAGCAGCATTACAAAGTAAGGCATCTATTTGTTCTACCGACTTTAGTACTTCTTCAGCGGCCTTTTTAACGGAGGATTGTTCAGCTAAATCCATTTTAATAGCTGAGACCTCTATCTGATTACCTAATTCTTGTTTTAATTTTGAGATGGTTTTTTCTGATTTTCCTATGTTTCGATTTAACATCACAACTTTTGCTCCCTTCGAAAGTAAGATTCTTGCAGCTTCATAACCTGTGCCGCTGGTAGTCCCAGTAATGATAAATGTTTGACCATTTAAAGAATCGATTCTCGAAGGAATCCAACCTTTCTTTCCAAAAATATTATTTTCCATTTTATTTATTTATGTGAAATATTTTATAAAAAAAATTAGATAAGCTTACTTAGAATACCCTCCATAATAATTCATGTACATCGAATTAAGGGGAGCAAACATGTCTTTTATCTGGCGAGATACATTGCCATAAACTGTGACATCAGATACTTTTATAGATTTAAGAAAGGCAGCTCTAGAAGTCGTGTTTGAGCTAAGATGTTCTAGGAGTACTTGCTCATCTGCATATTGTTCTAATACAAACAAAGATTTTCCATCTCTACTACTGCACCAAAAATGAGAATTAACACCCGATTTAGCATAAGCACCTTCAACTATTTCCTTCATTATTACTTTACATTTATCTTCATCTTTGAAGCTTGCATTCGTAACAACAAAAATTCTTTCTCTTTCAACATTACTTATTCCAATTTCATTGGATTTAGACGCGTTCCTTGAATATCCTCCATAGTAATCCATGTATTGAGGTTTTAGAGCGGCAAACATTAATTGACTACTCAAAGATATACTTCCGTAAACAGCTACATTAATTACGTTGATAGATCTAAAGAATGATATTCTTGCGGATGTAAATCTCTTGATGGCTTTTCTCAGAGCCTTTTTATCCTCATACTGTTCAAAAACAAACAAAGATTTACCGTCCTTACTTCTAAACCAAAAATGAGTATTAACACCGTATGAAGCATGTGCATCCTTAACAATGGTCTCCATTGCCACTCTACACTTTTCCTCATCTTTATAGGTAGCATTCATAGTGACGAAAATTTTATTCCTTTCCATAGTCTGATTTTCATTTATTAAACCAAATTTCGGATAAAGATATAAGCGAAGCGGTGTTAAAGTATTATACAAAATCACAAATCTTGTATACTTTTTGGGTTTAATGTATAACTAAGTGTTGTCAATATTGCTAATTTGATGCTTAATAATACTAACCGATCAGCCAATTGCCGTGTGACCACTTTACTCTGATTAGAGCATAACTTATGAAAAGGGTTATGCAAACAATTCTTTTATCAAAAAAGCAATTCTCACTTGAATCGAAATCTAATTCATCTAATTTGTAAGAATGTGAATCTTTGTTCTTATCCCGAAAAGCCGTCTACCGGCAAACGTTCAAAGAAACTCCAATTTATCTTCCCAGAGCTAAATTAAGTAGTTTATAATGTTTAAAAGTTTAAGGAAAAATATTCACACATAACCTCTAAAGGTTGACGTTTTGGCAGGAGTGATTATAAACGCCTATGCTCAATCACTATTGAAATTGGAACATCAAAATCTGGAAGTAAGTTTGGATGTTCATGGAGATGTTATTCCTTAAGATTGCTATTCTTTTAGAAACTGTCCGAGCAGAGGTATTCATACTGGTCAACTTAAAAGCCGCATAGTAAACTATACTCAAGGAAGGTCAAATTAGAAATTTGTAAATAGGCAATACAAAAAACTTAAGAACTTGGGTTATTGGTGATAGTCCTTGCAGTTGTATGTGTATGTGGAAATAGTTATTGATGGACTTCAATGCTTTAATGAAAATGTAATTTTCATGTATTTTACCCGTCCAGAGTTAATTCATAAGATATACAAACTGATATTGACTATTGCGATACCTTGAATGACGACCTAATTGCGATTGAGATTTCGAATTCAATTTCATCTGAATGTTCTAATTGTGATTGTTACAACGAAATTATTTAGCAAACTTGGATTACGAAAATAAAAGAGGGCTATCAATTTGTTATTCAATTAGACAGCAACACGCTGAAATTAAAATTTATAGAAAGTCAATCATTGTCTTATCCATCGATGAAAAATTATTGTTAATCGATCTGTTTATAAATTAAATGAAAAATACCTCAGCGTTTTCACCAATCTTTATAATTATTTGATAAAATAATTCTTCTAGCTTAAAAGTGGTATCTCACTCTAGCTCGCACCATTAAAACTGAATTACGTTCCTCCAAAGGATTTACTGTTGAGGATAGGGATTTGAAATACTGATGATAAGTTGGTCCTACGGACACAAAAAATTGGTTAGAAATTGGGTAATCCAACATTGCGGACAAACGTGCTCCTAATCCAATCTTACTTTTAAAATATTCATCTTGAAACTCTTCAAATCGAGAAAACTCAGAAGCTCCAACTTGTACTTTGCCATTTGTTTTAAATTGGACATTGAAAATTGGTCCTCCTTCTAAAGATAAATACCAATCATATACACTAAACCGCTTGCCTACCGATAATCCAACATCCATGAAATTGTATCTGATTTCACCAATGTTAAAGAAATCACCGTTGGTGATTCGAAGCGTTTGATCCTCCCTTTCAATTAGGCGAGTAATATTTCGGCTCCAGAAATCAAATTTACGCTTAGTTTGATTGAAGTCTAATCCAACAGATACATACCAAAGTTTATCAAACTGATACCCCATTCGAAATGAAGTGGACCAGGAGTACCATTTAGTTTCGGTATTCAATCTAAATTCTCCAAGCAAAGAATCCTTTATTACTGGATCATTCAAATTTCTTCCAATGCCTCCGCCAAATTCTACAAACCATGGTGCTGCAGAATATCTGTTGCTTGTATATTTGGAATTAAGATCGTCATTTAGGCCTTTGATTGAGTTCGGCAGAGGTATTTGGGTATCGAAAGGGATTGAGTTGTTATTCATACTTTGGAGCTTAGCAAAAGATGTGATGCTCCTTTCATTGAGGATGTATTTTTTAGAATGACTAGACATTCCGGCTGCGAAGAACCCTTCATTAGTTTCAATAGCTTTTCTTTTAGTATTGATGGTTTTCGAGTTTGTTTTTTCAGACCTGTAAACAGTAGATGCTGCAAATTTTTCTGATTGTTGTTGTTGTTGTTGTTGTTGTTGTTGTTGTTGTTGTTGTTGTTGTTGTTGTTGTTGTTGTTGTTGTTGTTGTTGAGTTGCTATTGGCTTGTGTTTTTGGGAGGCTAATTGATTCCTTTTATTTATATGAAAAACAGATTTTGATGTTTCTGAAATATTTTCATTATGTTCTTGTTTTGTGCTGGTAATTGTTTCTGAGTCAACGGTACTGTAATTCTTGGCATTTAAATCATTTAGTTTATCATCTACATTGAAATTTGAATCTTGCTCAACTTTAGAAAATTCCTTGTCTTCAATACCAACTAAATTAGTAATTAGAATAGCTCCCAAAAGCAAGATACCGAAAATCCATAGAAAAGGTAATACTCGTCTATTGCCTTTATCTTTATCAAGATTTTGTTCTATTTCATCCCAGACCGCCGCAGGAGGTATAGGTTTATAGTTTTCCGCTAATTTTTTAAGATAGCGTTCATTATTTTGTAAATTTTCACTCATTACTTTTCAACTTTATATCGGGAGCTTTCCATAATGGCTTATGATCAATGATTGCAAGTGTCTTCTGGCCTTGTATAATTGACTCCTAGATGTCCCGACCGAAATGCCACATGCTTTGGCAATCTCGTCATGAGACATTCCATCAAGAATTGCCAAATTGAAGATGGTCTTGTAACCTTCAGGCATTAAGTCTACCAACTTTATTAAGTCAGCAAATTTTACCTGGCTATCCTTCAATTCGTAATCCTTAACATATCCTTCTTCAATAATTTGTAGATTTTCAATTGGCTCTAATTTTAGTTTATTTCTAGATCTGATATGGTCTAGACAAGTCCTTATAGTCAAAGTTTTAATCCATCCAGGAAGCCGTTCTTCAGATTTGACTTGATCAAGATGACTAAATATTTTTATAAAGTTTTTTTGCAAACAGTCGGTAGCATCAAATTTATTGGAAAGATAACGCAAGCAGATACCATAGGCCATCGGACTATAAAAGTCATAGAGCGCTTTTTGTGCAACTCTATCCTTCTCCTTGCAGCGTTTGATTAATTCGTTTTCTTTCAATTGTTCTATCAAAAAATGGTACTTCTAGCTTGGTTACAAATTATTTTTCAAATAGTAGCTATTAGTTGTAAATAATCATGAATTAAAAATCTTCCCAGACTGATGCATCACTTGAATTATCCATGTAAGGCGAGTTTGGGTTGATTATAGGATTTAAATCTTGCCCAGCTATTCTTCCTTCAAAGTTATCTTCAAATACAATTGTTTCATTAGCTCCATTGATTGAAAATACTTTGATATCATCAACATCGTAGCGTCCATCGCTTACTAAACTATTCGCAGCATACTTCCATTGGAAATTCATTGCTCCATTGACTACGGCATCTAAATGACCTGCTACATCTCCTGGACCACCATTGGTCGTACTGACAGCA
>CALFWO010000060.1 GCA_937928045.1 uncultured Saprospiraceae bacterium | reverse complement strand
ATTAGATCAAATCTTTTTACATCCGCTTTGGGGGACTTTGATTTTCTTAACTATTCTGTTTTTAGTCTTTCAGGGAATATTCACTTTTGCGACTTATCCGATGGACTGGATTGATGGCTTTTTTGGAAATTTAGCCAATTGGTCGACTGAAACTATTCAACCAGCTTGGCTTGGAGATCTGGTAGGAAATGGTATCATCGCAGGCCTTGGTGGAATCTTAATTTTTATTCCGCAGATTGCAATTCTGTTCTTTCTATTCGGTATATTGGAAAGCACAGGTTACATGGCACGAATTTCATTTCTTTCGGATAATTTATTCAAAAAATTCGGATTATCTGGTTCTGCTGTAGTACCCTTAATTTCTGGCTTAGCTTGCTCTATTCCAGCGATTATGTCCGCAAGGGCAATCAACAATGAAAGGGAAAGATTAGCAATTATTCTGGCTACTCCTTTCATGACTTGTAGTGCACGGCTTCCAGTTTATACCATTCTAATTGCACTCATTTTCCCGGAGGATACTTTCTTAGGAATATTCAATATTAAGGGTTTAGCATTATTTGGGATGTACTTGTTAGGTACAGTGTTAAGTCTATTAGCGGCATGGATTATCATGAAGTTCAAAGAAGGTGGTAAACAAAGCATGTGGATATTAGAGTTGCCGTTATATCGAAAGCCACACTGGAAGCGTGTTTTGTTGGACATGTATATGAAAACTAAATCCTTTGTGATCGACGCTGGTAAAGTGATACTTCTGTTTTCAGTAGTCCTATGGTTTTTGTCCTCCTTTAGTCCAAAGTCTGAAGCATTTATTGAAGCAAGAATCAATGAAAATTTAACAAACAAGATTGAAACTGAATCTGCATCAGAAATAGAATCTTCTACGAGATTACAATTTTCCTACTCCGGTTATATCGGGAAATTTATGGAGCCGGCAATAGCTCCTTTAGGATATGATTGGAAAATTGGAATCGCACTTTTCAGTTCTTTTGCGGCCAGGGAAGTTTTTGTGGGAACATTAGCGACATTATATTCGGTTGGCTCAGATGAAGAAAATACTGTAATTGGCCGTTTGCGGGCAGAACATATTCCCGGTTCTACTCAACCAAGATTTACCATTGCCACCTGTATTTCTTTGCTACTATTCTATGCATTTGCATTGCAATGTATGTCCACAGTTGCCATCGTAAGAAGAGAGACTGGGTCTTGGAAATGGCCAATTATTCAATTTGTAGCGATGCTCGTATTGGCTTATGTTGCTGCATTAATTGCCTTCCAAAGCTTAAACTAATTCAATTATTTAATAGTAGCAACAGCAATTTTAACCTATTGCCTCCCTTTTGTAATTTCGTTTGATACCTACAGCTGATAATTTGTTAATATTACAGGATTCCATAGTCTTAATTATTTCAATTTTTTAATGATGAAATCAACGCTTTTAGTGCTACTAACTTTTTTCACCCTTATCAATCAGAATATAGCGCAAGCCCTCAGTGCTAAAGAAATCTTGACCAATAGTCAAAAATACCATGACCCGGAAGGATTACTTTTGAAAGAAAAAATCCAACTTTCTTTAAACGAACCAAGACCAACGGGGGGAGATCGCAGGAGTACAATCACTATTGATTTGTTCGAAGAATTCTTTTCAATTAAAAGAAAATCTGAAAAGCATGAGATCTACATGGAAACGGCGAAAGGAGAATTTTCTTCAACTTTTGATGGTTCAAAAGAAATTAGTCAAGAAGCAATAAAATCAAATAAAATTACCGCTGAACGACTAAACCTTTTGAAAAACTACTACGAATACTTATGGTTGTTGCCAATCAAGCTCAATGATCCTGGGACACAAATTGATGAGTCCGTATTTAAAAAAGATTTTTTTGGTAAGACTGGCTGGCAAATTAAAGTTACATATTCTCCCGAGGTAGGAAAAGACACTTGGTATTTTTATTTCGATCCGATTACCTATGCTATGATTGGATATCGATTTTATCATGATGAAAGCAAGAATGATGGAGAATACATATTACTGGAAGGAGAAGTCAGTGGAAATGGAATTCGGATTCCAGCTACAAGGAAATGGTATAAACATCAAAAAGATGAGTATCTAGGTCAAGATATATTAGAAAAAATAACAGTTATCAGTAGATAAAACGGAAGCTAATCTAAACTAGATTACCTTAATTTAATGATCATTTTTACATTTGCACTTCATCGAAAAAGAAAAATCATATGTCAGATAAGAAAGTAATATTCGCCATGGAAGGCGTGTCCAAAATATATCCACCTAGTAAGCAGGTATTAAAAAATATTTGGCTCTCTTTTTACTATGGAGCTAAGATAGGGGTATTAGGTTTGAATGGTTCTGGTAAGTCATCTTTGCTGAAAATTATTGCAGGATTAGATCAGAATTATCAAGGTAAAGTAACCTTCGACAAGGAGTATAAAATTGGCTACTTAGCACAAGAACCAGAGTTGGATGAAACCAAAACAGTCAAGGAGATAGTGCAAGAAGGGGTTCAACATATTGTTGATGTCGTAAATAACTACGAGGCAGTTTCGGCAAAATTATCCGAACCAATGTCCGATGAAGAAATGATGAAAGTCATTGAAGAACAAGGGGAATGGTTGGAGAAAATGGATCATTACAATGCTTGGGAATTAGACCATACCTTAGAATTGGCCATGGATTCTTTAAGATGTCCGCCCGATGATGCAAAAGTAAATGTATTATCTGGAGGAGAACGAAGAAGAGTAGCACTCTGCCGTTTGTTGCTTAGTAAACCTGATATTTTATTACTAGATGAGCCTACCAATCACTTGGATGCAGAATCAGTTCATTGGCTAGAACAATTTTTAAAATCATTTCCTGGTACCGTCATAGCAGTAACGCACGACAGATACTTCTTAGACAATGTTGCCGGTTGGATTTTGGAATTGGATCGCGGAGAGGGTATCCCATGGGAAGGGAATTATTCTTCATGGTTGGATCAAAAGTCAAACCGATTGGCACAAGAGGAAAAACAAGAAAGTCGCCGACAAAAAGCTTTGAAACGAGAATTAGCTTGGTCTAAAATGGCCCCTAAGGCAAGGCAAACCAAAGGAAAGGCTAGATTGAATGCATATGAAGCTTTAAGAGATTCTGAGAAAAAAGAGAAGGAAGCTAAGTTGGAATTGTTTATACCGCCAGGCCCTAGACTTGGAGATGTGGTCATTGACATAAAAGGAGTAAATAAAGCTTATGACGGAAGAGTGCTCATTGAAAATCTAAATGTTTCTATTCCTAAGAATGCAATTGTCGGAATTATTGGTCCAAACGGAGTTGGGAAGTCGACCCTATTTAGAATGATCATGGGAGAAGAAAAAGCGGATAGCGGGGATATTGTAATTGGCGATACGGTGAAAGTAGCCTATGTAGATCAGTCTCATAAAGACTTATTGCCTGACAAATCTATATTTGAAGTTGTCGGAAATGGAAATGACATTATAGATGTCGCCGGTCAAGAGGTTCATGTAAGAGCTTATGTTGGAAAATTCAATTTTACTGGCGGTGATCAACAGAAAAAAGTTGGGGTCTTATCCGGAGGAGAACGCAATAGACTGCACCTAGCTATGACCTTGAAAGAAGGAGGTAATGTTTTGTTACTGGATGAACCTACGAATGATATTGATGTAAATACATTGAGGGCTTTGGAAGAAGCAATTGAAAATTTTGCAGGATGTGTTTTGGTAATTTCTCACGATCGTTGGTTTATAGATCGATTGGCAACACACATATTGTCCTTTGAAGATGACGGTCATGTTCAATTTTATGAGGGTAATTTTAGTGATTTTGAGGCGGCGAAAAAAGAGCGCCTTGGTGATGTCGGACCAAAGCGTCCACGATTCAAATCTTTACTCTAATTGATAATTAGGATATATTGATTAAAAGACGCAAGCAACTTTTGTTTGCGTCTTTTTTATTGCGGCAAGCTCATTTATTCATCGTGTATTGGGTTTACTAAGGTTTTCATAGATTTTTCTATCTACTGGTTTTCCATGAGCAATAGACTAAAGCTGCATGCTATCTTTGAAGTAATTAGATAAGATTGATTGCTCGCATGACCCAGCCTATTTCCTTAGATACCCTTGTAGTGAAACCTAGGAAATTGAACTACAAAGTAAGATTCAATGATTGTGACCCTATGGGGCATTTGAATAATTCCAAATACATTGACTATTTTATCAATGGAATGGAAGATTTTATGTTTGTCAATTACAATATTGAATTGAGCAAAGAGCTAAAAAAGGGAACTGGTTGGGTTGTTCGAGATCATCAAATTTTATACTTAAAGCCCGCCAAAAATCACGATGAAATTAAAATTGAAATTGCTTTTGTCAAATTATTGGAAAAAGAGTTTGAAGTAGAAATGAGAATGTATAACCATTCTAAAGAGAAAATTCTTTCAATGATGCGAAGTAATTTTTCATGTATCGATTCAAGTGTTGGTCGCAGAAAAGCGCATCCTGAACATTTTTTCTTCGCTGCATATAATGCCCTAAATCCCGATCTTGCAGAATATAAAACGCTTGAAGAAAGCTATCGAGCACTCAGAAAAAATTTCCGTTAATTGCTTTCAAAGTATCGATAAAAGATTAATATATGACGTCTATTAATGCAATTATATTTGAGAATATATTTTTAATCCTTTTTGAGAGGGTATTTTGAGAAAACGAAATGGGACACTGATATCAAAAGTGAATAGCGGTAAATGGCCGCCATTAGGTATAAGTGCAAAGACCTATTTTCTACACAAGACACCCTTTTTAATTTTTTACCCTCTAATACTCACCTCTTTTTTAGTTCAACAAATAGTTCAACTTTTTTACCACTGCTTTTAAAGGCTTAAACATAGTTTCGCCTTTTCCACCTCTGAAAATTTGTCACTCGAATTGTGAAAACCCAAAGTGATACTCGAATAAGAACTTAATTTTCCATAACAAGTTTACTACAGTTTCTTTCAGCTTTGATAACAATGAAGTTTAATTTTTTAAAACAACAGCTGGCCGCTCCATGGTTTTAGTTATTTGAGACAAAATATACGAACAAAACTATTTTCGGAAGGCTGAATTTTTGATCGATACCATAGCTAAAAACTGTTAAAAATAGCCTTTTTAACTGAAGGATCATTCTCACTTCTTTCATTTTATCAAAAAATTAGGATTGTAAAAAGTTCGAATTAATACTCTGATAATCATTTATTTATTAGAATTGTATTTGATTTTAGCATGTCACAATATTGGTAAAGTGGTGAAATTATTTGCGATTCTGCGCAACCAACGAAGTGTTAGTCAGTAAAAGTATTTAGTCTGCTCTGTCAATTTTAGAACTTTTTTATTGAAAGCAGACTAAATAAACACACACAAAGCCATGTTTCTGAGGTTCTCAGGAACATATGCTTAACAACTCGATTCTTATGAATTTGAATGTTACTTTTTCAGCTAACCCAATTAACTATTTCACGTCTAGAAAGTCTTACATAGATGGTCTGAGATTAGTTTTCACCTTATTATCAATCCTTGTTTGGTCATTGAGTTCATTTGCTCAGCTGGCCTACCAAGGTGCTGGAGTGTCTATACCTGCTCCGAATAGTATATCCATTTGTGATACAAATGAATCTGGCTATTTTGAAATTCCGTGGTTAGCTGGAGGTTCCGGAGCAACGAATGGAAGTATCACTTTCAACATGCCTTCGAATTGGTATGCAATAAGTGTTCAGGACATTACTGCTCCAACTGCTGGTCCAACAACTTTCACGGAAACAGGAAGTTCAGTTACAATCAATTTTCCATTGCTCCCCGCAAATGAAGCTGGAGTAGTTCGAATTTATCCGGGAATTAATTGTGACTTTTTACCTGCACCAAACCCAGCACTAGCAAATTATAATTCTACTTCAGACGAAGGAGGTGTGCCTACTCAAAATACAAGTCCCTTAAATAGTACCTATTTGGTTCCAGTCGTTCAACTCGTAGGAGGAACGAATTCCTCATATATGGATGCCGAGGTTGGGGATGTGTTTACAAGGACAATTGATATCAGACAAACAGGGCAACTGGCGAATTTGTATGAATTTACCTTTTGCACAACTAATGAACCAGGGCTAATTATTTCTAATCAAACTTTCGAAGGAGGTATCGATCTTTCAGGTGTAATACCAACAGGTGGAGGATGTGTAACTTTTAATCCGACTACTTATCCAACCCTTCCTTGGCCAATGTCTCAAAACGAAACTTGGGTTTTTTCTGAAACTGTTGAAGTTGCAGATTGTGAAGATTTAGCATCAGGTTATAGCGTGAATTTCGAATGTGGAGGTCAATGTCAGGCTCCATCTGAAGAAAGTATGTCCGTTACACTCATAGATAATGGTCCAAGTATTACTAGTTCGATTACGAGGGTTGTTAATGGTGATGGTTGTTTAGAAGAAGGGTATACAATCACAGCAGATTATACGATCACTGGAAAAGCATTTAACATGGTGCTTCAAGCCAGTGCAACAAATACAAGAACATTTATAGATCCTAATACCATAGAAGTTGATTTTGATGACGGAATGGGATTTGTCAGCTATACAGGCCCAAGAAATAATCCGGTTACTAGTGGTACCGGAGCATCTTGTATTCCCGCAAATGAAAGATTTACAAGATTTGATTTAGAAAATGTGGCTGGTCCTTTTGATGGAACAGTAAATCCTGTGGTAATTAGATTAAGATACAATATTCTAACCTGCTGCACAGGTAACAATTGTCTTGTTGTAAACAATAGCATTATGGGAGCAAGTCCTAGAATCTTTGTAGAAGATCAGTGCGGAGATAGTTTCAACAATACCGCTTTCTTAAATGGTCAATACATGGGAACTTCTACTTCTGATCAAATCCCATCTTTTATAGGCGATGGAGAGACCAGAACTTGGCAGTACGATATCAATGACATGGCAGATGTTTGGCCTTTTATGCCAACCAGTCAAATATGCATTGATTTTACGGTGGATGCGCCGTTGGTTGTTGATGATTCTTCAATTCGATGGGTAAATGCAGATGCAGCATCCACAATTACCCCAACAGTTGTTAATGACAATGGAGGCGGAAACTATAGTGCTTGCTTTGCAACGAACGCGTATCATGGTAATGGATCAAAATTATTTTTTGATGTTGAATACAATTGTTCACCAGCTTCTTGTGGAACTTCGGCCAATACTGAAATGATAATGGGTTTGCGATTTGGAGATGGAAACTGTACACCAGCTGTTGATAATTGTCTATTTACTTTTCTATGTGAAAATGCCACCACCATTCTTGGAGATGGTTGTTGTCCTGGGACTTGTGACGGATTATCTCATCAGGGTATAACCGTTGCTAGAACTTGTTTTGGTGAACCTGATAACAATAACGACGGATGTTCTGATGCTGGCGAATTTATAGATTTAGCTTTGGTTTCAGAAGAACGTGCTATGTATGGTGATGAACTCGAGTTCACGGCATTAGGAAGAGTAAATCTTCAAGATCCATTGGATAGTTTCAATTATGTTTATTTCGAATTGAAATTTCCCTCTCAGCATATTATTGGTTCATCTGCAACGCTTAATATTAATGATGTAAGCGCAGGTATTACCTATACTTGTTCAGGGGTAAATGTATTTAGTCAAGGAGACACCTTGATTCAATATTATTTGACAACAGATTTATTGCGTGGTTGTGGTACTGTACCAACAGACTTTATTTTCCAGGATAATGATGAGCTTACCCTTACTGGTACATTTGTTAATATTGACAATCCGGGATGCGGAGTTGAGCAATTAATATTCGATGCCGAATGGTTTGCAGATCGCAGTTCAGGACCAGTTGGAGTCGATCGTTTACAATGTAATTTACCAATTCCGGGAACCTATTCTCAAGTTGGATATTCCTTTAATTATTTTAATCGAAACAATAGAGCTTTTGGATGTGGCGGTGGAGAAATAGAATTTGAGGTTCAATTTTGTATCGGAGGCGGTATATATCCTATTCAACCTTTTCCATATGAAATTAGAAATTTTGCAGCGCCAAAGACAGCTGCATTTAAAATTCCAACTGGTCTTGTTTTGGATCAATTGTTAATGGAAGATATTAGATTTACTAAAATTTTCAATCAATCTTATTCTGTTATTTCTTCTGAAGATGTGACGTCATATGCAACACAAGTCGGTGATTATATTACACTGGATTTTGCAAGCTATTTTGATGATTGCTTGAACAATTACATTCCGAATGGCGGATATCAATTAGAATTTAAGGGAAGATTTGAAGGAACTTGTGAATCAATGCCGTCTATCCCAGAGTGGTTTTATGAAGCAGAAATGGACTATTGTTCGCCTGCGGCTACTGATGAAATTATTAGAAAAGATTCCGTTGGAAATAATCCTATTCCAATTGTAATACCAGATATTTTACTAACAACTTCTAACGTAAATATAAGACCATTTAATGAAAATGCAATTTGGGATTTTACGCTGAGATCTGTAAACGCGGAGGCCAGAAATGCTTGGGTAATGTTCATCTCAGAAAGTGGAGAAATTACACCTATTGATCTTTCTATTGGTGGTACTTCAATTACTGATTCCAATAATGACGGAATTTATGAACTTGGTAATCTACCGAGAAATCAATTTAGAAATTATTCTGTCACTGTTGATTATTCCGCATGCGGTCAGGATTCTTTGATTGTTTTGACAGGTTGGGATTGTAATGATTATCCAATTAGTGAACAACAAATTCTTCAAGGTGCTCTGACTTGTCCTTTAGATACTTTAAAGCTATTTATGGAGGCTAGAACGGGAAGATTAGATCAAGTAATTACTCAACAACCAGTGGCACCAGTTCAACCATGTGCTGACTTTACTTATGAATTAGAATTATTAAATACGCAGGCAGCAGTGCTTTATGAGCCAGTTTTTGAATTATTTGTTCCTTATACCTCCGGAATAGATATTATTCCAAATAGTTATGAAGTTTGTTATCCTTGTGTCTCAGGTCCTTCTGATTCAGATTATAATTATCCTCTTTTTGCTCCAACAGAAATTCAAACTACTCCTTTAGGAATCAAAATGATTTGGGACTTAGAAGCTGAAGTAAGTGAATTCGATTTTCCAAATAATATGGGATGGATCGGTTCCAACGCTAGTCCTGCTCAAGAAAATTATACACGACTTAGTTTAAAGTTTGATGCTAGAACGAATTGTGATTTTATTGGTGGAGACTATATGAATTTTGTGGCTAGAGGACACACGTATTGCGGAGAAGAAGTTGTCTCACTTCTAAGAAATGGCGTACAAATTCAATTCGCAGATGTAGTCCCAGATTATGCAGCATTTATTTCGATGGAGCAAGTTTCACCAATTGAAGGCTGTAATCCAACGCAAGAAGTTGAATTGATTGGTAATATGCAATTCTTTGAAGGTGCGGGCACTGACGGTGGTGATACATTGATTATTGCACTTCCTCCATCTTTGTCTTATTCATCAGTTCAGTTCAATCCTTCTCAAGTAACTTCAACACCAATTCTAAATACAATTGGAGGATTAGGAGGAGTGACTTTTGATGAAATAAGAATCCCAATCGACGCAGGAATTGGAGGATTTACGGATGTGCCCTTCCAAATAAAAACAGTAGTAGATCCTAATTCCATAGTATGTGATGATCCTTCTATTATTCAAGCAAAAATTGTTAGGAGCGCTCAACTAAGTTGTATGGGTGTTATTTGCGATGCCCTTGTCGCTTCTGGTTCGATTTTTCCACCACAAGTTTTAGATATATCTTCAGATTCAATTGGATTAGAAGATTTTAATTTAAGCACGAATTGTAATATGACAATTCTTACAGTTGATAACTTAACTGTGAAAAACAACGGATCTAATGAAATATCAGAAAATATTGATGTTGATTTTTACTATGATGCAGATAATAGCGGAGATTTTTCATCAGGTGATGTTTCTCTAGGTAGTAATACCATAAATGCCTCAATTCCTGTAGGTGGTTCTATAGAAATTAGTGCCGGACCATTTTCGATTTCGCCAGACCAATCTTGCAGAATTATTGCTGTGGCCAGTGGTTGTAATTGTGACCCAGTGAATGCTTCTGCTAATTCAATTCGTACTTCTAATGCAGGTGCGGATGAAGCTACTTGTAGTACTGCTAACTTATCTTTAGGTTGTGGTGAAGATTTAACTGCGCTTGGATTCACCTACCAATGGTTTGGCTTGAATGGTGCGCCGTTATCTGCTATTGTAGATCAGAATGATCCTAATACAGGAATGGATTATACTAATTTTAATCCCGATCCAATAACATTAGAATATATACTTTTAACAACTCATCCAAGTGGAGTTTGTAATAGTGTTGACACTGTAGCACTTACTTTCGATGGAGTGGCACCAATATATGGAACTGAGATCGCCGTGTGTACCGATTCTACGTCAGAACTTTCAGGACCTGTAGGATTTTCAAATTACCAGTGGACACCAACAACAGGGTTATCAGATCCAATTAATCCAAGATCTTCAGTTAGTTCACCGGCTGGAACTGTAGAATATACATTAACTTATCAAGATCTTACTGGCTGCCAAAAGGTTTTTAAACAAAACGTCAGAGGAACTATCTGTACAGATTTAGAACTAACCAAGGAAGTTTCTCCAATATCAACAAATGTAGGATCTGTTTTAACTTATGATATTTACGTAGTAAATCAAGGACCAAATGGAGCTTCAGGTATTGAAGTAACTGATACACTTCCAAGTGTTTTAACTTATTTAAATTCTACTCCAACAGGATATGATAATAACACACATACTTGGTCTATCCCCGGAATTATGTTGCCTGGTGATACTGCCAGAATGACTATTTATGCTCAGGTAGATGAAGGTGGACCTATTTACAATGTTGCGGAAATAAGCAATATGAATGAAGGAGATTTGGATTCTACACCAAACAATGATGATCCAACTGAAGATGATCAGCAAGGAGTTTGTTCCCAAGCTGATATAGATTTAGAATGTCGAGAAATATTGAAAATTGGAATACATAATGAATTTAGTTCTTATCAGTGGTTTAAGGATGGAATTCCAATTGCTGGAGAGACATCAGATTCTCTTGAAATATCTGAACCAGGTAGTTATCAAATATTAGTGGACGGTGGATCATGCCCTTACGGCCAATGTTGTCCATTTGTTGTTAATGAAGAGCCATGTGCAAATATTGGAAGTTTTGCTTTTGAAGATCTGAATGGAGATGGAGTTCAAGATCCAAATGAAGTTGGTATTCCAAATGTTTTGGTTTATTTATATGATGCTACAACAGGAGAAATTGTGGATTCGGCTTATACCGATGCTACTGGAAATTATTTAATTGAAGAAGTGCCGTCTGGAAATTACTATGTTGTTTTCGATGAAAGTACCAATACATCCGGACTAGATTTGATTCCATCTCCAAGCAACAATGGAGACGATGCCTTGGACAGTGATGCTAATCCACTTGATGGACGAACGAATACATTTGTTTTTGATGCTAGCACGGGAGATGATTTAACTATCGATGCAGGATACACACCATTAGGAGATATTGGAGATTATGTTTGGGTAGATGCTGATCAGAACGGAATTCAGGATTTTGGTGAAGCTCCAGTTCAAGGAGTTACTGTAAACCTTTATGATACAAGTTCAGGGGCCCTTATTGCCACAACGACAACTGATGCTTCTGGAAATTACTTATTTCAGGATGTTCCTTTTGGTGATTACAATATCCAATTTGATTTATCAACAGCAGCTGGATTTCAAGATTATCAATATACGACTTCCAATCAAGGTAATGGAACAAATGACTCGGATGTCAATTCCTCAGGCCAAACTCCTTCATTTAATTTCGATCCTAGAAATGGAAATGATTTGACGCATGATGCAGGTATTTTTCCAGTTGCCAATATTGGTGATACAGTTTGGGTCGATGAAAATGGAGATGGAATTTTCGATGTTGGTACTGAAGCTGGTTTAGAAAACGTTACTGTAATTTTGTATGATGCTATTTCCGGATTACCAATTGATACTGTTTTGACTGATGCATCAGGAAATTACTTATTTGAAAATATTCCAACAGGAGATTATTTCATAAATTATAATTATTCAACAACTACCGGCGGTCAAGATTATATTTGGACTGACAATACAGCTGGATCTGGAAATAACTTTAGTGAAGTTGATCCTTCCACTGGTCAAGGACCAAGATTTAGTTTTGATCCTAGTTCAGGAAATGATCTCGATCATGATGCTGGAGTAGTTCCTGTTGCGAATATTGGTGATTACGTTTGGATAGATTCTAACACGGATGGAATTCAAAATCCTTCTGAGTCAGGATTAGAAAATGTAATGGTTATTTTGTACGACAATGTTACAATGATGAACATTGACACTGTTTTTACAGATGCAAACGGGGAATATTTATTTACTGAAGTTCCGGCAGGTAATTATACTGTAATTTTTGATCCATCTACTAATACAAATGGATTTGATTACGGATTTACAGATGTTAGTGCTGGAAATGGAATGAATGACAGTGATGCAGATCCTTTGACAGGTGCCTCCGGTCCCATTGTTTTTGATCCTAGTTCTGGAGATGATTTAACAATTGATGCAGGTGTTTATCCGCAGGCAAATCTTGGTAATTATGTTTGGATAGATTCAGATATGGATGGAATTCAAGACCCTACTGAAAACGGATTAAGCGGTGTTGAAGTTATTTTATATGATGCCAATACCGGACAACCACTTGATACTGTATACACGGATGCTATGGGAATGTATCTTTTTGAAAATCTCACAACTGGAGATTATTATTTAGGTTTTAATCCTTCCGGCGGTAGTAATTATGGGTTTACAGATTCCAATAATGGAAATGGCACGAATGACTCAGATGTAGATGTTAATGGATTTACGCAAGTAATAAATTTTGATCCAACTACAGGAAGTGATTTGACAATTGATGCAGGTGTTATTCCTTCAGCGGACATTGGTAATCAGCTATGGGTTGATACGAATGGTGATGGTATATTCAGTGCCGGAGAACCAGGGATAGAAAACGTTACGGTAAATTTAATTGATGAAAATACCGGGACAATAATTGCCACGGTAATGACCGATGCTAATGGAAATTATTTGTTTGAAAATATTCCTTCAGGGAATTATTCAATTGAATTTGATCCAAGTACTAGTATTTACGGAAGTGACTTCGATTTTACAACACAAGGTTCAGGAAATAATGACAATGATTCAGATGCTGATGCTTCTGGTAATACTTCAACATTTATTTTTGATGCAAGTGCAGGTTCCAAGATGACTTGTGATGCCGGAATTCTTCCACTTCCGCAAATTAGTAATGTAAAAAATATAGTTAGTACTGAAAATCTTTCTAATGGAAATATTGATGTTACATTTAACATTGCAATTAAAAATACAGGTACTATAGATTTAACTAATATTAGTTTAATAGATGACCTGTCAGGACAGTTAGGAGTGAGTTTCCAAGGTTTGTCAGCTTCAATTCCAAATCTCGCAATTATTAATAGTACAGCTTCTATGGATCCAATGTTGAATGTTGGATTTAATGGAATGGGAAATAATGATTTGTTTATTGGTGCTGCATCAGATTTATTGGAGCCGGATCAAGAAATAAAATTATTACTTAAAGTGGAAATCGATCCTGCTTTGGCGATTTGGCCTTTAATGAATCAGACCACAACTTCGGCAAGGGGACTTGACGAAAATGGAGATCCTTTCTTGGACGGCTTAGGAGGGTTTAGGTTAGCTGCTGATGATTCAGATTCAGGTTCTGATTTCTCCGGAACGAATCCTGGAGAACCAGGAGATAACGGTACAGCAGATGATCCTACAGCATTAACTTGTAACAACGCAGACGTAATAATTACTGGTATTCCAGCAGGAATTTGTATTGGAGAATCTGCTCAATTGAATGTTAGTTCACTAGTGAACAATGCAAATTACTATTGGAGAGAAGTAGGTTCATCAACAGTAATTGCAACTGGTATGAATCCAACTTTTAACAACCTGACTGCCAACACTGATTATGAAGTTACAGTAATTAATAATACAGGTGCCTGTTATTTTGACTTAGTCGAAACAGTGAGTATCAATGTTTTTGATGGACCAACAGTGGTTCCAACTCAGACTTATATGGTCAATTCAGATTGTTCTCCATCTGACTTATTGCTAATGTCTAATGCAGTGGCCGGAGATGGTTCGATTGCCACTTATAGCTGGACAGGACCAAATGGTTTTACTTCTCCAATTGCTGACCCATTAATTACCAATGCAAATTCATCTAGTAATGGAGCTTATAGTTTGGTAGTAACTGATAGTAATGGATGTACCGCTGAATCTAATATTCAAATTACAACAATAGTCGATCCAGCACTTCCGCAACCTGTCATCAATTCTTCAGGTCCTGCTTGTGAAGCTGGTAGTATCACTTTAAGTGTTCCTTTATACGATGCATCAAATGTAGTTTACACTTGGACAGCTCCTTCGGGAACTACAACTGATATTCAAGGTTTTGGTACCAATGTATTAATTATTAGTCCTGTTGATGAATCAATTCATGAAGGGATTTATACTATTCAAGTCAATGTAGATGGATGTATTTTTAATTCATCTTATGATGTATTAATTTATGATACGCCAACGGCAACTGCCAGCTATATTACTTCTGATACTTGTCACAATGGAAATATTAATTTAGAAGCAACCGCTAGTGGTGTAGGTAACTTATCATATTTGTGGACTGGACCTAACGGTTTCACCTCTACACTTCAAAATCCTATAATTTCTAATGTTGATCAGACTTATAATGGTCAATATTCATTGCAAGTAACATCGGGAACAGGTTGTGTATTCACAGACAACATAGCTGTAAATAACATATTACCACCAGCGGAAGTACCAACGATAGCGGCGACGGAATCGCTATGCGAAGGAGATGATATCGTGTTGAGTACAAGTGCAGTTGGAGTGACCTATGAATGGGTAGGGCCATTGGGTGCGAGTGCATCAACATTAATGTTACCAGGTTTAACAACAGGAACGAATACGACGACTTTGTCTGCGAGTAATGCAAGTTACTTATCCGGAGACTGGTCAGTACAAGTTACGGATGCGAATGGATGTGTGTCGATGTCAAATGCAGTGGCAGTTAATATTAATGAAATACCATTAGCCTTAGCGAACAACTCAGGAGTAGATTGTACGCCAGGAACGGTACAGTTATTTGCTAATGCGATAGCGGATGCAGAATACAAATGGTACAATGGTGATCCAGCCGCAGTACCAGCGGGGACTTTGATTAGTACGGAGCAGAATCCAGTATTAACAAATTTACCAGCACAGAATAAAGCTTATTATTTAAGTATAGAAAAATCGGGATGTATTTCAACGATGGTGAGTACCCAGGTTATAGTGAAT
>CALFWO010000059.1 GCA_937928045.1 uncultured Saprospiraceae bacterium | reverse complement strand
CCTCGGCGATCAAAGTCTCCAGCGCCTGTTTCTGTCCCAGCACCATCTGATACTTTGAACGGGCCGCATCATGAGCGGCGGTCGAACCGGCGCGCGTCACTGCCGTTGGAACCTATGATCCAATAACAAATACATTCCTACCAAATATTGATGCTGTAGGTATCACGACCTTGTATTTTACGGTTACAACTTCAGCCGGAGCTGCAGGCCGATGGGTCGAATTGGTTTTGGAAAATCCGGTACTTGCGCTGGTTAATCCAATAGCCAATACTCCAATCGAACTAAATGGCGAAGCGCAACGTATCCAACTACCAATTATCAATCTCAGTCCATACCCAAATCCTTCTGTTCAAGAATTTTCAATTGAATTTGAATTACCTGAATCTGTAATTGGACAAGATGTTGAATTGTATTTGATAGATCAATTAGGCAGACCTGTACATTCACAGCCAATTATTTCTGATTTCACATCTCTATCAGCTTTGGTGCAAATACCTGCCTCCATAAATTCAGGAATGTATTATTTACAATTAAAATCAAGCGAAGGAATCATAGGCAACGGAAAGGTAAAAATCATTCGATAACCTTATTTTATTTCAGTGGAACTGACCACCCTGCAACAGTTGTTTGTAGGGTGGTTTTTCGGCATAAAAGGAGATAGCACTTTTTCTTTAAATGTTTATCTTCGCAATATCGTATGCTGAATAACATTAAGTCATTTCTGAACAAACCATTCCCTTCTGAAGATAATCCAGGGCAGACGCTGAAAAGTATTACCCTTGTCAGTTTATTTGTTACCTTTTTTCTCTTCATCTTTCAACCCTTTGGATTGGCCTCAATAGAATCAAACAGATTTCTTATTTGTCTTGGGTTTGGAGCAGCGACATTCATATCCTATTTCCTTTATGAACTATTTTCCAAATTTTTATCCTTATTCAAAAAAGGAGAATCCACTTATACCTTCGGAAAATGGATTGTAAATTTGACAGGATTAATGCTTTGTATTAGCCTAGCAAATTTCTTTTTCGTTCGGATCGCGATATTTGGTGAGATCAGGTGGGAATTTTTCCCTGACATGATCCGAGGAACCTTTTCCATTGGAATATTCCCAACGATTTTTATAGGTGGATTGGCCCTTTTAAGACAAGAAAAAAAGTACCAGAAAATAGCAGATGAAATAAATGAAAAAGAGCACTACAATCAGGAGAAATCCGTTTCTAAATCAAGAACGTTTGAAGGAATACTATTGAAAGATCTTAGATACTTTGAAGCCTTACAGAACTATGTTAAAATTGGATATGTCTTACCGGATGGCCAAATAGCAGAGAAAACTGTTCGTATTAGCCTGAAAAATGTTTTAGAACTATTGAATCATTCTTCGATCGTAAAATGTCATCGTTCTTACCTAGTCAACCGATCTGTTATTCTTTCAACTTCTGGAAATGCCCAGGGTTTATTATTAACCTTAGAAGGCTGTGAAAAATTAATTCCAGTGTCCAGAAGTTTCGTCTCCATTTTTAAGTAAAATCTTCATTTTTGACCTTGTCATTCGTCCCTACCCTTTACCAGTCATCACTTTCTCCTTGTTATACATCCCATTTCTTGTTGGTCATCACTTTCCATTTTGTCTAAATTCTATTAGCCCATATGTTTGGATTATCGTTCATTAAATACAATAGTCATGGTAGAATCCATTCACAAGTTTATCCTTTACATACACATCCCTTTTGGCTTTCTAAGTCTAGTATTATTCTGGATTCCAGTCGGTGTTAAAAAAGGAGGCAAGTTACATCGGAAGGTAGGTTGGTATTATTTCATATGCATGTGGATTGTGCTGATTAGTGCCATGGCACTTTCCGTCTGCAATATTCTTTTGGCAAAGTATATTGCGGCAGCATTTCTAGGTTACTTAGCAATAATTACCGCTTATCCGCTTTGGTACTCCTATGAAATATTGAATCAAAACAAGGTTTGGACAAAGCGATACTTCCAGATTAGAAAAGTCTATTCTATGGTCTTTTTTCTTGCGGGTTTAGCTATGGTTTACCTAGGCGCCATTCAATTTAATTTTCAGGGAATGGGGCCAATGATTGCATTCTTTGGATTGGTTGGAATCGGTTCTATCCGCGAATATCTGATGACAAAAGAAAAAGCTGAAAACAAAGAAACCAAACTAAAAATGCACATCCAAGGAACAATCATATCTGGTATAGCAGCATACACTGCATTTTTAGCTTTTGGTGGAAACCAAATCCTTATGCAAGTTTTTCAATTGGATCAGCGATGGATGATTTTGCCTTGGATCGCACCGACAATCTTGGGAGTAATGTATATGAGGTTTATGAAGCGAAAGTATAGGGCGTAAGACTTCAGGTTGGACACAAAATTTCAAAAAATACTTCCATATTCTTCCCTTACAACACTGCATTTATCTTAGCAACACTATCCTTAGCATCTCCATACAACATCTGGGTATTGTCTTTGAAGAAAAGTGGATTCTGAACACCAGCATAACCAGTGGCCATGGAGCGCTTCATTACAATCACATTTTTAGCATTCCAAACCTCTAATACCGGCATACCTGCAATTGGGCTATTGGGATCATCCAAAGCAGAAGGATTTACAATATCATTTGCTCCAATCACCAACACAACATCTGTATCTGATAGGTCATCGTTGATCTCATCCATTTCCATCACAATATCATAGGGCACATTTGCTTCAGCCAATAATACATTCATATGTCCAGGTAATCTCCCAGCCACTGGGTGAATCCCAAAGCGCACTTCCTTTCCATCCTTTTTTAATTTTTCAACCATTTCATATACGGGATACTGGGCCTTAGCAACAGCCATTCCATAGCCCGGAACAATTACAACTGAGTTGGCATCTTTGAGCAATTGGCCTACACCATCGTGCAAAATTGCAACTGCTTCTCCAGTAACTTCCCGCGCGGCACCTGCAGGCGCATTTCCAAAACCACCGAAGATCACAGAGAAAAAAGAACGGTTCATCGCCTCGCACATAATGATAGAAAGAATGGCTCCGGAAGAACCGACCAATGCACCAGTTACAATCAATAAATCATTTCCTAACATAAATCCTGCTGCCGCAGCTGCCCAACCAGAATAGGAATTCAGCATGGATACGACCACCGGCATATCTGCCCCTCCTATGGCCATGACCAACATCACACCTATAAAACATGCTATGGCGGTCATTATATATAAATATAACATTCCATCAATGCCATGCATTTGAGTAAACATTACGCAAAGTACAATGCAGACAATCAACAAAAGTATATTAACTAAATGCCTTCCAGGATATAACAAAGGTTTACTTCTGATCGTACCTTCTAATTTTCCCCAAGCGACAATCGAACCAGTAAAAGTAATCGCCCCGATAAATACACCAATAAAAACCTCCACCAAATGAATTGTATGCTCCGCACCTTGTATATTATGTGTTGCTGGATCTAAATAAGAACCAAAACCAACAAGCACAGCGGCCAATCCGACAAAACTGTGCAGTATAGCCACTAGTTGTGGCATGTTAGTCATCTCTACTTTACGGGCGACTAAAATTCCAATTACCGATGCAATTGCAATCGCTGTCACAATATAAATTTGACCTTCAACTCCCTCTCCTAATACCGTAGAAAGAATAGCAATCGCCATTCCAACAATGCCATATAAAACACCTCTTTTGGCTGAAGTTTGTGAAGACAATCCGCCAAGACTTAAAATGAAGAGAATACTCGCGAAGAGGTATGAAGCTGTTTGTATTTGCGCTGAAATCATTTCTTAATTTGATGTTTGTTAATGTTGAGAATTTTGTTTGATTGAAATTGAATTTTTCAAAACCAAACTTTGGTAAGTGATTACTTCCTAAACATTTTTAGCATTCGATGTGTCACGAAAAATCCTCCAACTATATTTATGGTGGCTACCAGAATAGCAATAAAAGCTATAACGGTCATTGGGTTCGAAAGTGAACCTCTGGTTTGTAATAAACCGCCAATAATTATGATTCCAGATATTGCATTGGTGACTGCCATTAAGGGCGTATGCAATGAATGAGAAACATTCCATATTACCTGCCAACCAATAAATACGGATAGTACAAATACGGTAAAGTGTCCCATGAATTCTGGCGGCGCAACCAGCGCCAATAAATATAAGAATGCACCTATAACCGCAAGAGAAATCAGCGATGAGGTCGCTTTCTTCTTCGCTATCTCATCCGCACTCGGTCCGATTGCCTGTACTTTTTCCTCAGCCACAGCTTTCGGTTTTTGTGGAGAAACTGGCAAAGGTTCAGGAGGCCAATTGACCTTTCCATTGTATGTGACCATCGCTCTTTTCACCACATCATCTTCCATGTCAATTTTAAAATTCTCTGCCTTACCCATGTCGTCCAACAAGTGACAAAGATTATTTCCATACAATTGACTGGCCTGAGTGGGTAATTGATCTAGCTTTCCAAGAATCGTTACCCCATTATCAGTAGTATAGACTTCGCCGGATTTTGTCAAGGCACAATTACCACCGCTAGATGCCGCAAGATCTACAATGACCGAACCAGGTTTCATGGCGGCCACGTGGTAATCCAGAACGAGCTTGGGGGCTGCTCTGCCCGGAATCTGAGCGGTAGTAATTATGATATCGACTTCCTTAGCCTGTTCAGAGAACAAAGCCATCTCCGCCTCGATGAATGCTGGGGACATTACCTTGGAATAACCTGAAGAAGTGGAACCATCTTCCTCTATATCGACCGTAAGGAATGTTGCTCCCATAGATTGAATCTGCTCAGCTACTTCCATTCTGGTGTCAAATGCTCGAACGATTGCTCCCAAAGATTTAGCAGCACCAATAGCCGCTAATCCAGCTACACCAGCACCGATTACCAAAACTTTCGCGGGTTCTACTTTACCGGCTGCTGTTATCTGACCATTGAGAAATCTTCCGAAATGATTCGCACCTTCTATCACAGATCTATAGCCCGCAATATTTGCCATTGAAGACAAAACATCCATTTTCTGAGCTCGCGAAATTCTTGGAATCGCATCCATTGCAATGGCATTCACACCCTTGGCGGCCAATTTTTCAAGCAATGGAATATTTTGAGCGGGTGATAGATAACTCAGGCTGACTTGTTCCGCATGCATCAGATCAATCTCCGCCTCCGTTGGCGCTAACACTTTTAGAATGATGTCTGCTTTTTGGTAAAGCGCTGAGGCTCCATCGATTATGGTAGCGCCTGCAGCTTCAAAACTTTGATCAGAATAATTGGCTTTAGATCCTGCCCCCTTTTCAATAAGTACTTCAAAGCCTTGTTTGATGAGCCTTTTTACAGTTTTAGGAGTGGCTCCGACTCGATTTTCCATCGAATTAACCTCCTGTGGAATTCCAACTTTCATACTTGTTTTCTGGTTTTCATTCGTTTCGCGCTCGCTAAAATAAGGAAAATTAATGGATGGGCGTGTCCCTACGTTACCTTCGGGTCGCTCCCTTCCAGACTCCTTATTCAGTCGTCCGCCATTGGCGGATAAATCCTACAGGCAACTCACGCACTCTGCTGGATTTCATCTAAGTTTTGATACATACCATAACAGATTTGAATTTTAAATATTAATGTCTAAACATTTGAAAAATCAAATTTCGAAATGAAAATGATTTGACAGTCTGACTGTAATTATTCCTATTCCTAAATTACAAATTGATAAGCAAATCCATTTGAATTAAATTTGAGCACTTAAGAGATAATTTCGCAATAGTTAATATTGATATATTATCATCTTCGAAAGTGATTTTTGTGTTTAATATATTTTAAAACCCGGCTTTTTCAATTAGTAATATGGACAAAAGCCATAAAATAGGCTTATACTCTTATTTGCAAAACTTGTTGACTACTTCTATTGGGTTTAGAACTAATTGAAAATTTCTTGCATCAAATTTAGTTATCACAACTCAAATTGAAAATATTCAAATGAACCAAGGATAATTATCATTTTCAATGGGATAAATATTCAAAAGTCGAACCTGCATCGGTATAATAATAATTGTTTGGAAATTAATTTTTACAATATCAATTAATTCTTGATTTTGGTCAAAATTGGTCATCACTCTATACTAAGATCCATAGTCGACGACTAGTCCGACTCCAAAATATCAATAGGTACCTAATAAGGCCAAAGGAATATGAAATAAAAAGGGACTTCTTCATAACGGCCAATTGAATCTAAACCCATAATTAAACTCTTTAGACAATAATTGCAACATTCTAGATTCTTTTCTAGCTTGCGGTAGTAAATCAAAACAGCATATGAACAAGGACACATTCACCCTTCGCGAATCTGATGAATTCATAGAATTAATCAAACTACTCAAACTAAAGAATCTTGTTCAAAGTGGCGGTCATGCAAAAATCAGCATAGAGGATGGTCTAGTGATGGTCAATGGGGAGCAAGAATTTCGGAAGCGCAAGAAATTGAGAGTTGGGGATGTGGTCATTTTCGAAGAAGACAGTATTGAGATATTGGGATTCGAAGGTTGATTTTTTGCTTTAGTATTTACCGAATAAAAAACGATTGAATACCTACTTTGAGCTGGTGATTATAACTTCGTTTGATCACAATCAATGTTTTCCCAAAAAATTAAAACCAATCCTTTAGCTTGAACCAAAGCTGTTAGTCAAAAGAAGAGTTTGCTAAAGCTTTTCTCATTTCATTCAAAGTGACCTCAGACGAAGTGACCAATGACATGATTACGATGTCATCATCTGGAAATCTATATTCAAAAACATCTTGAAAAGATTCTAAGTTATTGTTGCTGGTATAAAGCTTCATACTCAACTGATCAAAAAGGAGATCGCCTATTTTAAATTTTCCTTGGGTAGATTCGACTCGTATTCCTCCGCGGTTTTCTTGCATCTTTTTCATACTATCAAATCTTAGCTGCTTGCCTCCTTGATAGTCTCCATCTCTACGTTCGTTATGTGTCTTCGCACTTACACCGAAAGTATTGAAACCTGGTTTTCGCTCAAGCTGTAACAAGCTAACCCAAGTATTCTTGATTTCCTTTCCAAATTTAGCTTCTGCATCTTTTTGACCTTGCGCTTTGTATTGCTCGATATGATCTTGTTTCATATTTGACCAATTTTCAGGAATATCCATTTTCCAATTTAGCGATTCAATCGTATATACCTTTTCGGTTGAAGTAACCGAATCTGATTTGGAAGTCGCAGAATCTTGGCATCCAATAATTAGAAATGAAAACAAAATAACGTATATGATAGCTTTCATTTGAGGCAATCTTTTAAAAATCATGCTACAAATTTAGAAGAAATTATTTATTGTTTTTCACCGCAGAATTGTATTGAATCATAAACAATTGGAATGAATAATTCGAATAGGATCAATTAGCCAACTCATTCGTCTTGGTTATTCCATTTGCAAAGTTGCTACTGCTATACTTATCAACATGAGATCATTACAAACTCATACTACTAATAGATTATCAATAAAGCTAAGAAAAACTTTTTGACTAGCTACCTTTTAAATGCTCATGAACATACCGTAGATTTCGAAAAGATGTAGACTAAAAAGTAGCTGAGGTTTTCATTGAACAATCATGAATCTTCTTAATTCCTGTTGAATCGGTATTTTTTCAATTTGATATAGCAATAGCTTTCTGAGAACAATCCATCAATTTTTACTTACTTTTCCAGTAGAATTGATTTTCATTGATTAAAGGAATAAACATACTAGATTTAATTATACTTCTTGGAGCAATCCAAGGCATTATATTTTCAATTTACCTTTGGATCAATGACCTAAAAAATGAAAAGGCCAGCAAGTTTCTTTCGATTTTTATTTTAACTTTTTCTGCAAGCAGTATTTATTATACTTTAGAAACTTTGGGCCTACGAGGATCACTTAACGCTTGGGATTTTTCTCCGCTTTATTGTTCTCTTTTACTAGTTACCGCATTCCATTTCTTCATTCGATTTTTAGTTAATCCAGAAGGCAAACTTGCGGTATGGGAAAAATTGCTTTTCATTCCTGCCTTGCTACAAATTGGATTCCAACTATGGGGCTTATTTTGGGTATTTCGAGATCACTCTTTCTTGGTCACCAATCAATTCACGATCTACGAAGTTTATAACTTTTTTGATATACTAACACTTGCAATGGGAATATCTTTTCTTGTTGCCAGTATCTATAAAATAAGAAAGTACAATCAAACTCTAGAAAATAGCTATGCTGAAATAGTTGACTTTAGTCTCAGTTGGCTGAACAAACTACTGTTTCTCTTGATAGGCATTTGGATCCTATTTGCTATCCCGAATATTTATGAGATGCTTTCTGGCAACAGTTCTTTTAGTATGTACTATCCATTGTGGATTGCATCTTCTGCATTGATCTATTGGATTGGCTACTCTACTTATTTTAAAAGGCGATCAATTGCTCCGGAGATATTTGTAGAATCGAATCCAAAGACAGTTCCAAAGCTTTCTTCAAATACCCAGCAATATCATCAACAGTTACTGCACTTAATGGAACAAGATCGTCCTTATCTGAACCAAGATCTCAACCTCAAACAATTAGCCGAAAAGCTAGATTTAAGTAGCGGTTACTTATCTCAGATTATCAACGAATATGAAGGGAAGAACTTCTTTGAATACATCAATTCTTATCGCGTAGAAGCAGTTAAGAACAAAATAGATGATCCAGCTTTCAATCATCTCAACCTCCTAGGAATAGCCTTCGAATCTGGCTTCAAATCAAAATCTACCTTCAATCTTGCCTTTAAAAAGATTACCGGCATGACCCCTTCTGGGTATAAAAAGTCTAAAAACTGATCGATAAAAGGTCCTAATACATTAAAAACAGGGGCTAATACGACCGAAAACACTCAATCCTAGCTCCTCGGTCGCACAAACCTTGTACTCATCACATATTTGCAGTGTAACCTATCATTCACTCAAATTCAATGCAATGAAATATCGCAAGACTAAAATCAGCTTATCAATTCTTACACTGCTAACAATAATTTCCTACTTCTCAACCAGGAAACCAGCCACCTTCACAGCCATCAGTTATCATGGTAAAGAAATCCATTGTGAAAGATCTTCTGTCACCGTTCCTGAGGTAAGAGAAGATCCAAATTCGAATCGAATTGAGGTAGAGTATGTCCGGTTAAAGAGCTTCTCAAAGAATCCTCAAACTCCGATATTTTTCCTAGCTGGAGGACCTGGTCAAGATGCAACCAGCCAGGCGGAGAATGTAGGCTATCTAGAATATTGGTCTTCTTTTTTGGAAACAAGAGATGTGGTGCTCATCGATCAAAGAGGAGTTGGAAAACTAAAAATGTGGTGGATTAATCTAGGTTGGCCGCCCAGTGACATATTGGTGAAAGAAGAGGCGGCACTCGCCCATTTCACTGAAATGTCCACCAAAGCAACTAGAGCATTTAAACGTCGAGGGATCGATCTTAATGGATACAATTCCAAAGAAAGCGCACATGACATCGACACGGTTCGAGACCAACTTGGTTATGAAAAGATTATTCCATTTGGCTTTAGCTATGGAACTCATCTGGCGCAATCCTACATTAAGTACCACAATGCGCGTGTTGATAAAACGATTTTAATCGGAGCAGAAGGACTGGAACATACTTTCAAATTCCCCAATGACCTTGACAATCATTATAAAAAAATAGCAGCAATTGTAGAAGCCGATTCTATCCTTGGACAGACCATTCCTGATTTTGTCGGATTGTATCAAAAGGCGAGTCAAAAATTATCGGCCAATCCGATTGAGATTGAAATTTCAACACCAATCAAATTGAAGCGAACAGTTAAGGTTGGAAAATTTGGATTGGATTATATTCTAAAAAGAGATTTAGGAGATGCCAATGACATCGTTTACTTCCCGAGATTATTACACAGCATTGCCTACGGAGATGGTTCAGCTTTAAAATACTATGTAGAAAAAAGGTACAAGGATTTTTTTGGGATCCCAGCAATGATGGTCTCCATGGATTTAGCTTCTGGAGCAAGCCAAGAAAGAATAGCCTCGATAAGAGCTCAAGAAAAGGAGAGCATGTTTGGAAAAGCAGCCAACCTTCCATTCGTAGATCTACTAAATCAATGGCCAGTAAAAGATCTCGGTAATGAATTCAGAACATTGGTACAATCTGATGCACCAGCATTACTATTATCAGGTTCTTTGGACATCAATACGCCAGCTTACCAAGCAGATATCATCCAAACTGGTTTTCCCAACAGCACACATTTAGTGGTAGAAAATGCGGGCCATGAACAAATCCAACACCACAAAGATATGACTCCAACCATCCTTGAGTTTATAGATGGAAAAGATGTCTCAGAAAAAAAATTGTCTTACCCGAGTTTACAATTTAAACCACTTTTCAACTAATCCCAAAAGCTATTCCATCATGAAAAATTTCTCCAAAATCTTACTAGGATCGTTTGTCATTATTTCAATCGCTGCGATCTTCTTATTTGAAACTAGTCCAAAAAATATTTTTAATGTTGACAAAAAATCGAAAATAATTAGCCAATGGAGATCAACAAAAGATTCAATAGTCAGCCCAAAATACTTTAAAGAAAAAGGTGATAGCATTTTAGACAACAGCATATTACTCAATGACTTCATAGGAATATCCTCCGGTGTATATAAAGCTGGAATAGGGTCGTATCTTGGCAATGCTGGTTACAAGAATAAATTTTCTCGAAGTCCATCTGATCCAAATACACAGTATAGGATTGCATCTATTTCCAAGTCCTTTACTGCCATCGCGATTATGCAGTTGTGGGAAAAAAAATTGATTTCATTGGACGTCTCCATTCAAACTTACTTGCCGGAATTTCCTACCAAGCCGGAAGGAACAATTACCATAAGACAACTACTCAAGCATACCTCTGGCATCAAACACTATAGCTCAATGTGGGATGGGATTTCCTATACTCATTATAACAATCTGATCGAGGCATTAGATGAATTCAAAGATCGTCCTTTGAGTTTCATGCCAGGAACTGCCTATGAATATACCACCTATGGATATACAATTCTTGGTGCGATTATAGAAAAAGTGGGTGGACAATCCTTCAATGAATATATGCAAACTCATATTTTTTCTCCAGCAAAAATGTATCATACTACTACAGAGGATGCCATGGCAACTTATGACAATAAAGCAAATCTTTACATCAAACTGGGTGGAAAATATATCAAAAGTCCAAGGACCGATTTAAGTGTAAAAGCCGCCGGCGGAGGACTGATTTCGACAGCGAATGATTTATTAAAATTCGGGAAAGCTGTTCTTGAACATCAGCTCATAGACAGTACAACATTAGTCATGATGATCAATAGTACGGATACTTTAAAGCGTGGTGTTCCGTACGGCTTTGGATGGTTTGTAATGGAGGATGAAAAAAACGGGAGGGTGATTCACCATGGCGGATCACAGTCTGGATGTAGTTCTTTTTTTCAAATATTATTAGATCAAAAAATAGTCAGTGCCGCTTTGTCAAATAACTTTGGCTCAGACAATGAAGTCTATTGGCTAAGTCGGGATTTAGCCAATTTGTTGACGAAAGATTCCAGTACAGATCATTCCATTAATTATTTTAATGAACAACCAAAAGCTGTGCTCAAAAAGTATGTTGGAAGTTACCAACACGAAGGTGGTGTTTTCAATATTACCAGAAAAGGAAATCAACTTTTCGGACAGACCAAGCACTACTCTCCATTGCCCATTTTTCCAAATTCGGAAAACGAATTTTTCTTTAGACACTTCGATGGAAAATACTCTTTTGAAAAAAGTAATAAAGGAATTCTACAGCTTATTTATCATGATGGGGCAAGACTTACTATCTCCAATAGGATTGAATCTTAGATATTCTGAATGAATTCAGCCAAACTGGTGTCCGCATATCTTGCTGATTTTCAATAGCCTATATTCAAATAGGGTAAAAATACCTAATCCTAAATAAAGGTTTTTCACCCTAAGCCAGACCATTGATAAGAACGATACTTGTGGTGTACTTTAAAACTTATATCACTCCAAAAAATCAAAAACAATGGATCCCTTTTTAGGACAAGTAATTTTATTCGCCGGTAACTTTGCTCCGCGTGGCTGGGCATTTTGTGAAGGCCAACTTCTAGCAATTTCAAGCAACACAGCACTTTTCTCTATTCTAGGCACTACGTATGGTGGTGATGGACGTACTACTTTTCAGTTACCAGATCTAAGAGGTGCTGTTGCAATGGGAGCTGGTCAGCGACCTGGCTCATCTTTAAATGCTATATTAGGACAAAAAGCAGGAAACGCTCAGGCATACCTCACAGTGCAAAATTTACCTGCTCATACACATCAATTGATGGCTTCCAGTAACGAAGCTGATACTAAAAGTCCATCTGGCGCATACTTTCCAAACGTACCAAGAAATCAAACCGAGCTCAAATATGCTTCCAATATTGGTACCGCACTCCCAATGGGTAGTTCAATTGGTGCAACCGGTAACAATATTCCAATAAGTACTGTACCGCCATTCACTGGTCTAAATTACATTATTTGTTTAGTCGGAACTTATCCTTCCAGAAGTTAATTCACCCTCCAAAAAAAATCAAATTATGAATAATGCTCAATCTCCAAATATTCCATTGACCGTATTGGCAACCAATGGAAATGGCAAAAGACCACATATGGCTATTGGACTTTACGATCAGCCAGATTACAACCTGATTGATTTTCCTGGTACAGGCAATGAATATTGGATGGTTATTTTAGATAGATCAAATCTAAAAGTTGTAGAAAACTTTTCTTTCATCGATGGTTCTACTATACCTCCGAAAATGAACAGTTATCTCGACAATTCTGAATACCTATATGTACTAACTACGGCTAATCAGCTTTCTGCGTCTGTACCAACTGGGTCATTTTACAAATGGTTAATTTCTGAAGGAGCAGGACTAGGATTAAGAAGAGTGGAACGGGCAATATCAGCTTTGAATTGCAGTGGTTATTTATTCTTCAGTTATACACTAATTGGAATTTTTGGTTCAGGTGACAGTGGTTCATTAGAATATGCAAACTTGGTGGATCCCACACTTTTTTCTCCAGTAGAATTAATGCCTACAACAATAGATGGAAAAACGATCTATTCGCCGGTAGTTTTAAAATAACCAATAAGTATAATTTCAAAAAACCAAAATGAACGCTGCTAAGAAAACAATTGTTGCTGTGGGATTATATGTTCCTGGTACCGGTTTTACCAGAGTACTTACTTCATTGTTTTCGAGACTTTCAGCAGACTTTAATATACACTGGTTAGGAGTGGGATACAGAGGTGATATCATTCATTCGAATTACACTTTGTATCCCACCAACTTAGAAGGGGGTGATGTTTATGCCGCCTTCCAAATGGCCGAATATGCAGAACAATTCAATGCGGATGCCATTTTTCTATTGAATGATTTTTGGATGCTGAAGAATTATAGACAATGTCTAGAATCTTTAGAAAAGCGAATTCCTTGTATCGCTTATGTTCCGCTGGATGGAAAGATTGATCGAGCGGAAGACATTGAAAATTGCGCATTCGTAGATCATATTGTGTGTTACAATAAACTTTCTTTAGAGCAATCTGAGCGTGCATTCAATAAACTTTTTAAGCAAAAAAAGATCAATAGAATTCCTGCGCTTCACACAATTTACCATGGAACTGATTTAAACGAATTTTCAATTTTACCCCCAAGAAATAACGCCTCAGTATTAAATAATAGAAAAGAATTAAAAGAAAAATTATTTCCAAATTTAGTTGACCCTGAAAATTCATTCATTGTTTTAAATGCGAATCGAATTGCTATACGCAAAGCGCTTCATCTGACCTTGGCAGGTTTTTCTGCGTTTGCTCAAAACAAGTCCAATGCTTTTTTATGTCTACATGTCCCGAATACTCCGGAGAGACATCTTAGTGAATTTATCAAACTTATAGATCGTTATGGATTATCTGAAAAAGTATTGCTCAATCCGCTTGGCGAAAGTTATGTAGCTAACAACACTTTAAATGAATTGTACAATGCCTGTGATGTTGGTATTAATACTAGTATGGGTGAAGGTTGGGGAATGATTTCTTTTGAACATGCTGCTACTGGTGCTGCACAGATTGTACCGGAGCACACTGCATGTAAAGAATTATGGAAAGACTATGGCCTGCTAACCAAAGTAGCTCAATGGAAAAGAGTAAATAACAATCCGTTCTTAATGGGTGAAATAGATCCGAGTCACTTGGCGCAGCAGTTACAATCCTTGTATGAAGATCCAGAACATTTATTAAAAATTTCAAACTTATGTTTTGAAAGAGCAACAAGCACTGCCTTCGACTGGAATAATATTTCCAATCAGTGGAGTGCTTTGCTTCAAAAAGTGAAAAGCAAAAAAAATGAAAAATCAATATTAATGAATACAACTTAAAAAGATGAATCAAAATTCAAGTACACCAAATGACCCATCGGATATCAAATTGCACTTGACAAAAGATGGTTCCTTAGGCTTACTAGCTCTAGGAGATGTTGGACTCAAAGCTTGGAGACAAGTTAGAGATCAAAAGTAAAAACAGAAAAAACTAACAGAAACTATGAAAAAGAAAAAAGTACTCCTTATTGGCTGGGACGCAGCCGACTGGAAGGTCATCAATCCCTTACTAGATGCTGGATTAATGCCAAATTTAGAAAGAATGATTAACCAAGGCACCATTGGCAATTTGGCTTCAATGGATCCCGCCTATTCTCCCATGTTATGGAGTTCCATTGCTACTGGAAAAAGAGCCTACAAGCATGGGGTTTTGGGTTTTATCGAACCTACACCTGATGGCAATTCAGTGCGTCCAGTAATGTCAATCTCACGGAAGGTCAAAGCAATTTGGAATATTCTTTCCGAAAAAAAATACAAAACACATGTTGTTGGTTGGTGGCCATCTCATCCAGCTGAACCCATCAATGGAATCTCAATTTCAAATTTTTATCAAAAAGATGTTGGAAGATTAAGTGATGATTGGCCAATGGCGGAAGGTACTGTGCATCCAGCAAGTGAAGCTAAGCGATTTGAAGAATTGCGAATTCATCCTGAAGAATTAACTGGCCAACACATCTTACCATTTGTGCCATTGGCTGAAAAAGTCGATCAAAACCTAGATCGAAAATTATACAACGTTGCCAAAATCACAGCGCATGCTTCTACCATACAATCTGCTATTACCAATATTCTAAGGACAGAAGAGTGGGATTTTTCCGCAGTATATTTCGACGCTATTGATCATTACGGACATGGGTTCATGAAATATCATCCACCCAAAAGACCGCATATTTCTCAGCATGATTTTGATGTTTATCATAATGTTGTGACGGCTGGTTATCGCTACCATGACCTGCAATTGGGAAGACTGCTGGAATTAGCCGGAGAGGATACTACTGTAATGTTAATATCCGATCATGGCTTCCAACCAGATAATTTAAGACCAAAATATATTCCTAATGAACCTGCAGGAGCAGCTTACGAACATAGTCCCTATGGAATCTTCTGCATTAAAGGACCTGGAATTAAGAAGGATAATTTGATTCACGGCGCAAAGTTATTAGACATCACTCCCACCCTTTTGCATCTATTTGGATTGCCTGTTGCGAAGGATATGGATGGCCGAGTATTAACAAATATTTTCTCCTCAGAAGAACCTATTAAATATATTGAAACGTGGGAAGATAAAAATAAACCTGCGTCAAATGAGGATTACCTTCCTGCATCTGATCAAGCTTATGAAGAAATGATCCAACAGCTTGTGGATTTGGGTTATGTAAATCCGCAAGATACCGACAAAGAGAAAAAAGTAAAATTAGCACAAGATGATTGTCAATTTAATTTGGCACGGTCTTACATGGATGCTGATTTGCTTAAAGAGGCTATTGAGGTTTTAGAGCCATTGGCCAATAGCAATAAAAATGTGCCTCGTTTCAGTTATTTCTTAGCTTCAGCCTATCAATCAATAGGTCGTTTAAAGGAAGCTAGAGAACTAATCTCACGCCTTCGAAAATATCAGTATTACAAGCCTGAAGCATTGAATATCATGGAAGCTTCACTCTTTATGGGCGAAGGAAATTACGTCGAAGCGCTTAAGATTTTTGAGAAAGTTGATAAAAGCCTAACAGATGATCAAGCGCGAGTACATCTAAAAATTGCTCAGTGCTACCATCGTTTGGGACTATATGACCGAGCAATAAAAGCCATAGAATTAGAATTAGCAAAAGACTATGATTTTGCAGAAGCACATCAAATGCGCGGTTTGATTCACTTTAAGATGGATGAATATGAAAGATGCTGTCAATCCATGATTCAAGCGATTGGTTTAGAATATCGATTGGAGTTATCGCATTATTATTTAGGAATGTCATTGTTCCATTTGGGTGATTATACCAATTCAGCACAAGCATTAGAAACTACACTGACCTTAATGCCGACCAATAATGTAGCCAGGAAAAAACTGGTTCAATTGTATCAAGTGCATTTAAATGATCCTAAAAGAGCCGCGAAACATAGATCTCAAATCACCACAGATTTACTTCCACAAGTCACTGTTGTATCTGGACTTCCAAGATCCGGAACATCTATGATGATGCAAATGTTACAAGCTGCTGGATTGGATTTATATACAGACAATAAGAGAAACGCGGATGAAAATAACCCCAAAGGGTATTACGAACATGAGATCGTTAAATCAATTAAGTCTGAGAAAAAATGGTTGATTGATGCGGAAGGAAAAGTAGTTAAAATTGTTTCCAATCATCTCAAAGACCTACCGGCAAATAGAAAATACAAGGTCATTTTTATGGACAGGGATATCCATGAGGTTCTCGCTTCTCAATTGACAATGCTCAAAAAATTAGGTAAGCGTAAAAAGGATAATTCTACTTTTCCTTTACAAGTTCTACAGAGTTTAAAAACGAACCGAAAAGAAACAATTGCTTGGGCCAAAGCCCAACTGAACATTGATATTTTAGTCGTTGAATATTCTAAAATACTAGAGGAACCTTTTATTCAAGCCATGCGAATCATAGATTTCTTAGAGGAGTCTTTGGTTCCTGAAAAAATGATAAAACCAATTACTCCAAGTTTATACCGAGAAAAAATTAATTCATTAACCAAGACTCAATGACATGAAGAAAATTAACAAATATTTTAACCAATCGGAGCTGCCTTCCTTGAAAGAAGGGTTAAGTCTCTATAATCAAATGACCAGTTCATTTCAAAATGAAAAAGGTGCTTTAAGTGTAAAGAAAAGCAGTCCACTTTCACTCATTATTCCTTTTGCTGCTGCCTCTTTAAGTGTGATCGGCGCTAATGCACAATGTGGTGCTACAGTAACACAAGAAGCACCTAATAATGGTGAAATCGACTTTTTTGTAGATGTAGATAATGATGGTACTGATGATATAGAAATCGCAGTACAAGGAGGAGATTTAATTGCATTTCTATTAACCGGAAATATTGAAGTGGCTGCGGCTCCATCTGGTGCCTATAGATACGCTACAAGATTCGAAACTGGCGATGTTATATCAAGTGGAAATGCCAATTGGCTTGGAATGGCAACAAGAAATTTTGCCACAATGGCTTACTCTAATTCAGCAGGACCTCAATGGAATGGTGGTCAATCTGGATTTTTAGGGATTCGATTAAATGGAAATCAACTTGGTTTTGTACAAGCAACATGGAACCCGGGTGCAAACACCGTTTCCGTTGATGCCTCCCTTTCTGGAGTTCAAGATCCTGCTGGAGCTGCCGCGGATTCTGATATTCAAGCTGCCATTTGCAGTGCATTACCTGTAGAACTTACTCGCTTCAATGGCCAACGAAAAGATAATGTTGCTCAATTAAATTGGAGCACTGCTTCGGAAAATAATAACAAGGGATTTGAAATCCAAAGGAGTAAAGACGGAACTAACTTTATGTCCATTGGCTTTGTAAATGGTCAAGGTAATTCCAATACTCAAATTGAATATTCGTTCGACGATAAGAGTGTTCGAAGTACTCAAAAATACTATTACCGCTTAAAGCAAATCGACTTTTGGGGTACTTACGAGATGTCAGAGATCATTGCATTGGAAGCATCGGAACGTCCCACAGTTACTTTGGGAGTTTCGCCAAATCCTTCGGCAGACAATTTTGTCAATGTTAGTTTCACTGCTGACAAAGGATCACAGGCTATACTATCCATCTTTGATATTAAAGGACAATTAATGTCAACAACAAAAGTACAGCACAATGACAGTTCCAATCAACAATTGGACATTAGTGAATTACCAGCTGGTTCTTACTTCATTAAGTTGGAACAATCACAGCAGGTAGAATATGTGAAATTTATTAAAAATTAAGATAGTTTCTGTTTTATTGTTAATTCAAATGAATTAGCTGAGTGGCTTCCCTAGTGCAATCCTGGGAAGTCATTTTTTTTTGTTTAAATGTTAAATAAAAAATTGAATTCATTTTTTTACTAATTTTGATTAATGCTCCTGTGAAATTTTAAAAGTGTTTTCATCGTTTTAATCTAACAATTTTCAGCTATGAGAAAATCTATTTTTATTCTAATTCTCCTATCCCTATTAATATCAATTAATATATTTTCGCAGGATGAAAAAAGTTCGTCTGATTTCACTCAAATTGAGGCTACGTTAATGGACTATATTGAAGGGACGGCCAATGGACAGCCTGAAAGACTTCAAAAAGCTTTTCATCCCGACTTCAATCTATACTCCGTTAACCAAAATGATAGCTTGCGAATATGGAAAGGACAGGACTACATCGCTGGAATTAAAGTTGGTCAGAAGAATTCACGTATAGGAAGAATAATTTCTATTGATTTTGAAAAAGATGTTGCAACAGCAAAAGCCGAAATATTAATTCCAGGTTGGCGGGCTTTCATTGATTACTTCCTCTTAGTAAAGTATCAAGGAGCTTGGAAGATAATTCACAAAAGTTATACCTCTCGCTCAGTAGAATCCAAAAAAGAAAAGTAGAATTATTTTCTTCAGTAAGTTGATTTTTCAAAACTTATGAACCGATGCTAAAACATCTTGCTGTCTATGTTTCAATCCTGTTAACCTTGAGCGCTTGTCATAGTAAGAGTCAAAACAAAATTGATTATCCGCGAATGATTGGAGATATCGAATTTGATGCTCAAATCGATACTTCGAATTTTGAACTTTGCAATAGTGAAAAAATGGCAGTTCAATACTATGCTTATACAAAGCATACCGGGAATAAACCCTATGCTAATGAAAAGCACGAGATCGACCAACTCTTTAGGAATAGTTACGATTCTGAAAAAGTAAAAAAGCAATCAGGATTAGTCCGCATAAGATTTATGGTCAATTGTAAAGGAGAAGCAGGAAGATATCGCATCCTTGGAATGAACAAAATGTATCAAAAAATAGAATTTGATCTCAGCATTACTGATCAATTATTGTCAATCACCAAGCGCATTCCCAAATGGAATCCATTTTATACTGAAACATTAATCCGTGACTATTATATGTATTTGATATTTAAAATAGAGCAAGGAAAACTAGTAGAAATACTTCCTTAAGTAAAAGATTGAATAGTTTGAATAAAACCACTCTCGTAATATTTCTCCTTTCCTCACCTTTTGCTTTTTGGGCTCAAGACAATTGTAATGTATTCTTACAAAACGGCGATTCTTGTCGATATGAATCTTGCATGTATTTAGAAAATTCGCCGAATTATTTTCAGCTGACGAAGGAATATCATGATATAAAAGACAAAGCGTTGGAAATCTGTCCAGAGTATGCGATTGTCTACAAGCATAAATCTACAGCCTATCTTAAGACTGGAGATTTTATTGGTTGGAAAAAATTAATAGACAAAGCCGTTGAATTAAACCCAAAGGAAAATTTGGATTATAGAGGTTGGTGTAGATTTCAATTTTTTAGAGACTACGAAGGGGCAATTAAAGATATTGAGGCTTTAGATAAATTGGTAAATCACGACATTGGTTTTTGTCAAAATGGCCATTACCATTTAAATATCGCCAAGGCGCTTTGCTATAAAATGCTGGGGCAAGAATCCCATGCGATTCAAATCATAGAAGCACAACTTACAAATGACATTTCATCTTTAGGTCTATATGACTATTTGCATTTAGGTGTTTTGTATTTGGATCAAGGGAACTATTCCAAAGCAATTGAAAATTTTAAAAAACAGCATCAACAAAATGAACTTACCGAAAACTACTATTACTTAGCACTTGCCTACAAACAAACTAAAGATTTCGATGCCTACAAATCTATGCTAGCTAAAGCTAAACAATTATATCTTGAAGCTAGAATTATGCAGGACATCTATACTCATCATGTCGATAAAATTTATTTGAAAGATATAGAAAACGAAATTGATCGAGGTTAGCGATCTATTATAATTATTCTTGTTTCAATAAAATTTTCTCTTGCGTAAATTGAAATGCGGCATCTAAGAACTCAATCATATCTGGCCATTTTTCACTTTCTTCATAATTGTGTTCATACCACTTTTCCGTTCTAATCTTCAATATACTATTTTCAAAAGTGGTTTTCGCCTTAAATCCTCCAGTGACATTTTCCACCGATTTATTCAACTTTTCTAAGCCATCAACTTGGAATCCTTCTGGAAGTTTGACTTCAATATCGCAAGTGAAGGATCTTGCAAATGGCATATAAATATTTTTAGTTCGACTCTTCTCTTCTTCCTGAATTGCAACCTGATCATCAATTAACTGTCCAACTGGGATCAGGTAATTTTTGCCAGCCTTTCTAATAAAGCTAGGGTCAATTGTATAATTCTCCTCAAATGCTAATATCTTATTATCAAGTCTTCCAACTGAAGAAATTTCCAAATTTTCAAATTTCTTAATGTCATAAGAAACTTCATCCCGTAATATTTCTTCAGCTCGTGCCAATTGATCTGACTTTTGCTGATCAAGAAATTCTTCATATTTCTTGACTGCATTTTTAACTATTTTTTGGTTCTGATTCAAATTCGCCAAATACGGACCATTAACATATTTTTTTCTTTCGATGCTATTATGATCATTAATTGTAAGCAAACTATTCTGATAATATTCCTTTGAAAGTCCGACTACTTTAGTATTCCTTGAAGTACTAAAACCATCTGAGTTTAAATCTGACAGATCAACTCTAATCGTTCTTTCAGTATTATTTTTCCGATGACTGGAAATTGGTAAGGTTACCTTCTTTCCGCTACGCACTTCACCTTTAGTGTCTACCATAAATGACAAAGCCTCTGCTCCTTCTAAATAGTCTGGGATTCTATTAAATTCATTGAAAGTATAGAAGCTGGGCAGATAATAAGATTCTCCTTCAATCTCCGCTCGAATCAAATACTCAACTTCTTCAATTAACAAAATATTATCAAGGGTAGATACATTTCGTGGTGGAACTAAAATAAATTCAAAGGGAATATCCATTTCTACCAAATAACCCCCCATTACGCTCACTGTGGATTTGGAAGTCGGAAAACCGTAAAATGACATATATATTTGGGTATAAATATCATTCTGAACCAAACTCAATGGTTCAAGAAATTTACCAACTTTAGCAAACCTAGTTTTATTATAAATGTACTCAAGGAAGTCCCGATTATTCAATTCTTTGTATGCCCGCTTATCTTCTTTATCACTTATTGACATTGGTGTAAATTTCCAATTATCTTTTACTAAACTGATATATTCATTTGTATTGAATCCCTCGTGCTGAAGACCCGGTTGTCCTAAAAAATTATAATTCTTATCTGATCGATTCTCTTTAGCCATAACAGTAGCTTGATACTTCACAGTTGGAGATTCTATTCGCTCGTAATACCACCTAATCTCTTCATCCTTCTCCCGATTCTTGTCTATTAAATAGTATATTCTTTGCCCGTCAGTTCCAGTTTTAGATTTAAAATTTGGAGCACCGTTATAGGAATTTCCGCTAAAGAAATTCTTTTCATCTACTTCAAATTGTAACAGTTGTTCAACAATCGGATAGTTTGCTGAAAGCGTTGAGATCACTGGAGAGGAGGACTCAACTCCATGTTTTCCATGCATAGTCCGTTCATTGCCGGTATAATAAAAGAAGTCTAAAATATCACCTGGTTCAAGACCAGGAATGGCTACTTTCTGCTTATTTGTTCCTCCATCAACCGAAACGCCTTGGCTCATGTCTACTTCTTTGACATCACCATTTTGCTTAATGATTTTGACCTCGGCTATGGAAGACATCCATTTACGTGATTTGCTCATTTTACTTTGAAAAGGATTGTCGACCGTAAATTCTGAATATTCATCAATTGCTGATTGATCTTGCAATTTTATTCTTCTTCGAATGCCCTCTCCTTCCACAAATTTGTAAGACTTCAATCGCGTGAATCTATAAAGTATTTTTTGATATAAAATTACGGCTGATTCGTCTTTCCATTTTTCGGGAACTGCCACATCTTCACTGTGCTCGTCACTTGGGCCCCAGAATAAACCTCTGATTTCTTTTACAAAGTCATCTTCCTTTTGAGCATTACTACTATTAGCAACAAACAAGCAAACGCAAAAAACGCTTAAAAGCATCCACCCTTTTTTCATAATTTTATTTTTTTGACAGCACTACTTGTTTTTGATAAAATTCGCCCAATTTAGAAAAGGTTAAATTCCAAAGTTCAAATTCATCAGTAGATATTTTCCTTTTCTTTAGTGAAATATATTTCTCATACTTTAGGAATCCTTTCTCTTCTAGAATATTTGCCTTAACTTTTACAAATTCGTTTTCAATATCTAATCCTTCCGGGAGTTCTTCCACACTAAATCCATCAGGGATTTTAATTGACAATTTATTATTGATATTGAATTTATAACTAAAAACATAATCAGTCTTTCGGTCCTCAAATTTACTTTGTCCGAACTCCTTGTAATAGTCTATATCTAAAAACAAAGAGTTATCAAAGCTCGTAACCATATTCTTGAGATCTACATTATAATTCACCACAAAGTCTTCATCTCTATTATTGGGATCAGAATATTCTAAGTCAGTCACAACAAAATTTTTGTCCCTACCCTTTACTAGTCTTTCAACGGCTTCTTCTCTTTTTGAAGCATCCATGTTATTAAATCCATAGAGCACTTCTGCTAATCGTTCTCCTGAATAAACTACTTTTCCTGATCCGATTAATTTTTCATCTTCAATTCTCAATCCTTCCCAGTTTAAACCTTCTCCATTACCCTCGGATTGAAAAACCGGAACTTGGGCTAAAATAAAATCTTCACCATCTTCAATCATAGCTTCTTTGCCTTGAATTCTCGCAGCGCTGTATCCAAATGAATTGTACTTCTCTGTTGGATCCAAATAGTATTTTTTGTCCTTCCAAATTAATGTGCAAATCATGTGATTGTCTACAGCCAAGGAAGGTGTCGAATAGTCATATGGCAAATGATTGGTACCAATCCAAGTCAACCTAGCATCGAAACCAGCAAGAATCAACATTTCTTTTAACAAGTTTGCCATACCCTTACAATCACCAAACTTTTTATTGAAAACATTTTGACAATCATCTGGCTTGAATCCAGCAATACCATCTTCAAATGCAATGTATCGAATGTTGTCTTGCACCCAGTAATACAACTTTTTTATTTTGGCTTCTTCGTCCGTTATGCCGTCCAACAAATTTGTTACCGTGGAGGCCAACTCCTTATTATTATTGTCCATAGACTTCACCAAAGTTCTGTACCAAGCATACATATCTTTGGTCTCCTGGAAAATCGTTTTTTTTCCTGAATCTCCTAAATAAGATTTTGGTAATACCAATACATGCGGAATAAAGTGAAAGGGGCCAGGACTATTTCTTTCATCAGGCAAAGGATCTAACTCTTGAACTCTATAAGTAACAATCTTAGATCCACTTTTCACATCAAGTGTCTCAGACTTACGAATATCAAAATCATCAAAATTGTATTCTTCGAATGCTACGACCACTCCTTTAGGAATAACAAAACGAACAGTCATCTCAACAACAGGAATCGGTTCTTGAAAAATCGATTTGGTAAAATATTTTGCATCGATTGTGGTCTTTTCTGATCCAATTTCCCTCAATTCCCCTTTGCCCGGACTAACGGTAACATATTTAACTCTAGAATCTGTATGGAAATAATCTCCATTCTCATACTTGCGATCAGTTGGAAAAAGCTTCAATTTCTTTCCGCTTCCGTTCCTCACTAAAATTGAATTGATTTCACTCTTTTCATCATAAAATTTCACATAATTAAAACTCACATTCTCCTTCAGACCAAGATATTGGTTAACGACCTTTTCTTTTACTAACAATTCATCCTCCTCAACTTTAAATTCATATTCAATGTCCGCATGTACCAATGCAATACTTTCTTCTTCATACTTCTGCGCCAAGCTTGAACTTAGTTCTTCCAAATCCATATCTTTTGAAAACTGGCCATTCAATGAAGTCCAACTTAATAGAAAACAGCATATCAACAAACCTAAAAACATGGAATTATTAGAATACATATCACAAAAGTTAATACGAAAAAAACCTAAATAAAGGTTATCAAAAAGCCACTTTGACAATATAAGAATTATTAGAAACTCCACTACTAATTGTTCATTCTACATTCTATAGCACTACAAAAATCACTTTGAAAACTCGAGCAATACTTTTTATCTTCGCACGCTATGGATATTCACAACGGGCACTTACATGCTCCTTATTTCATCTTCATCAAATCAGCTTCAGATCTTGCCCAAGAATCTGAGGTACTTTCTGATGATGACTTGATAAAGTCATTGATTTTAGCCTGCCAGAAGCCCATACCAAAAGAATCCGCGGTGAGCAAAAAACATGATGTATATGTAACTAAAACCGGAAAATGGATTCACATTATGGATGATTGGTCCTATTCCCTTTGGCACAATCCTAACATTAGAGAATGGGTTGAAAAGTTGAGCAAAAAAAGAGAAATATTTATTTGTGCGGCGGGTGAATTAGATGATGCTCATGAATGGAGTTATTTTAAAAATGGGAATCTTCAAAGATCAGTTGCTTATGAAAACAATAGTTCAGGAAAGTTGGATAAAAAAATAGATGTTGGTATTCCGCTTGAAGGAGAATGGAAAGCGGGATTAGAAGAAGATGTTTTAGATAAGGTCTTAAGATTGGCTCAATCAATTGGCATTAGCATTGAGCAAAACGAGGCAGAAATATGGAGCTACAGTTTTTTAAATGGAAAAGTAGTAAATACCAAAGAAGTATTTAAGCGACAAGAGCAATCAGCAGCAGAACGAAGAGAAGCAGTGAAGATAAAAAGAGGAGGAAAACAAATTCTTTTGGGATTGTTTGCATTGACTTTACTAATTATCTTTGGTGGCTATCACTACTTCAATGAAGAAGCATTAGCAAACCGCTTAGCTGAGGAGGAAAGAGTTGCCTTTGAAGAATTGATGAATGGACCGGCAGGGGAAAAAATAAAACGTAATATTTATTTAGAAAAAATAAAGTACGAAGTAACAACCAACAACAAAACTTCGATTATTTTGCACCTAGACAGCATTTACTTGGATTCATTACCATCTAATTTTTTCTCCTTACAATCCATCCAAGAACTAACCATACTACCCTCTTCAATTATTGAAAATTCGGATATAAGAAAATATCAACTCAAGTCGATCAGCGAAAATTTCACAAAGCTTACCAACTTAAAAAAACTAATTCTTGAATCACATCACATTTCGGAAATACCAGAATCATTAGTTGCATTGGATCAAATGGAATTATTGAATCTAAGAGGAAATAAAATTAGCACAACAAAAGTCGAAAAAGCAAAACTAACATTTGGAAGGAATTGCAGAATCGAATATTAATTAAATTCTATCTCTTTTTTACGATAAAGACCATAGTAAATTCCAGCTGCGATAGTACCTATCAAAGAGAATCCGCCCAGCATCCAAAAAACATGTTGATGTCCAACTATTCCTGGATTACTATCTAATAAATAACCCATTGCCGGACCAGCAAAAATATCAGGAGTATATCCTACTAACGAAATCAATCCAACCGCCGTACCCGTTAAGACCAAAGGTATTCGGCCTTGTTTCATAACCGCGAAGTACAAGGACCGAGTAGCATAAACTCCTGTAGAAACTGTTAAAATTGAAAAGAAAAATAAAAAGATTGAATATTGCGGGACAAGACCAGTGGCAAAAAATAAAGCGCCAATTACTGTAATAATAAAACTAATTAAGAGCCAATAGGCAGTTTGAGTTCTATCCGCCAATATTCCGATTATTACACCAACTATTGGCCGAATAAATAATAAAAAGGTTCCTACTTTCGCAGATTCAACTTGATTATACAACATTACATCTTTTGCATAAAGCGATAACACATCAGTCGCCTTATATCCTACATAGGCACATAAGATAATGATCATTAGCAGCCAAACGGCGGGTAGTTTTAGAACTTCTAAGATTTGATTTACACTAATTTTTTCAATAACAATATTCTGCTCTACTTCATCATCAAGCTTCATGAAATTCCAAACTAAAACCCCTACAACAATAATCATTACAGATGCTACCCAAATAACATATTTAAATGCCAGTTGACTTTCTTCGATCGATGCAGAAGCTATTTCCGAAGTAATAAAAAGAGAAAAAATGAGAACACCCATTGTGCCGAATAAAGCACCGACTAAACCACGCCCGCCATCTAAAAATCCATAGGCTTTTCCTTGGTTGTTATTTCCTCCCCAAACCCTTGCGGCTTTGATCATCGGTGCCCAGAATAAAAATATCGTTGTAAATCCCCAATATCCATAAAGTATTTTCAGGGTTTTAAAATCTGGAAAAGTAGCATACAGGAATCCTCCTAAAGCGGTTGTCCATAAGGAAACAGCAATTAACTTTCTTGGAGAGAATTTATCAGCGATCGGTCCTCCTAGAATGTATGCAATTAATGCAACCGTGCCATAGACAGAAAAACATAAGCCTAGTTCGACATTGTTTAAACTAAACGCATCTAACACTGTGGGTCTAAAAACTCTGGCCAAAACGAAGGGTAAAATAAATACAGATTCTCCAGCCAGTACCAGAAGGAGTAAATAGTACCATGGAGCTTTGTTTTCTTTCATGAAATTGAAGTATCATCAAACCTAAGCATAAAATTCGGTAGTTCGCTATTTATTTTTATTTCATAAATATTCTGAATAAATACTGACATAAATATTTCAAAAATCTAGCTATAGGTATAAATTGCCATACCTATCACAACAATAGCACTTAGAATCCATAGGGCAAATGCAGATTCGATTATTTGAAACCAAAGTGGATCTTTATCTGGTAACTGACCATTCGATATCCTTTGTTTTCTTTTGTACCAAAAATATCTAAACAATTCAACGAATATGATGATTCCGAATATCGTCCCGAAGCTCATTAAAACACTAACAAGAAGGTAGCTGAACAAATTTTTCAAAACCATGTTCGCTATGACTACTAACGAAATATATTTTAAGACAAATTCTCCGAAGAACATGACTACTAAATATATAGCAGCCTTTCTTAAAGGATTAGTCGTAAGAATAGCTTGGTTTTGTTCATCTATGCGATCTAGTGGTGTTTCACTCATAATTAATTTGACAATAACTTAATCAGCGCAGCTCTATAAGAAGTATCCTTTTCATCCAAGTTGATTTCATTTTTTGCAAAATTAAAATTCACGAACAATTCTGCGTAGTCACCTCCCTCGTCTTCTAAAAATATTTTGAACCTTGAATTGCCTTTGTCATAATCCACATCCTCTTGATTAAGATTGGCACATGTAAATATTTGTCTTTCTTTCAGCTTAAGATTATTCTGATTTAATTTAAAAACAGTAGACAAAAAAGATAATAGTCTATCAGATCTTTTTCCCATCGATTCCAAAATGATTCCTTCCTGCAAAAATATATTTACGGACTTTCCGTCTACAAATCCAGCACTGATGTCTTTTTTCAAAGATACTTTCAGCGCAACCGTATCGCCAAAAGCTGTTACCTTTGTTAAGTATTCAAAGTAATCCCCTTTTTCTTTCTTATTAACAATTGTCAAAGGAAAATTAGCAAACCCAGATAATGTCATTTTATCCTTTAGTTCAACAACACTTTTGACATTTGATTTAGTCTTAGGTTGCTCTCTTGAGAAACAACCAAGTCCAATAATTAGAGTAGCGAAGATTACAAATTTAAATTTCATAGCTGAATTAATTCTACTTTAAACCAAAATCTGATTACAAACAAATATAACCAATTAAAACCCAACTCAAATTAGAAAGTAAACGATCTTTCTTATTATAATTTTTATAGTATTTTAGAGAAAAAAATGCGCTTAATCATCCTGTCCTTATTCCTACTATTCACGATTTTTGGCTATTCTCAGAAGAATCAAACTATAGTTACCAAAGCCTGCGATGAATTAAAAGAATTCATTGCAATCCCAAATTTTGGATTGAAAGAAGATGACATTCTCAAAAATATCAATTGGCTACAAAAGGCATTTGATCAGCGGGGATTTAAATCCGAAATCTTGACAACTGAAGGAAATCCACTATTCTATTCTGAATGGATAGTTGATTCTAGTTTACCAACTGCCCTCTTTTATATGCATTTAGATGGCCAAGCAGTGGATCCGGGAAAATGGGACCAATCTGATCCCTATAAAATGGTTTTAAAAGAAAAAGATGAAAATGGAGATTGGAAGACCATTGATTGGAATAAACTAACAGGAACTATAGATGCTGATTGGCGGCTTTTTGGAAGATCAGCATCTGATGACAAAGGTCCTATAATAGCATTCCTCAATGCCGTGGATTTAATTCGATCGAATAAAACACTTCCAAAATTCAATATTAAAGTTGTGCTCGATGGAGAGGAAGAAATAGGTTCTAAGTCATTAGCCGGAGCTGTCAAAACTTATCGAGAAAAATTAATAGCCGATGTATTGATAATCAATGATGGTCCCGTTCACATCTCTGGAAAACCGACACTAACTTTTGGTTGTCGCGGTATTACTACCATTAATTTGACAACCTATGGACCAGTAAAACCTCAGCACAGCGGACATTATGGAAACTATGCTCCGAATCCAATTTTCAGAATGGCACATTTACTGGCCAGCATGAAAGACAAAGATGGTCGCGTTATTGTTCCTGGTTACTATGATGGAATTGAATTAGATGAGCAAGTGAAAAAAATATTGGCTGCAGTACCCGATGACGAAGCAGCCATCCAAGATTTATTACAAATAGCTGAATCAGAAAAGGTGGGTGCTAATTATCAAGAATCATTGCAATATCCATCCTTAAATGCCAGAGGAATATCTGCTGCTTGGGTGGGAGCTCAGGCTCGGACGATTGTACCAGACAATGCTACCGTTGCTATCGACATTCGTTTGGTCCCTGAATCCGATCCCATAAAATTAGTAGCTGCAATAAAAAAACATATTGAAGGCCAAGGCTATCATATCGTAGATCATGAGCCTACCTATGCGGAAAGAAAAAAGTACCCAAAATTGGTTTACTTCTATCATAAGAAAAATACCTATCCTTTCAGAACGGACATCAATGCACCTGAAGGAAGATGGTTGGCACGAGCAATTCAACAAACCTTTGATGTAGATCCAGTGAAAATTAGAATTATGGGAGGGACTGTACCAATTGCCGCATTTATTAATGAACTAAAAATTCCAGCGATTATTGTTCCTATGGTAAACCCTGATAATAATCAACACAGTCCAAATGAAAATTTGAGAGTAGGTCATCTTTCAGATGCGATAAAACTTTTTCATGGAATATTTAATACGCCGATGAACTAGGAAATCAGTTCTATTTATTTTCTGTTTGATTCTGCATTTTACATTGAACAACTTGGTTTGCTTCAAGAATTTTTCGGTCTTCGGGTTTTAATTTCCAATGATTGTCAAAGATACCTTGAACGATAACTTCATCTTTACTGTACAGTACAAAGTCATCAAACTTTCGGAGTGATAAAATAAAATCTGTAGAAGCATACCTCGAGGACCAATCCCATTCTTTCTGGGAGTCTGGAGCATCTAGAATAGACAATCCAGAATTAATCAAAACATAACGCTCTCCTATTGGAAATAAATAGGCCAAACCATAATTCTCCCGATCTAGTAAATGAATGGGCAATTGATCGTTGTATTGATCAATCAAGGCATTGGTTTGTTTATCTCCAAACAAAATTAGATTCGAAGTTTCCAGATCTGATTTTCGAATTTCCGTATCTTTTAAGACTCGCGGAAACACCTTAATACGACCGAGAAACTCTCCTCTATAATAAGACCAAAAAGCCGCGGTCTCTGCCTGCTTTTTTCTCCGTTCTAATTCTTCCCTACTTGGGTTATCGGCTGTTCCATAAACATAAACATGCCTTTCGGAAATAACATTTTCCATTGGTCCTTCTGCTCCTTTAGCCTTCCTAAAGTCAGTGGATTTTTCAACCTCAATACCCCAATCATTGTTATTTCGAAAAAGCCTTTCCTTTCCCTTGGTACTAAAACGCAGCGATTGCCCGGAATCAAAATCTATTCTCAATTTTTTACCTGGATTAAATTTGGGATGATTTCTTATATCTATGCTAAAGCCATTTACAGATTTAGTTTTAATCACCAATTTATTTTCATCAGAAAATGAAGCTTCGATTTTTCCATATTTATCAACTTCAAAATTATCAACAGTCAACCAATAAGCTTTTGAATATTTATAACTCTTGGCCACAAAAGTTAAGCGATCCGGATATAGATTCCTTTTATGTTTTAACATCCAATCGAATATTTCTGCATTGTCATAAGCTGGTACCCAAGCATCGTGACCAACTTTTGGGTATTCTTTATAGCTAACATCCATTGCTTTCGCCTTCATCTCTTTTACAAAATTCCTGCTAATATCGGTACTAACAACCTCATCAGCATCGCCGTGATGAAAGAAAACTGGCAAATTCAATGCATTATCGATCAAATCATTTGTGTGCAAAGGCGGCGCTGGACAAACTGGAACAATAGCTGCCCATACATCGGGTTTTGTTAATCCCAACCATAGTGTTCCGCCACCTCCCATCGAAAGTCCAGTGAGGTATGTTCGATCCTCATCAATATTAAATCTCCTTTTCACATCATCCATCATATCATAAACATCTTTCTCGGGTATTCCTTGATATCCTAAAGTCCCCCTCGCAAATGGCGCCGCGACAATAACATCTTTTTGATTCCATGGAGGAAAGTATTGACTGGCTTCTACATCTGTCTCTCCATTTTCATTACTTTTCCCGAATACTCTTCTCAGTGCCAAACGATGATTTGAACCTGCCCCATGTAGCATAACTACAAATGGATATTTTTGAGCTGGATTATAGTTCTTAGGAATATAAATGGCGTAAGGCTGATCAGTATCATCTACGTCTGAAAAAAACGATAGCACCTGTGGGCCTGACTTATAATTCTGAGCGATCCCCTGAACACTAAAAACAAGAAAGAAGAATATAAAAATATTACTTCGAATTATGGAACTCATAAATAATGAATATAAAGTAAATAAATAAAATCTAGGCTACCAGTTCGATGCGATTGTTTTCAGGATCCAAAATCACTGATTCGTAATAACCGTCGCCAGTAGTCCTAGGCTCTCCTACTATCTGGAAGCCATCAGCTCTAAAAGTTTCTGTAAACTCATCTACTTTAGATTTAGAACCGAGTTGAATGGCGATGTGCGTTAGTCCAAGTTGTTCTGATTTCTCTGTTGATCCAATAATGTCTATTCTGTTCATCAATTCTAACCTAGGTCCAGCGTCAAAAGAAAGAAAATAGCTTTCAAATTGCTTTGACTCATTCCTGTATTTTGAATTACACGTACCTGAAAAATATTTACAATAAAAATCTTTCATTAATTCCAAATCAGAAACCCAAATGGCAATGTGTTCGATTTTAAACATAAGCCTAATTAAATTAAAAGTAAACCTGCTTCCTTTGTCAAAGCCATCTCTTCCGAATACCAAAATAATGTAAAATCCTCAAATTGCCTTTCAAAACTTGCTTTCATATCTTGATAGGTTTTGGTTGTTTTATTTGAACTTTGATGGTCAATTAAAGCAGCCTTTAACCAATTTGCAAGTGCTTCATCCATGACCAACTCAATGCTTCCCTCCGAAGTGTACAACACCAAAACATCCTCGCCTGTATTGTCTTTTAAAATAGTCGGCTCAGCACCAATCCAAATGAGTTTGGTACTTGGTTTAACTTGTTGAAATGCCTCTTGAGTTAGCGCTTCTTCTATAAATGAATTTGCAATTGTTGTTTTTGGAATTTCAAAATCGAACCAATTCTCCAATGGATGATCTAGGCAATTGCCATGCATAAAATTGAATAAAGACTTTTTAAGGCCATAAGAAAATTGATCATGGTCAATTCCCGTTTCATCAATAAACTGCACGTCATTATTTGCGAAAGAAATTTCAGCCAGTTGCGGCTCAATTTTATATTCCTTAGGGTTCAGTCCAATTGGACTGTGAGCCGTTAAAGCGAACTGATGCCAGAATCCAGATTGCAAAACTTCCGCATCGAACAGTTGTCTAACCATCTCTAAAGAATCTATAGTCTCTTGTACAGTTTGCGTTGGATATCCATACATGAGGTAGGCATGAACCATAATTCCAGACTCGGTAAAATTCCTAGTGACTTGAGCTACTTGAGCCACCGTAACGCCCTTTTTGATCAACTCCAAAAGTCGATCAGATGCGACTTCTAAGCCTCCGGAAACTGCAATACAACCGGAAGCTGCCAACAACCGGCACAAGTCGAAGTTGAAGCTTTTCTCGAATCTAATATTCGTCCACCAAGTGACCACCAAATCCCTGCGCAATATTTCCAAGGCTACTTCCCGCATTAAAGCAGGAGGAGCCGCTTCATCTACAAAATGAAAACCGCGCTCATTGGTTTGCTTAATTATCGCTTCCATCCGATCTACTAGCATGCCGGCTGTCACTGGTTCGTAATTTTTAATATAGTCTAAAGAGACATCGCAAAAAGTACATTTACCCCAATAACAACCATGCGCCATGGTCAATTTGTTCCAACGGCCATCTGACCAAAGACTGTGCATAGGATTGGCTATTTCAATCACTGAAATATATTTATCCAAAAGCAAATCTGAATAATCTGGTGTGCCTATTTGCTCTTGTTTGTAATCCGTTCGAAAAGAAAAATTATTATAAATCACTTTCCCTTTATCCAATACAAATGTTCGCTTAAGAAAATTAAAATTGGGATTTGAAGCAGTTGGATTTAAGACATTTGAAATAATCAACTCCAATGGAAGTTCACCATCATCCAATGAAATAAAATCAAAGTATTCAAAAACGCGCGGATCGGAAATTGATCTTAATTCAGTATTTGGAAAACCTCCACCCATAGCGACTTTCATCTCTGGATGATGCTGTTTAATATATTGTGCACAGCGAAATGCGCTATAGAGATTGCCAGGAAATGGAACAGAGAAACAGATCAACTTTGGATTGATCACCTTCAATGTTTTCTCCAAAATAGTTAAAGTAATTTCATCAATGTAAGTGTTAGAATCTTGAAGATTTTGGTGTAACTCATCAAACGAATTGGCGGAACGGCCCAATCGTTCAGCATAGCGACTAAAGCCAAAATTATTATCAACACATTCAACAATAAAATCCGAAAGATCTTCAAGGTAAAGCGTGGAAAGATGCTTAGCCTTATCCTGCATTCCCATATTTCCAAAAGCCCATTCTAAATCGTCCAATTGCTCGAATCGTGCAGCTTTAGGAAGGAATACATCGGAGCATATTTTACGAGCAAGGGTTTCATTCTTTCCTTGAAGGAAAAGTACTACTTGATCAATAGAGTGCGTATAGCGTTCACGAAAAGTAAATATTCTTTGCGCATTTTCTGATTTCGTAGATATTTTATCCGAGACTTTTTCAAATATTTTAGCAAGTCCAGTTTTTGAAAAAATATTCAAAATCACCTCAATGCCTAGATCCATTTGAAACGCATCAATTTCCTTAGTGTTTAGAAAACCTTTTATATAGGCAGTGGCTGGATACGGCGTATTCAGCTGAGTGAAAGGAGGAGTGATGAGTAGAATATCTTGCAATGAATTTTTGATCGTGAAGATAGTCAAAAAGTTGTCGCTTTGACAAAATTGAAAATCGAATAGAATAGATAACTACTCCTTAGAATTAATTATATTTACTGCCATCAATGACCAGCCATTCAGACAAAAATAAACTAGATCTCAATCAATTTGAAGCACTGTTCAAAACGCACTTTGCACATCTAACCAATTTGTCGAATCAGCTGGTAAAGGATCAAAATACGGCAAAAGATATCACTCAAAAAGTATTTATTCATTTGTGGGAAAATCGAGACCAGATGGATCCCTCCAAGAATATCGTCTCTTACCTTTTTACAAGTGTAAAAAATAGATCCCTCAATTACATTCGAGACAATAAGAAATTTAGGAGCAAAGTTTTAGATCTTGACTGTGGGGATTTTGAATTAGAAGTTCAGACACCAGAGGAGGATGCTGGCGATTTGAAATTGAAGATAGATTGTGCCTTAGCTGATCTTCCTGAGAAATGCCGAATGGTATTTAAGATGAGTCGATTTGAAGGCATGAAATATCGGGAGATCGCAGAAGAATTGGGAATAGCACAGAAAACCGTGGAAGCGCACATGAGTAAGGCCATTAAAACCTTGAAATCTGTTTTAAAAGACCACCTGATGCTTTTGATTTTAATTCTCGATGGAATTGTTTGATTTTATCATAAGGGTAAATATGTATTTTGGTGTAGTAAATATAGATAGGAGTAAAATTTGATGAAAAAACAGCACGTACCGGATGGCATTCTTGATTTGATGATCACTTACCTAAGTGACAATGCAACTGAAGATCAAGTAGTTATGTTGGAAAACTGGGTTCTTGAGGAACCTGGTAATAAGGCTGCTTTTGTAGATTTTAAGAAAACTTGGTTACTCACCAGCTTGAGTGAAACAACGGATAAATCCCAAGTTGATCAGGAATGGAATAAAATTCGAGGACAAATTAAGGACTCCGGAAAGGTCGTTTCTATGGATACTAAGCGATCTTCCAGAAGAACTTGGCTTTCGATTGCTGCTGGAATTGCCATGCTAATAGGCGGTTCACTATGGTTCATCAATCCTTTTGATACCAACCAAACCGTTGAATATTTAACTGAAGATTCTTCGCGAATAGAGACTTTGAGCGATGGATCCATTGTTCATTTGAATAAATCTAGTTCCTACTACTACAATGCTCCGCAATCGGACTCCGAAACTAGAAACTCCCAATTGACTGGAAATGCATTCTTTGATATCAAGCGCGATGAAAAACATCCGTTTGAAATTGTAGCCGGTAATATGAGTATTACTGTACTAGGTACTTCATTTTATGTAGACGCCAGACCTGATCAAAATCAGTCGCAAGTCATCGTTAGTTCTGGAAGAGTTTCTGTTAAAGTAGGCATGGAAGAAGTTATCTTAGAAAAAGGAGAATCTGCCACTTTTAACAAATCTAGCAAGCAGTTGGTAAAAGCCACCAATAAAGATGAAAATTATTTAGGGTGGACTACCAACACTTTGAACTTTGAAAATAGTACATTAAAGGAGGTGGTATTCAGCTTGAATAGGCACTACAATGCGAACATTACTATTGAAAATGAAGCATTGAACAATTGCAGAATCACTGCTCAATACAAAGATAAAACCCTAGAATCTGTTATTAGTATTATAGAAGCTACTCTCGGTATTCAAGCCAGTTCTTCTGGCAAATTAATTGTACTAAAAGGATCCGATTGCTGATCTCAATTTATGAGAAGTCTTTTCTTATTTCTTTTTTTCTTACTCCCTTTTCTGAGCATTCAAGCACAGCAAGATGATTATCAAATCACCATTCAAGATCGTTCAATTACTTTAAGAGAGGTTTTACAAAAAATTACTGAGCAGACTGGTCTGGACTTTTCTTTCAATTCGGACAAGGTTAATGTTGAAGAAAAACTCAAAATTCGTATTAAGAATGCCAGCTTGGATGAGACCATGTCTGTATTAAAAAATGAACTTAGGATTGATTACAGCATTGTAGAGAACCAAATCATTCTGAATCTTCAAAAAACTTCATTTATAGATTCAAATCCCAAATATTACACTTTAAGTGGTTTTTTAAATGATCAGGAAACGGGTGAGAGTCTTATTGGCGCAACGATAGAACTTGTAGGAACTAGCAAAGGAACCATCTCTAATGAATTTGGCTACTACGCAATTCAATTACCCCAAGGGCATCACCAAATTTCATTTTCTTATATCGGCTACCAAAATAGTCGCAATGAAATTAACCTCGAAAAAGATTTAAAACTCAATGCTCAATTGCCAACGGCAAGCATTTCCTTGCCAGACGTTATCGTTGGATTATCTAGTCAAACCAAACTTAGAGAAAAACAATCTTCGACATTAAAACTTTCGCCAAAATCCTTGGAAAACATGCCTGAATTTGCGGGGGAGTCTGGTTTAATAAAAGGAATCCAATCACTACCCGGGATCAAAACACACTCAGATGGTTCTGCTTTTTTCTTTGTTCGAGGTGGCGAAAAAGATCAAAATTTAATTATCATTGATGATTCGCCAGTTTACAATCCTTCGCATTTGTTTGGCTTTTATTCCATCGTAGTACCGGATTTTGCCAAGTCTATTAATATATATACTAGCGATATTCCAACAAATTTAGGAGATCGACTATCTTCAATAATTGATATTCGAACGAAAGATGGAAACCTAAATCGATGGTCATTCTCTGGAGCACTTAATCCCTTGATAAATCGCTTTGCGTTGGAAATTCCAGTTGTCAAAGAAAAGGCTTCGATTTTCGTTTCTACGAGAAGGTCTAATTTTGATTGGCTTTTTAAAAGGAATGCTCCAAACGCTGATATCGGATTTGGAGATTTTAATTTTAAATATAATCATAAGATTAATGATAAAAATCGCATTTACTTTACATTGATCAGCAGTAGTGATAATTTTAACAATCAAGGATTAAGAAACACACAGTCGTCAGGAATCTCCTGGGGAAACTTCGGTGCAACCTTGAGATGGAATCACATCTTCTCTCCTAAGTTGTTTTCAAATTCCACTTTTAATACCGGGAACTATGTTTATCGATTATTTGCACCTGGAGCAAATAGATGGGAATCTTCGATAGGAAGTATTAGCCTAAAAACAGATTTTACACACTTTTTAAGCCCAAAATACAAAGCAAAATTTGGTGGTGAAATTCAAACGATCTATATCAACCCGGGAACGATATCCACTCCAAGCACCAGAGATCTTTTTCCTAGAATCAGGAATAACTACTCGAGAAAAAGCTTGTTGTATTACCAAGTAGAATATGCACTATCCGGTAAAACAGTAATCAATGCTGGGCTAAGAATTCCTTCTTGGAAAAGTATAGGCCCCGCCTTGTACGGCATTTATGATGACAATTACGACGTTGTAGATACGGTAAGAATTAATAGCGGAAGCTATAACAACTACACCAAAATAGATCCCAGACTCAGTATTATTCAACAACTAAATACCTCTTCTAATCTCAAACTGAGCGTTGGCAGCTATCACCAATTTTTACAATTGATAAGTAATTCTACCTCGCCATTTACGGCTTTAGAAGTTTGGTTACCGGCAAGCCCAAACATTGCACCTCAACAGTCTTGGCAATTTGCTTGCAACTATTACAAGCATTTTCCAAAATCAAATTTGGATTTCACAGTTGAAGCTTATTACAAACATTCGAAAAATATAATTGATTACAAATCTCACCCAGAAACATTGCTTAATCCATTCTTAGAAGGTGAACTACGCTTTGGAACAATGAATGCCTACGGGTTAGAATTTATGTTGAAAAAAGAATTAGGTAAATTTAACGGCTGGATGAGCTATAACTTTAGCCGGGCGATTAGAACAACTGGTACCATCAACAATGGAAATCCCTACCCCGCTTTTCAGGACAGGCCACATGATTTCTCCATTCTTGGAAATTACCAACTCTCTAAGAAAATTACCGTATCAGGTTATTTTACTGCTTTCACCGGATCAGCATTTTCATCTCCAACCGGATTTTATGAATACAACAACAAGGTCATTCCTATATTTGGAAGTAAACACAATGATCGATTGCCAAATTATCGAAGGTTTGATCTCGCTTTTAAATTTAGATTAAATAAAAACATCAATGCCCGCTATCAACATCATTTGAATCTTTCCTTCTACAACCTTTTTGCACATAAAAATATAGTAGCCGTGAACTTCAACAAAGTTGAGCAAGAAGATGGACCGCCGTTGGTGAAATCGAACTTTCTTTCGGAGCAAAGTATTATTGCAAGCCAAACCAGTTTAGTAAACTGGATGCCGTCATTAACTTATAAATTTAAACTATGATGGAAATATTCAGAATGAATCAGTATTGGTCATTGGTAGTTTTGATATTCTTATCTTTTGGTTGTGAAGAGAAAACTGATTGGGATTATCAATCTGGAGACCATCAGCAATTGGCCATCACTGCAATTCTGAGTGATGAATTTAAATTTCAGAAAATTGAAATTTTTCAAAGCATGAATTTACCTTCTGAGGATCCAATTGCAATTACCAATGCGACCGTTGCCATCAAGTCTATGAACAACGTCATTGAATTCATTCACGACAATAATCAACCGGGCATCTACTATAGTCAAATTGCTTTTTCGGTACCTAGTAATATTAATATTCAGTTGGAAATTTTACACGAAGGACAAACTTATGTAGCTTCCACTTCTGTTGGAAAAGTAGCTCCAATTCCTCCTTTGCAAATCGGTACAAACCAAGCTACTGATGAAAGATTTGTAGCCAAAATTGCAGATGTTTATAGTCCTGTTGAACAGGCGATGTATGAAGTGTTGATAGATTGGTCAGAAATAAGACCAGACACTTTTAATCAAGCATTGCTTTATGCTTTTACGTTTAATACGGTTGATATTTCGGGAATAATTCAACCCAATGATGAGGTCATTAATTTTCCAGTAGGAACAACGATTATTGAGAAAAAATTCGGTCTCACTTCTGATTACGCAGATTTCTTGAGAGCACTTGCCATCGAAACTTCTTGGCAAGGAGGATTTTTCGATGAATCCCAAAGCAGCTTGAAAAGCAATATTTCGAATAATGCTTTAGGCTATTTTACTGCTTGCCAAGTACTCTCCGATACGATAATTGTGCAATGATCAATTATTACGCAAAGAAGTGAAACCGGTTTTTCTACTATAAAAAGTCAACCATTCCTGAATCAAGATTGTAATAAGCTGGAACAATCTTAACATCACCAGAAGCTACTGCCTTGCCGATGATTGAAGAACGATTGCACAATTCTTGTGCGGTCATTTCTGCATTTTTCTTTACCACATCCGTAACAGAGGCTCCCTCCCCTGACGCATTGATGGCAGGTGTAATATGTGCTAGCAAATGATTCAAATTGTATCCGTTGTCTCCACCTGAAACAGCAGCAGTAACCGCTCCACAGCTTTGGTGCCCCAAAACTACAATTACTTTCGATCCACAATGAGCGACAGCATACTCGATACTTGCCATAGAGGATGTATTTGCAACGTTACCAGCAACACGCACTACGAATAACTCTCCTAGTCCGGTATCAAAAGCCAACTCTGGAACTACGCGACTATCTGCACAACTTAAAACAATTGCATAGGGTTGTTGTCCTCCCGTTAACGCATCTCTCCTTTCGGAATTTTGCAATTTACCATCTAGCTTATCAGCTACAAATCGCTGGTTTCCAGCCTTTAACCTATCAATAGAATCTTGAATATTCATATTTCTTTTTTAATAACGAATTTAATGATTTTCCGATATAAATAGAAAACCAATGGGGTTCAAAAAAGTTTATAAAAAAAATTGAAATCGACTAAGGGTATTTAAAAGCCTCAGGGTATTAAGGATGAAAAGGAGAATAACATCTCCAAAAAATTTAAAAACCTTTAAATATAAATAATATGAAATCGATTAAATTAATCTCATTGTTAGTGCTTTCTATTTTCCTAATGCAATCTTGTACTACTGATGACAGCTTCAATTCTGGAAAATCAGATGAAGCTGTAGCGCCAGAATTGCCACCAGTACAATCATTGATCATGCCTTTTACCGGATTTGAAGATGCGGACACAACTGGCTTAGTGGATCAAGCTAATAATCGTTCTGGAGCTACTTATAGGAATTGGTTCTACGCTGCTTCCAACCTGATATTGTGGCACACCGTTGTAACCGTCAACATGGCATTGCCAATCGCTTCATTTAATGAAGCCTTTAATCAAGACCCAGTATATGCTGGCAATGGGGTTTGGAAATGGAGTTATGATGTCAATGATAATGGTACCGTATATCTATGCGTCCTTTCTGGCCAAGCCATTGACAATGAAACCTTGCAATTCGATATGCATGTATCTAAAGCCGGTGGATTTAACAATGTTCATTGGTATACAGGAACTGTTACTGACAATGGAAATACTGGTGTTTGGGAATTCAGTGATAGACCTAATAACCCTAGGAAAGTGATCCGTGCAGAATATGGAAAAAATGCTGCCCAAGTTGCTCACTTAACCTTTACGAACATCAAAGAACAGTCTCCGGACATGGGAGATTACATAGAATATAGAGAAGCACCTGGAGCTGATTTTGATCGCGCTTATGATGTTTATAGAGTACAACCTGACGATCTAATAGAGATCCAATGGAACGAAGCAATCGCCGGAGGACGCGTTAAAAGCCAAGATTTTTTCAATGATGACGACTTCCACTGCTGGGACATGGAGTTTATGGACGTCGACTGTGAATAAAAATTAATATTCAAATTTTCCTTTTGCAGCTGTGCTACGATTGCTTTATGCGATCGTAGCATTTTTTATACTACAGGGAATTGAATTTGTATACCTTTGCAAAAAAAGACATTGATCGAAATAGGACAATATAGCGAACTTAGAATTTTACGAGCCACCAGCGTTGGACTTTACCTCGGCGATGAAGACGGTGAGGATGTACTGCTTCCAAACAAATATTGTCCGGAGGAATTTGAAATTGATGACCTTATTAAAGTATTCGTCTATTTAGATTATGATGAAAGAAAAATAGCAACGAACATCATTCCGAAGATTCACCTTAAGGAATTTGCGTTACTAGAATGTACCGCTGTGTCAGAATACGGAGCTTTTATGGATTGGGGTATGGAAAAAAACTTATTGGTACCCTTCAAAGAACAGCGACAAAATATGATCGTCGGTCGTTGGTATGTCGTCTACATGGATTTGGATGAAAAGACGGATCGCCTTTTTGCTTCTAACAAAATTGATAAGAAACTGGACAACGAAATGATGTCTGTAGAAGAAGGGGAAGAAGTCGATCTAATGGTCTATCATCAAACGAAGATTGGATTCTCAGTCATCGTTAATAATAAACACAAGGGGCTTGTTTATAAAAATGAAGTGTTCAAAGATTTAAACATTGGTGACAAACTAAAAGGCTATGTCAAGACAGTTCGTGAAGAAAACAAGTTGGATATTTCTTTGCAGCCGATTGGCTTTCTAAATTTCAATAGTAAAAATAGCGAAGATATCTACAAAGCTTTGGTGGCCAACGATGGCTACATTGGATTGACAGATAAAAGCAGTCCAGATCAAATTTATGTAAGATTTGGAATCAGTAAGAAGGCCTTTAAAAGAGCAGTTGGCGATTTGTACAAACAAAGAAAAATTGTCATCGAAGACAAAGGAATAAGAATTACATCTCGCTAACTTTGACCATTCGATCTTCTACTTCATGCACCAATTCCATAAAGTGAGGATCTCTTTTCGTAGCGCGATTTCTATTGAAAGGTAAATCAATATGAATGTGCTCCGCAAATTTACTTGGCGCAGATTTCATAATATAAATATCATCAGCGAGGTATACTGCTTCAGATATATCATGCGTAACAAAGACAATTGTTGGATGGAATTTATTCCAGATATTCAACAATAAATCCTGCATTTGCATTCTTGTCTTGATGTCCAAGGCTCCAAAAGGTTCATCCATCAGCAAAATCTCAGAGTTAGCGATCAAAGATCTTGCTATGGCTACCCGCTGCAATTGTCCTCCAGACAAGGCGGGAGATTGTGCAAATTTATGTTCGTGTCCTGCCAGTCCGACCAGTTCAATTAACTCCATCGCCTTGGCATCTCGCTCTGCTTTTTTCACTCCTTGAAATTTCAACGCTAAGCCAACATTCTCTAAAACTGTCATCCAAGGCAATGAAGAATATTGTTGAAAGACCATGGACACTCGATTCGATTCATCGACTGGTTTTCCATTGACGATGACTTGACCTGCTGTAGGTTTTTGTAACCCAGCTACATATCGGAGGAGTGTTGATTTTCCGCAACCAGACATTCCGAGGATACAAACAAACTGCCCTTGTGCTGGTTTGTCTTCAATGATAAAATCTAGATCTTTGATAATTACGGTTTTCCCATCGTCGTAAGCTTGAGTAATCCCTCGAAGCTCGATGATGTTATTTTGATCCGGATTATCTTTGAATTGATACATTTATATTTTTTCTTTTCTTGAGTTTAGTTCAGTTGATGTTTGTTCAACTAATTTCAACGGTAGGTTCCCAGAACCACTTTTCAACCAATTTCAACTTCAACTCAACCTATCGGATTCTTAAAAATCACTTACAAAACAGGCATATTATCCAACAACCCATCCCAAAATAAAATCTCTAAATCAATAGCTTTCTTAGCTCCTGATTTTATCAAAAATTTATTTTCCAAGGTATTGGACCAAGGTGCAATTGCACCTACCATCTCAGAGTAATGTGTTTCATCCAAGCTGATATGTACGGTCCAGAATTCAATATCTTTTGCCGTAAAGAAATCATGCTTTTTCAAGCCTGCTTCGATAATGGCGTATTCTGAGTTGGTAAAAAACTCCGTTCCGGGACCAAGGGCTCCAAGGCTTTCTAAAAAATGCCCGTCTTGGCAAAGGTTGAATAAATTTTCGCAGACAATTTGCGTAGTTGGAATCGCTTTTGGCTTTCGAACTGCACTTTCAGCCAAGCCAGTAGCTCGAGCGAATCTATCAAATAAAATCCTATGCGACTTGATTAATTTTCCTTCGCCATGTTCTTCCCAAAGATTTTCGATGATCGGCATTCTTGTAGCATCATCAGGAATATTGGCGGCTGTTGCAGCGAGAAATCTGGGGAAATAAGAACAATAGACCGAATACTGCTCAGCAAAATATTGCAATTGCTTTTTACTGAGATCTCCATTCTTCAACAACTTCAAAAAGTCGTGGTTCAAGATTTCATCTATTCCAGTTTGTAATTCTTTTTCTAAACTTTTAAAAAAATCCATTAGGCGGTTTTAACGACTTTGGGTTTAAGAATAAAACGTTTGTAAATACCATTGGCCTTGTAAGCAATGACCATTAAAAAAATGAGATGAATCACCCAGAGCGTATCTTCAAATAAATAGGTCAATATACTTTCCGTACCATTGGCCATAGTCATGTGTTGATACAAAAGCACGCTGTATCCAAGAACACCAATCAATACCAACACCTCGATACTATAGCTTTTGATATCCGTCCAAATAGTATGCGCAGCTTTTTTCTTTTCCTGAAATTTATGCGGGAAAAACTTTTTGTCCAGATCTACGAACAATCGATCTTGTAGTATTCCAATGACGACGATTAGAATGAGCAAGGCAAACACCACATCTACTCTACCCCGACGCTGCCCGATACTCCAAATCATTTTTCCTAATCCACCAGTACCAATTGTCTCGGCAATAATAATATAAGTCCAAGAAATGGCGGTCAACACCCGAATATCATCCGACAATCTAGAAATCACAGATGGAAAATAAACAGACTTCACTGTTTGCCAGTCAGTAGCTCCTAAGGTGTAAACAGTTTTCAAATAAACTGATTTGACTTCATCAATTCGCTGGACCACTACTGGAATTAAATAGATCAATATTCCGAAGGCCAAAAAATACACCTTTAATTCAGTGCCTATTCCAAACCAAACAATGAACAATCCCATTGCAGCTGGCAGTGGGACGTAACGCATGGCATCTACTGGTTTTTGAAAAGCTCCGCGAAAAAAAGGTATCAATCCGATGGCAAAACCAATAGGAATTGAAACCAAAATGGCAACAAAGTAACCTGCGAAATTATAACCCAGTGATAGGCATAAGCCTTTTAGCAAAGCATTTTTCAGGAAGAGTTCTTTATAGGAAGTTCTTACATCGTTTGGCTTCGGTAAAATCCCTGGGTCGATCACGGGATCAGATCCCATAGTCAGCAAGTACCAAACGAAAATGATGAGTGCGATCCCCACAAATCCCAGAATGGTATTACTCCTCGCAGACAGCTCTCCTCTTAGTTTAAACAAATCTCCCATCGGTATTGAATTGATTAATATTATTTAATCAATTGTAATTCCGTTCTTCTGTTTTTTGCTTTGCAAGCCGCAGTAGCATTAGTTTCACAACCCGCTACAGGTTTGTCAGGGCCATTTCCAACAATGATAAATCTATTTTGATTAATTCCATAAGTAGATTTCATATAGTCCGCTACAGATCTTGCACGCTTCAAGGATAATTGTTTATTCATTGCGGCGGCTCCAACATTGTCGGTATTTCCTTCGACTCTAAGTCGAACGTTTGAATAGGACTTAGCGATATCTGCCAATTGTAAATCAATTAAAGTTTTCGCATTTGCATCTAGTGTTGAAGATCCAGTCTCAAAATTGATTGTCAAAGGTTTTGCGGCAATGGCAGGTGCTTTTTTATCAGCTTCAGTTGGTTTTTTAAATTCTTTTTGGCCTTCTGCGAAATGAGCTGGTCCTGTTAAACTAGTCTTTGTTACCAAACCAGAATAAGCTGTTCTTCTCCAGTCTGGACGACTAGAAACTGCAAAACCGAGCTGCTCAAATCTTCGTCCCATACCATCATAAAGGTCCTCACCAGTAACTCCTTTGAAGCTAGAATTTAAGCCAAAGAAGTTCTTATTATCTCCGTGAGTCGTAAACCTAACATTATCGATTGCGCCTTCGGCAAAATCCTGAGGAACACCAAACCCTTCCATCATTATCTTCGCAGCTTTTGCGCGATTTCCAGCATTGCTATTCAACTCTGCAGCAGCCGTCATCCAACCTTCATAGAATTTGCGAAGTAACTCTTCGTTGTTTTGAACAAAACTCTTTTTAGCCACGAAAACATCAGCGATAATATTTGACGCTTGCTTGGTATTCTGCAAAACTTTTGCGCCTGGGACTTTTGCCACACAGTCTTGATCATCTGGACTCCAAACTACTGCGGCATCAACTTGCTTTGCTTTAAAAGCTGCAGCCGCCGCAATGTTATCTCCCATCTCAATAGCTTTGATATCAGAAACTTTTAACCCTGCAGCATCTAAACTTTTAATTAAAAAAGTTTGCGAAGGAGTCGAAGGAGTATAAGCTACTTTTTTTCCTTTTAAATCATTAATCGTATTGATGCCTCTGGTTACTACAATTGCATCTCCTCCACGGGACCAATCACATTGTAAAATGACTTGTGGGTTGTATCGACCTAATCCTTCCATTTCAGTTGGGAGTGCATCTGCGGTCGAACCAATTAGATTTACTGCATCTGCTTTCCAAGCTTCTCTTGAAGCATTAAAATCATCTATGACTTCGAACTTCACTTTGATTCCGTATTCTTTTTGGAATCTAGAATTTGAGTTCGGAGACATCCCTTCGTTAAAGTAAAACCCGGGAGCATAACCACCCCAAGTAAATAGTTGAACGATTAGATCTGCGTCACCCGATCCAGAATTGCTATTGGTATTGCTGTTGGTTGTTTCTCCTGTTGTTTCTGACTTTGCTTCATCAACAAGTTCTTTTCCTTCCTCTTTTAATTTTTCTCCTAAGTCTGTCGAATTCAAAAGATATCGACCTCCAAAAAATATTGCTCCTACAATCGCGAGCGTTATTAAAAGTTTGGAGAAAGAAGTTAATTTTCTGGCCATGATTTAGTTGTCTTGTGTTGTGTATTAAATTGCTAAACTTTCGATAATTCCTTTATTGGAATTTTAATATTTATTTATTCGAAAAAATCGTCGTATTGATTGCGATGAGCTCCTTCGCGAACCGGTGTGGCTATAGGTGAATCTAAATCTAAGATGTCCGAATCATCATTAGCCTGCACCAATAGATCATCTTTTTCTTCTCCTAAAATCAAACTGATACCTTCCGTTTCCCACTTCTCTAACATTTTCAATCCTTCTTCTTCGAAGACACCATTTTGAAGATCTACTGACTCCATGAAGTTAGAAGACATTTCCATGAATCGTTCCATTTCTCCAACCTTGTTTGCTACGTCGTCGGTTACCGCTTCCATGGCTTGATCAAACATTGCTCTTTTATCCGGATCACCACTAATAACACTCATCGCTGATTTCATAGCAGAGTGTGAAGAACGGATTGCTTTTCGCTCCTGTTCTTTTACCATTACTTGATCCTTGACATCTTCCATCAATATCTCTGAGTTTTCATACATTTTACTCAGTACTCGATACAGGACTTCCATTTTTTTGTAAAGGTCTCCAAGTTTCATATTCGACTCTTTTAGTCTTCCGGCCTTCCGGGACTTTAGAATCATTACATTTTGCTTGTTTTTATCTCTGGCCTGACTAGCTAAGGTTAAATTAGATTCAATCGCCTTTTCATTGTTGATGATCAACTCTTTAAGCTTATGCATCTGTCCACGAAGTTGAGAAACTTGACGATTCATTTTTCGCAAGTTGCTTTTTAAATCATCGATGTAAGATTTTAAGATGCCAATTGGATCCATTTGAACAAATAATCCTGTTATCCATCTCATGGCTGATTTGTACATGTACCAAACGAGGTTCCTCATTTTCGGATCTAGCGCCATGTAAATGATCGCTCCCAAGACAAGCAAAGTAACGGACAAGCCTAAGATGGTCTGCGTTGCGCCGATTATCCAAGGTAAAGCCGTCGCGAATAGAAATCCGCCCCCAATTAAAGTGGCTCCTAAAACTATTGCGCCAGTAATTCCTTCTGGCTTTTTCCAAAATGATTTTCCTTTACTCTTACTCATTGCTTTATTGTGGGTTAATCTTAAGCTATTATTTTAAATATTGTTTCATTTTTCCTACGTCTCCTTGGATTTGTCCGACGATCGCTTGGTACGAAGCGATAAAATCAAGTTTTGTTTGCTCTACCTTACCAGAAGCGCCTTGTAAGTCTGTCTCCAACTTTTTCAATTTGGCTTGGTCTGCTTCAATTTCTGCAGACAATTTTTTGATTTGTTCGGCTTTTGATCTTATAGATTGACTTAGACCTTTTATTTGATTTTGCTTTTCTCCAATTTGACGATCTCGCTGATTCACCAGGGCTTGCCCGAACTTTTGCTCTTCATTGCTCAAAATTTTCAAGTAGAACTGTGCTGAGCTAATCAACTTCGGAGCGTCTACCTTCATAGTTTGCGCCATAGCAAAAGCTGATTTATAGCGAGTAGCCTCATCCATGTCCATCTTCTGTAATGATTTCAAGGAATTACGGTATTCCAAGTAGTCAAAACCCGGTTGATCTGCTTTTTTCAGTGCTCCAAGTAGAATGTTCATAAATTTCTCGGAAACAGTACCTTTAGTCACTTGATTCGGCGATGTATTTTCGACTTGTGATGACTCAATCGGAATAGGTTCAGCCGCAGGAATATCTTGCGCTTCGGGAGTTGGTTCTGGAGTCGATTCTCCCCCAGCTTTTCGCTTAAATTCTTCATCATCGGCGATAAACAAAGACTTTAATTTATCAAACATGTTTTTCTTTCAATTAAATGGACAGACAAAATGTAAAATAAGAAAAAAGACGTCAGACCGCCAAGGTTCCTTCCCCCTTTATACTCGGATATAGGCTACCTTTGCAGGTAATTTCTATTTTTGCCGCAGAATAAAGAATCTAACCACTTATGAATCAAAATATCAACGTACCAAACGAGATAAGTACGCTTAAAAAAGTAATCGTACATCGACCAGATGAAGGAATCAGTAGAATTAGTCCAAAAAAGGCGGAAGAGCTGCTTTTTGACGATATTGTTCATTTGTCAGTCATGCAAGAAGAGCATGATGTTTTTACAGACATCTTGAATGCATTTGTGGGAAAAGATAATGTTCTAGAGACCCAAACCCTACTTTTTCAGGCTTTAGAAGCAGACTCTATTAAAAGAGTACACATTGTAGAAACCATTGTAGATTACGAAGAACTTCCGAAGAAATACGCTGAAAAACTCTTGGCACTTGAGAATCAAATTCTAGCCCAAACGCTGATTACTGGTTATTTGAAAAGCGAGGATCACATTTTTTTTGATCCGATTCCGAATTTCATTTTCACAAGAGATATTGCAGTAACGGTAAATGATCATGTGATTATTACAAAGGCTGCAAAAACTGCCAGAGCGCGAGAGAATTATTTAACTCGCTTCATTTTTTGGTCGCATCCAGCCTTTAGTCATTTACAAGAGAATGGAAAAATTATCAATTTGAATACGATTGATGACTTTCCACCATCCAAAAAGGGCGAAACGGTATCCATTGAAGGTGGCGATATCATGATCATCAATGAAGATTACTTGTTGGTGGGTTGTTCTGAGCGAACAAATAGTCATGCCCTGCACTCCTTGAAAGACGCACTATTTGCCAAAGGAGTCATAAAGAACGTAGTGCAAATCAATATTCCAAATGATCGTTCTTTTATGCACATCGATACGCTTTTCACAATGATAGATGACAATCATATTTGCGGATTTAAGCCAATAATTATGGATGGGCTTGGTTCCAATGTTATCGTTCATCGTGATGATGGGTCCACTTGGGAGTTTGCTTCAGTAGAAGACTTTTTCAAGAAACAAATCAATCCAAAAATGAAATTCATTCCAGTTGGTGAAGGAATTTCTCCTTATCAAGAAAGAGAACAATGGACTGACGGCTGCAACTTAGTGGCTTTGAAACCTGGCGTAGCTTTAACTTATGATCGTAATACAAGAACAGAATTGTCTTTTTTGGATCACGGATTTAAAGTAATTCATGCCGATGATTTATTGAAACAATTAGCGGCAGGAACTATTAAAGTAGAAGATGTAGAGAAAACAATTATTACATTGCCTTCCAATGAATTGTCGCGGGCGCGTGGAGGATCACATTGCATGACTTGCCCTTTGCTCCGCGAATAAAATAAAATGCTAAGTCATTCCACAAAAATACGTGTTCGTTACGGCGAAACTGACCAAATGGGTTATCTCTATTACGGAAACTATGCCCAGTATTATGAAGTCGGGCGAGCAGATTTAATGCGCAGTATTGGATTTACCTATCAGCAATTAGAAGCTAATCATCAGATAATGATGCCAGTAGTTTATATGGAAAATCGGTTTGTTAGGCCAGCGCTATATGATGAAGAAATCACTGTGGTCACTACTCTGCGAAAACTGCCTGACCAGTTTATTACTTTTCATATGGAATTAAAAAACGAAGCTGGTAAGTTGGTAAATGGTGGTCGCGTAAAACTTTGCTTCGTTGATGCGCGTACAAAGAAAAGGATGCAAGCCCCTGAAGTATTAACGACTGTACTTTCGCCTTATTTTAAAAATGAAAATTCCTAACCTAAGCGACATACAACTATTCGTTTTTAGTCTTCCGATTATTCGGAACATAATCGCTTGGATTAAAACGAATTCTTTTCCTGGTTTTTTTGGCGTTCCTATTTACGACGTATTGGTATTTATTATTAATGAATTCAAAGCACAAAGACTAATTGTTAGAGCCAACGCAATTGCCTTCAGCTTCTTTCTTTCATTATTCCCGGCTTTGATTTCATTAATTACCTTATTTCCCTTGTTGGAAAAATATTTTCTCAAGTATTTCACCAAAGGTCAAAACTTTGAAAGCTTGTTGATTTCCTTTCGTGAACAATTCCACGATGTGATTCCCGCTGGTGTATTTGACACCGTTGAAGATGTTGCACTAAATCCAAGATTTGGCTTACTTTCTTTAGGTTTTTTATTAGCCGTTTTTTTTGCCAGCAATGGTGTACTGAGCATGATGAATAGTTTTGATAAAAGTTACGTAAATACTTTCAAACGACGTTCAATATTTTGGAAAAGGATATTAGCTGTCGGTCTTACTTTTCTCATATTCTTTCTAGTTACTATTTCAATTTTATTGATTGTTTTAGGACAGATTTTGTTAACAAGATTATTTAATTGGGAAGATGGTTCGCGGTTTGATTGGATCCTGCTTAATGGCTTAAGGTGGATTGTGGTAGTCAGTCTTTTTTATTTTGTTATCACCTCCATATATCGTTATGGTGCAGCTACTTATCGCAAGTTTAGCGTTTTCAGCGCAGGTGCCACTGTTGCCACGATTCTTTCTATTCTATCCTCGCTAATCTTCTCTTATTTTGTAGAATCTTTTGACACTTATAACAAACTTTACGGCTCTATCGGTACCATCATCGTCACCATGCTTTGGATACAAATTAACGCTTTTGTTCTCTTGGTAGGATTTGAACTCAATGCTAGTATTGCAGTCAATCGAGATTTAAAAATGGTGGACAATTCTGGACGAGAATAAATGCTTTTATAATCGTCTACGCTTTGGCTTAACTTCGATAGTTTCTTCATCTTTCCAGTAGTGTAATAGTAGTCCTAGTGGAACAAGAAAATGGCAGATCCGGTACAGGAAAGCTGGTCCGTATAAGAACAAGGTTTCGGATATTTTGTAATCATAAATATTAGCTCCAATCCTCGCGGCGGCCGTCATAAATCCCCAAACAATACAATAGATTAGCCCAGCCTTCATAAATGGTTTTGGCAGAAAAATAAAAAGGGCTGCGATGAAATCAAACACTCCAATCCAAAATAAAAAAGTATGGGCAGCCGATTCTGAAAGACCAAAAAAATGAATACACATTTCTACAAAATGTCCGGGCCTAGGATAATATCCAATGGCATATAATCCATGGCAAGCGAAAGTTAGTGCTATCATTATTTTCACATACAACAAATAGCGATCATTCAAGACTCTTCTTCGGAAAGCTGACCATAGTAAATAAGGCGCACCAAACTGCAAACTGTATTCAAAAAATTGGCCCAATGCAAAAAACTTTTCTTTAGAGTACAGAAAGGCAATAAATATCAAACTCATCCAAACACCAGCCCAAGTAATCTGGCGCATCCAATGAGAAATCTTCCGCCAAGCCAGAGTGATCAGAACGGCATAGAGATAGAAAAAACCCAGCCAGAGTGTCACCAAATGCATATAGTGATCCACGGCAAGCGAAGTAACAAATCCGTCCCAAGTCCAGCCAAAAAATCTGGCAAACCATCCCATCCACGTCTCATCCCAAACCAATGCGCGCAATGGAATGTCAAAAAACAGACAATGCAATCCACGTCCGAGCATTACAAAGATCGAGCTGATCCAAATAAATCGAATCAACCAATGTTTGGATTTATCCCCCGACCCCGTATGTAAACTGGGAAAACTTCTGCTCATCGGTTTAAAATATTATCTTGTCTTTAGGACTGAGTTTAGTCCTTTTTTCTTAATTCATCCAATATCAGGCCAAGCCATGTCTTTAATCTCGGTCTACATTACTTACCCTGATCAGCCATCAGCCCAGGCCATGGTTGATCTCCTATTAAAAGAAAAATTGATCGCCTGCGGAAATATATTCCCTATACAATCGCTTTATGAATGGAAAGATACAATTGAAAATGAAAATGAATATGTAAGTTTGGTAAAAACGAGTTTGAAACACTGGGAATCACTGATTGATATTGTAGAAAAGAACCACGCCTATGAAGTTCCATGCATTGTGAAATATACGATAGAGACCAATCCAGCTTATGAAAAGTGGGTAATGGGTAAGGTAAGGTAAGGTAAGGTAAGGTGTCCTATT
>CALFWO010000058.1 GCA_937928045.1 uncultured Saprospiraceae bacterium | reverse complement strand
GTGGATTTCCTGAACAAGGTGGTGGACAAGGCCAAGGAGGGGACAATCAATCACTGATGACCAATAGTTTAGATTGGTTATCTGATGATACGGGATTGATTGATCTCAGAACAAAAGGAGTCGCTTTTAATCCATTGGAAGAAATAGAACCGGAACGCAAAAATTTCCTCAAGTGGTTCAATTTTCTTTTGCCTTTGATTCTAGTAGTACTTTACGGCTTTTATCGCAATGCTCAAACAAAAGCAAAAAGAAATCAGCGAGCACAACAGGATTACAACCAATACGCTTAATCTAAATTTTAAGTTCAAATGAATAATAAAACTTTACTAATTATATTCGGAGTGCTCATTGGAATTTATGTATTGAGCAAGGTGATGTCTGGAAATAAAGAGCGAACTTTTAATGCTGATATTTTGACTTTTGATACATCAGTTGTAGATCGAATCGAAGTCGATTTGTTAGAAGGTGAGGACTATGTATTGGAAAACATTGAAGGTAATTGGATCGCTAGGAAACCAGGCGTCGAAGTTCAAACTTTACCTGGATCGGTTAATAATCTTTTAGCGCAAGCTGCTAGTCTTAAGGTATTGCGTATAGCTACAAAGAGCAAAGATAAATGGCCCAATTATGAAATTGAAGAAGGAAAGGCAAAAGCAAAAATAAGCTTTAAGTCGGCCGGTAAAAATTTACAATCTTTGGTTCTTGGAGGCTTTAGATTTAATCAACAGGCTCGATCGGCTAAATCTTTTGTCAGAAAAGCTGATGAAGATGAAGTTTATGTGATTGATGGATTTGCAAGTATGTCTTTGGGGCAATCGTTTGATTCCTTTCGAGATAAAAAATTACTAAAGTTAGATAGAGAAGAAATCACAGGAGTCGATATTCAAACCCCTAACACTTTCATGAGTATTAGCAGAAGTATGGCCGGTTGGATAGATGAAAATGGGGTAGTGCTCGATTCTACAAAAGTAGCCAACTATTTCAATAAATTGGTTAACTACAATGCTGCTGGATTCAATGACAATTACAATCTGAAAAAAGATTTCGAAAACACAATTTCTATTCATACGACACAGCAAAACATCCCTTATCAAATTCACCTTACGAGCGTAGAGAATGAAACCATGCCGTTCGTTCTGGAATCCACTATGGTTCCCAACACTACTTTCGCCGGAGATTCCACCAATGCGCTCCAAGCTTTAATTCTAAGTAGATCCGATTTTCTAAATTAAATATATAGTAAGCGTAATTAATGTTAACCAAAAGGAAAGGCCTAGAAATTAAATCCAAAAGTCAGTTTCTCGTAAGCCAGCCACGAATGATTTCGAAGAAATCGGTAAAAACCGAGGAGTCCGGAATGCTTGCTGTCTGAAATCGATAGATGAGTTTAAAGAATTCTTAGACATTTTTTCTTGTTGCCTTTGTGGCAATGACAAAAAAGGAAAAATCAAACAGCAACGCGTCGAAAAAAAATAAATCCAAAAGCCAGATTCATCCAAGTCGGCCAACTATGATTTCGAAGAAATAATTAAAAACAAAAAGCACTATTTCCTAACCCCCTGCGCCAAAACGGACCCGCGCGTCGGAGGCGCATAATTAGCCCAAACATTACTCCTATCCCAATAGTAATCCATAAAAATACTATCACCAACTACACGCACAGTTCCACGCAAATAATCATTATGCTGTATGTCGGAAAACTCATGAACAAGACTTAATTCATCACCAGACAATACGGCCTTTACTGTAATCGACTCATGATTAAAATCATTCAAACATTGATTTAGAATTACAGTATCCTGATTGCTCCCTTCAACAATCGAAAAGAAATTATTTGATACTGTTATAGTGTCGTATCCTTGAAAAATTATATTGCCAATAGAATCATATTCGGTATGAATTCCGGTAATGTGTTCACTTAAAATACTGTAGTCGCCAAGAAAAGAATTGATTTTCGAGAATTCAGTCCCTGAGTCATCAGAATTACAAGCCAAACCTATGAGTACAAAAAGCGCCAAAATAATATTACAATTTTTCATAAAATTCATTCTAAAAACTACCTTACTAAATCTTCAACTTCCACCCGAATCAAGTACCTTCGCCGCCATCTAAATGAAGAATTTATGATGACCAATAAAGAAATTGCAAAAGCCTTCAATGAGTTGGCTGGATTGATGGAACTTCACGAGCAAAATAGTTTTAAAATTAAGTCTTACCAAAATGCTTACCGTTTTTTACGTAAAGTGAGTGATCCTTTGAGTGAGATGGACGAAAAACAGATTGGAGCGATTCCTGGAGTAGGCAAAGCGATCGTTGGTAAAATAATTGAGCTTACCCAAAATGGTAGTATGGCAACCTTAGAAAAATGGCGTGCTGAAACACCTGAGGGCATCCGCAAAATGTTGAGCGTAAAAGGATTTGGTCCCAAAAAAATAAAGGTTGTTTGGAAAGAACTTCAAATTGAGACCATTGGAGAATTATTGCATGCCTGCACAGAAAACCGGCTGGTGGCAGTTAAAGGATTTGGTCAAAAAACACAGAAGAACTTAGAGGAACAACTGGAATATCATCTGCAGAGTTCAAATAAGTTTCACCTGGCGACACTGCTTCCAAAAGCCGAAGAATACTTGGCAATGTTCCATCAGTTTTTTCCCAAACAACAAACGTCATTAAGCGGAAAGATTCGAAGAGAATATCCAATCGTAGAACAGATTGACCTGATCACGACAGCTTCTAATATTGATGAATTCCTTGAAAAAGAAAGTTGGGAATCGACAGAAGAATCAACTAATTCTTGGAATTTAAAAGCCGAAAAAGGGTTTAATGTAGTGGTTCATAAAGCTAATAATTCAAATTTTGGTTCTATACTTTTTCAGACTTCACATGAAGAAGATTTCAAGGCATTGTTTGGAGAGGCGGACAATGGAAAACAAAAAGAAGAATCTGCAATCTTTCAAGCCGCAGGTTTCCCCACAATTATTCCGGCACTGAGAGAACTGGAAGGTAATCCTGAAATGGATTCAGTAGGTAAGCGAGCTTTGGAAGGTTGGAATCCCGATTTGGTAACTTTGGAGGATATAAAAGGAGTGGTTCATGCGCACTCTACCTACAGTGATGGCATCCATTCCATAAAAGAAATGGCTGAGCAGTGCCAGAAGTTAGGTTACGAGTACTTGGCATTGACCGATCATTCCCAGTCTGCATTTTACGCCGACGGACTCAAAGTCGAAAGACTCTATAATCAATGGGATGAAATTGATGAACTCAATAAAAACTTTAAAGACTTTCGAATATTCAGAGGAATAGAATCGGATATTTTGAGTTCCGGAGGATTGGATTATGAAGATGAGATTTTGATGGAATTTGATTTTATTATTGCCTCGGTACATTCTAATCTTAAAATGGACATCGAAAAGGCAACGAAACGAATTATTACAGCTGTTGAAAATCCATACACTACCATATTAGGTCATCCCACTGGCAGATTGCTCTTGGCTCGCAAGGGGTATCCAATAAACTATAAAAAGATTATCGATGCATGTAGTGAAAATGGAGTTGCTATAGAAATCAACGCAAATCCGCTAAGATTAGATCTAGATTGGCGATGGATACCATATGCTTTGGAACAAGATGTAATGATTGCTATTAATCCAGATGCACATTCGACAGGCGGAATAGAAGATATTCGATGGGGATTATCGGCAGCAAGAAAAGCTGGATTAACTGTGGAGCAAAGCCTTTGCAGCCTGGATGCCAGAGATTTCGAAGATTTTTGTCGGTCTAGGATTTAATCCACGAAAAATCTGAAACAAAGCCCAGTTTTAAAGCGTTAACAGGTCGTTAACAATAGTTCGCCCGCTATTAACAGCATAAAGTGTTCAATGTCGTTAATTTTGTAGGCATTAAGGTGCTTAAATGCTTTAGATACCTTACTTTTGCAACAAATTTAAATCAATTTTAATTCTAAAAATCAATTATTGATATGGACAATTCTAGGAAAATTCAATTCGGTGTTTTGGGTGTAGTCGCACTTCTTTTCGTCGCTAACCTAATGGGTGCCTTTGACGGTATTCTTGGTAAAAAAGATGCTGCTGCAGACGAAGCTCGTGCTGCTGTAACTGCTAACGCTGGTGAAGTATCACCTACGAATGCTGCAACGACTAAAGCTGCACCTGCTGCCGCTGAAGCTCCTGTTGGACCGCTTACGACTGTAAAATTCGATAGTAACGAATTCGACTATGGTGTAATCGACCAAGGAGAAAAAGTAACGCATGTGTACAAATTTACAAACACTGGTTCTGAGCCTTTGATTATTTCTAACGCAAAAGGAAGTTGTGGATGTACAGTTCCACAATGGCCTAAAGATCCAATCATGCCTGGAACTGATGGAGAAATCAAAGTTCAATTTGATTCTAAAGGAAAGAGAGGAAAGCAAAGCAAGCGTGTAACCATTACTGCTAATACCGATCCTTCTCAAACTTTCTTGACAATCAAAGGAGAGATCAATGCTCCTGAAGGTGATGCTATTAAAGCACAGCCTATTAAGCCAGCTGCTCCTGCTCAAAAATAATTGAGATATAAAATATAAAAAGGCCCCGATTGCTAAACAAAGCAGTCGGGGTTTTCTTTTAATAGGTATGCAATAACATTTGATTATTTTTGCCGCTCATGAAGGATTATTTATCGCTGATCAAGTTTAGTCACACCATATTTGCACTTCCTTTTGCAATACTCGGCTATACCTTAGCTACAATAGAATCGGGGGCTCATCCTGACTGGCGAATCTTTATCTTGGTGCTATTATGTATGATCTTTGCTAGATCTGCCGCGATGGCTTTCAATCGTTTATTGGATAGAGACATTGATGAATTGAACCCGAGAACTAAAGTACGAGAGATTCCAGCTGGTGTAATTTCCAGCAAAAACGCTTTGTTTTTCGTTATTTTCAATGTAATAGCCTTTATAGTAACTACCTTTTTCATAAATAATATTTGTTTTTACTTAGCTCCTGTAGCTTTGATAATAATCCTTGGATATTCATACACCAAAAGATTTACTGCACTTTGCCATTTGGTACTGGGATTGGGTCTTTCTTTGGCCCCAATTGGCGCATATTTGGCAGTAATTGGTCATTTTGATGTATTGCCGGTTCTTTATTCTATTGCAGTCCTATTTTGGGTGGCGGGATTTGACATTATTTATGCCTTACAAGACGAGGCCTTTGATAAATCTTTATCATTGCATTCAATTCCCGTAAGTTTAGGTACAAATGGTGCATTGAAGTTGTCTAGTTTTTTCCATGTGATTTGTGCTGGCGTTATCATTTATGCAGCCTATTTATTGCAACAGAAATACCTCTATTTGGGATGGATTAATTGGATTGCAGTTCTTTTGTTTATTGGACTTTTAATGCACCAGCACCGTTTGGTAAAACCAAATGATTTAAGTAAAGTGGACCTGGCTTTTTTCACAACCAACGGTCTTGCAAGCATTTGTTTTTGCGGTCTAATCGTGATCGATATTTTCTTTTAAAGAATCCATCTTTTTATCATCAGTTTTGAAGCCATTTTCTAGTCTTTGCGAATTCTACTCGCATTAAGATCAATTGGCATGATTTTCGAACTTTTCCATCAGTGATTTCACTATAAATCACCCAACCATCTCTGAAAATACTGACTTAAGAAACAATTGATTAATTATCAGGGAACTTTCCCCACCTAAAATTAACACTATGAGAGGCGAATTTCTCCTCCTAAGTTCAGTTCGAATTGTAAGAAGTCTGCTTTTGCTGACTTTCGTAATTTCGTCTTGTTCTCTTTTCGCTGGAAATCCACACACTGCCATTATCAACGAAGGCGATGTTGTAACACATTGTCTTGATACCACTGCATTGGCTCCGGATACTCCCGCTTACATAATAAACAATTGTCCTCAATCAGGAGGCGAGTCTGTGAACTTCACTTTGAACGAAAATACTTGGTGTGTAACTTATGAAGGTACCAACATAGGAGGTCAGGATACAGCTTGTGTTATTCTTTGCACAAATTCATTTGTTTGTGATACTACTTTTTTTTACATCACAACATTACCTTCACCACCGGTGGTTACAGACACCATCCTTATCAATACAACAGAAACTCTTTGTAATATAAATTTCCCAAATCTTAACGGTACAGCGACTGCACTGGACAATTTTTGCGGAGGTAGCAGTCCTGAAAATGTAGAATTCACAATAGATAATACCAACTTATGTGTTGACTATTATGCAGCGGCACAAGGTTCTGGAAGGGCTTGTATTCGTGCGACTTCTGACCTCGGTTCTGATTACATCTATTTCGATGTTGTCGTAAGAATGCCAGAACCGGAATTCTTAAATGCAGAGGTGGAAGTTGGAGAGACAATCGAAGTTTGTGCAGAAGATCTGGAAATTTTTGGCGGAAATCAAAAAGCTAAATCGATTTGTGGATCATCTGATTTTTTCGGTGCGGAATATATCAAATCTGACAACTGCTTCAGGGTAGAAGGCCTGGAGGAAGGTACCGATGTAGTATGCTTTACAGTTTGTGATGATCTAGGAATTTGTGATTCAATCGAATTGGAAGTTACAGTTTTGATGAGAAACCAACCAATTTTACCTGTTGCGAATGATGATACTTTCGATGCGAACATAGGACAAGATAATGTTCTGACGATTTGTGCAAATGACGATATCAACGCCATGGAGGATCCAATATTAACTATTGTTCCTGCAAGTGATGGCGGAATTGATAGCCAATGGGGAACATCGGAAGTGAGTGAAAATTCTTGTGAGATTATCTATACACCTTTGGATTTGGCGTGTACACAGACGGATAGTTTGATGTATGAGATGTGCACTTCCAATGGATGTAATCGAGCTATAGTTACCATCAATATTACTTGTGAAGAAATTCAAGATACTTCAGACATGATTGAAGTATTCTCTGGTTTTTCTCCAAATGGTGATGATACAAATGACAATTTGGAAATTAAAGGTTTGGAAAATTATCCAGATCATACCTTAACTATATTTAATCGTTACGGATCTCAATTGATGGAAGTAAAGGACTACCAAAATGATTGGACTGGAACATGGAATGGCGCAGATTTACCAGAAGGAGTATACTATTATTTGATTGATACAGGGGCAGGATCTCATCAATCAGGATGGTTTGTTCTCCATCGATAAAAATTTGTAGCACCATTTTTGAAAACTAGATAAAGAATTACGCTCCGTTAAGCTTTTCGTCCCCCGAAATCTTGAAAACGGAGGCAAATATTTAAATATTATGAGAAAATCGACACCAATTTTTGTGTTGCTTTTATTATGTGCTGGATTCGCTCAAGCACAACAAGACCCGATGTTTACCAAATATATGTTCAATAGTTTGGTATTCAACCCAGGTTATGCCGGTTCAAAAGATCACATGACTTTAGGATTATTACACCGTACACAATGGTATGGCATAGAGGGGGCGCCAAGCACACAAAGTTTTACCATTCATACACCGTTACCAAATGAGCGAGTAGGAGTTGGATTTCATGCAATAAGCGATGAGATTGGACCTACGAGAACATTGACGGCTAATCTTTCCTATGCTTATCGAATTCCGATGGGACCAGGAAAATTATCTGTTGGATTGCAGGGAGGGGTTATGAATTGGTCCGCTGATTGGACTAAAATAACCACATTAGAGCAAGACGAAGCGTTTAATGATCCCAATCCTTCTAAGTGGCTACCTAACTTCGGTGTTGGTTTATACTATTATACAAAATCATTCTATGTTGGATTGGCGAGTCCTAAATTGATCGAATACGATTTAAGAGACAATCCAATTACCACTGATATTTGGTCTAAGCAGTACCGTCACTTTTTCTTTAGTGCAGGTGGAGCAATACCTTTAAAAGGAGAATCACTCATTTTTAAGCCAAGTTTGCTGGTTAAAAATGTAGGACTCCTTTCAAAACTAAGCAAGGATGCGGCCTTTACGGGTATTGGAGCCCCGACAGAAGTAGATATTGATTTATCACTGCTTTTTTACCAAGCACTTTGGGTTGGAGCATCGTTTAGAACTGCTGTTGAAGCATTTGTTGGAAACACAAGTTCTGTTTCTTCAGCAAACGTATGGGCATCCTATTTCTTAGCAAATGGGCTTAGAGTTGGAGCTGCTTATGACTATCCACTAACAAAAATTGGAACTGTAACGCCTGGCTCATTTGAACTAATGGTCGGTTACGAATTCAACTATAATACTAAAAGGGCTGTTACGCCACGTTATTTCTAAAAGCATAAACATAAAAAACAATGATCGGCGTTATGCACTTTCCCTCAGTCTTTAAAAACACTCAGAACATGATGACTAATAAATGGACTTTGACTATGGCTTTGCTTGTATTAAGCATCGGCATTTCCTCAGCTCAAATTTCTAAAATTAAGCGAGCGTCCCAGCTTATGGATAACCTCGACTACACCGAGGCAATCGTAGTCTTCAACCAAATTCTTGAAAAAGAAGATTCCGAAGAAGCCAAGTATAAAATTGCAGAATGCTACCGTAAGGTGAACGATTCTGAGAATGCTGAATACTGGTATGCTCAAGTTGTACGCATTCCTGATTCTAAGCCAATTCATAAATTATTTTATGGTCAAGCTTTGCAGAAAAATGGAAAATGTGATCTTGCTAGAGATTGGTATGAGCAATACGTAGAAGCAGTTCCAGAGGATACCCGTGGACAATTCTTATTGAAAGCTTGTGATTACGAAGAAGAGCTGATGACTAAAAATGGAGACATTTTCGAAATCGAACACATGGCTTTTAACTCTAATCTAGATGATTTTAGTCCTGCATACAATGATGGCAATATAATTTTCGCCTCTGAAAGAGAGAAAGGAAGTTTTGTAAAAAGAACACATGCTTGGACTGGAAATCCTTTTACGGAGTTGTTCAAAGTTTCTGCAAAGCCAATCAACAAAGATGAAGGTTGTGGATATTTTGAATATGGAACGCCTAAAAAGTTTTCAGAGAATATTAATTCTAAATATCACGATGCTGCTGTCACGTTTACAAATGGTGGAAAGACGATTTACTTCACAAGAAATAACTTCTCTGAGGGAAAAGTTGGTAAATCTGATGACGGAACAGTGATGTTGAAAGTTTATTCTGCAAGTACATCTGATGGTGGAGCTAACTGGGATGATTTGGCAAGTTTGCCATTCAATTCAGATGAGTATTCTGTGGCCCACCCAACATTATCAGATGATGGTACATTCTTATATTTCTCATCAGATATGCCTGGTGGATATGGAGGAATGGATTTATACTATTCTGAAAAAGAATCAGGAAATTGGGGACCACCATTGAATATGGGACCTGCAATTAATACGGAAGGAAATGAAGTATTTCCGTACTATCACCAGAATGGGAAATTATACTTTTCGTCTGATGGACAGATTGGCCTAGGAGGTCTTGACATTTATTTTATTGAGAAAAAAGAAGAAGGAGAGTGGGGTGAAGTTGAAAACCTTGGATTCCCAATCAACACCAATGCCGATGACTTTGGAATCGTTTTCAACGAGCAAGGAAGTTGTGGTCACTTCTCTTCGGATAGAGAAGGAGGCGCTGGTAGAGATGACATCTATGGATTTAGAAAAATCGCTACGCCAGTTGAAATTCTTGTTTACGATGCAGAGACCAAAGAGCCAATTTCTGGAGCAACTGTATTTGACTCTTGTAAAGAAACTACGGAAGAAACAAACGAAGAAGGAAAGATCAATTTCGATATGAAAATGAATCTTTGCTGCAACTTCACTGCGAATTTCGAAGGTTATATTGAGAATTCAGAAGAGGGATGTACAAAAGAAATTATCTTAGGAGATAAGGTGTTTGTTGAAATCGCTTTGGAAAGAGATATTCAGTTCGCTATCGAAGGGATTGTATTTGATCAATTGACAGGTTTGCCACTTGAGAATGCAACTGTCGCTTTGGTAAACGATTGTGGAGATGAAGAGCAAACTTTTACCACTGATGATTCTGGTCAATATAACTTCGAATTGAAGGAAGATTGCTGTTATACAGTTAGAGGTTCAAAAGAAAAGTATTTGGCTGATAAAGCGACTAACCAGTGTACAAGAGATTTAGAAGAAGCTACAACGCTTCAAGTAAATCTAAATTTGATGCCTACAGAATCTGGTTTGTCAGCAAATCCAGATGCTGTTGCCGTTGGACCTAAGTTTGACACTGAAAAAGGAATCTATACTAACCCTGATGGGACACCAACTGATGGTCAGTATGGAGATGTAAATTACAAGAACGGAATTCCTCAGGATGCTTTTGTTCCAACAACTGGGGCAGATGGAAGTCTAGCGTTCTTATTGAATATTTACTATGATTTTAATCAATCATACATTAGAGATGATGAAGTTTCTGATTTGAATCAACTGTATGAATTGATGGCTGATAATTCTGAATATGTAGTGGAAATTTCTTCACATACAGATTCTAGAGGATCATTCGCGTACAACGAATTACTTAGTCAGAGAAGAGCAGATAGTGTGGTAAGATGGCTGACTGAAAAAGGAATTGATAGAGCAAGATTAATTGCAATGGGATACGGTGAAAAAATTAATGTGAATGATTGCCGAAATAATATTCCATGTTCTGAACAAGAACACCAATTGAATAGAAGAACAGAATTTAAAATAGTTGGTACTGTAGGCGATGTTATTGATATCTCAAAGCCAAAAGCCAATCCTAGAGTGGTACCTTGTCAAGGCTGCCCATTCTAACTCGACAAAACCAAGTCCACAAAAGCCGATGTTCATCTTGAGCATCGGCTTTTCTATTTATATGGCTTTGGAATTAGTATCGGTAAATAAGTATAAGGCCACATCCCTTCGGGTCGCTATGTTTCGGGCGCTCCGCAAAGCGGATCGGTCACTCCTTCGTCGGACCATACCCTGCACAGCGCTTGTGGATCCTTGGTTCATTTGGCTTGATGGTAATATTAACATCTTTTGGTTTTACCCGGTGTCTCTAAACAAGAAACCTATTTGCCAATGAACTTAATTCTAATAAACCTAAGAATTAATAAAATGATTATCACGGCAAAGTAAATTGGTGTTAGCATTAAAGCGGACCAATAAATAATAATCAAACCACCAATTGCGAGATCTTTGTCAATTAATTTTACGATTCCAAATGCAATGCCTAGGTAAATCCAAAATACTGGCAGTAAGATTAAGAGATTTAATTCGAATCTGTAGTTATTCCATTTATAAGGTTTTCTGTATTTATTTAGAAAGTGAATTACTACTAAAAAGCCCAGAACACCCAAAAAAGCGAACATTTTGTAAGAGACTGTACTTAAGGTTATTATTTCTAATGTCATAAATTGAAATATTCGAAAACAACATATTATTTCAATGTTACGAACCAATATAATAACAATCAAGGGTTTTGTTTAGCCAATTGGAATGTTAATATCTTGGCTTGGAACTTTAATAAATCTATATTCGTTAAGTTCATACTTTAAAAAAATTTCTTCTTACCGAAACTTTATTTATGAATATACTCTTCGTCTGTAGTAGAAATAAGTGGAGAAGTAGAACTGCAGAAGCTATTTATAAAAATCATGGACACCATCAAGTAAAATCTGTAGGCACCGAAAACGCCGCTCGGATTCGAATCAATGAAGGACATTTGCTATGGGCTGATCTCATCTTTGTAATGGAGCAGCGACATAAAGAAAGAATTCTGCAAAGGTTCGTAGGAAATCAGTATTCTAAAGATATTATCGTTTTAGATATTCCTGATGAATATAAATATATGGATGAAACGCTGGTTGAAATCCTAAAAGAATCAATTGATCCATTTTTAGAATAGCTAAATTTTCCTAAAAGATTCGCGGCGTCAGAAATTTATTTTCCAGAATAAGAGCGAAAAAATCTGCTGTTTAAAAAAGATTATTATCACTTTTAGGAATTAAAATGAAATAAAAAAGAGGTTGTTTCCAAATGAAACAACCTCTTTTTTATTGAAGATGAGCTCAATATTACTCTTTGCATTTCCCATCAACCCAACTTTTCAATTTGGCATTATAGGCGCCACAAGCATTGGAATAAGTTTTACCATCGCATCCACATACAGGAAGATATTCTTCCGTACAATCTTTAAATCCAGCCCAGTTTTCATCCAAGCAATTATTCGGTTCAACAATTTTTTTTCCACCATTACAAGAGAAAAGGGCGAAGACACAGGTTATCAATAGTAATCTTTTCATCTATGCTAAAGTTTTATAACCTTCACAACTTTATGAAGATCTTCAACGCTTAAACTTAGGAAATAAATTCCATTATTTAAATTGTCAAAGTCATTCAAAACAATACTATTGTTTCCTTGGGTAATTCTATAGTTGCTATTTGATGCTACTAGTTCACCCAGATTGTTCATTACAGTGATTTCTAAAGCTCCATCAATGGGGGAATCAAAACTTAAGTTAAGAACATCTGAAAATGGATTAGGAGACAAAGTAAAAGCATCGAAAGCTATATTTGAAGTATTCGAAAGGCATGATGTTGAATAGGTAAATTCCTCAGAAAATGGACTTAATCCTCCTGAGCAAATAGTCACCGCCTGAAAGTCATAATCCGTGCAAAATTTTAAATCAGTTAGTTCATAGGTAGTTTCTTCAATCACGACCGCGTTCCAAGTATTCTCTGTGCTTTCCTTCCATCTCAATTGGTACTGAACAGCGGCTGTTTGTTCCGGCCATGACAAACTTATGGAAGCATCTGTTGATCCAATGGAATCTATTGCGCCATTGAATTCACATTCCAACATAGGGTCGTCTAAAAAGACGCAATAATCTTCAACTTCTCCATCTAAAGAAATGGGACAAGCTATATCAGTGTTGGCTTGATAACCCATTATGACCCGCATTCGCGTCAATCCTTGAGTGGCTGTAAATGGAACAATAAAATCAAAAACTGCTGAGTCCGCTTGAGAAATATTTCCAATATTTTCATCAAGACTAAATTCACCATCAGCATTAAAGTCAATAAAAACTGTAGTAACTTCAGCATAAGAAAAGCTCACATATCCAATAAATATTTTCAATTGATTTTCCGAACCGAATAGCAAAGAAGGTGGGTTAGCATCAAATAATGCGTAACCACCATTTGAACCCGAAATATTTTCATTCCCATTTAATGTTACACTTTCTATATGCTCAAGATTGGTATTTCCAACAATTTCGCAATATTGGTTTTCGATGCAAGCTCCACATCCCTTAGTAGTGATTGAAATAATATTCGAAAAACTAGAATTGATACTTGTGCAATTGGTTTTTATCGATAAATCATATTCTATACATGGTTCTAATTCGTCAACACTAATATTATTATCACTGACAACAAGTGTGTCCCAATCAATCGCATCGGATGGACGGTAGATAACAGTATAGGAGTCAGCCAAAGTAACAGGATCCCAACTTATTTCGAATGATGTTATTGAAATATTGTCAATATTTATAGCTGATGGAGCATCACAGCATCCATCAGTTCTAAAATTAACCGAAGCCGTATAATCACTAGTTGCCATTGAATCGAGGCATTCATTTTGGACTTGAAATTCATAGTCCGAACAAGAAGACAATCCAGTTAAATTGTAAGGGGTAGTGGCCGAAGGAATATTTATCCAATTAACAGCTCCTACTTCTCGATACCTAATTTTTGAACTAGTTGCATTCGTTCCATTAGTCCAACTTAATTCAGCAGAGTTCAAAGTAAAATTGCTAGATTCTAGTGCCCTAGGTCCTGGACATGGTCCACAATTTTCTATTATTTCCGCAACTGCATTGAACGCATTAGCTCTTCCTCCTGTCTCCACTAAAACATCATATCCATTTATGACGTCCACATTTTCTAACAACAATCGTCTTGCTTCTAATGCCGCCAAACCAGGATTAGATTTGGCAAGAGCTGTTAAATTTGGACAAGGTGCCGAGTACATTAAAGCTACTATTCCTGCTACTAGTGGACAAGAAAAGGAAGTTCCTGTAGTATTGTCGTATCCTCCATTTGTAGAGGCGGAAAAAATATTTTGTCCAGGAGCGGCTAAGTCAATATGAACTGGGCCAAATCCTCCAGATTGTTCATCATTGATAGAAGATCTGGTTACAGCAACCATGTAATCAGATGGACAAGTTGTTGGAAGATCACCTTCTATGTCAACGTTAATTGAAGCATTGGATGTTGCCCCGCAATTCAAAATGCCTTGTACACCTAAAGAGTCATAAAATTGACACCAAAGGGGAGAATTCGCCGGATCACCACCATCTATTCCCCAAGATGCATTACTGGCTACTACAAAAGCTCCTTCCGCTCCATTGCTTTCATTGTACCGCTTTCGCATGATGTACGGGTAGGCATAAGCTTCAAGAACTCTATCTTCTTGGGTGGCGAAGTTGTTTTTAACTGTCATAATCTTTACATCCCAATTGATACCGGTTATGCCAACACCATTATTTCCTTTGGCTCCAATCATTCCTGATACAGCCAAACCATGGTCACCACCTGATACATCGTCGTTATTTGTAAATATGTTCCAACCATTGTAATCATCTATATAACCATTTCCATCATCATCAATTCCATTGTCAGGAATTTCATCAACATTTACCCAATGATTATCTATTAAATCAGGATGGGACAATTCAGTTCCGTCATCAAGCACAGCCACAACGATGTCATCACCATCGGGAGTTATACCCCCAGTGGTAATATCCCAAGCCAATTCTGCATCTACATCAGCATCTAAGGCTCCTTGCGAACCATCATTGAACCATTGCCATTGACTATTAAAAAGAGGATCATCAGGGAAAGTAGCTCGCGGCGTGATGAAATGATTGTTTTGAACAACAGCAACCGTCGTGAGTCTATCTAATCGTCTGATTATAAGGTCATTGTCAATCGAATTGTGGTCAAATAAGAATTTCCAAACAGCCATTGGAGCTTTCAATTTTTTATCGATCTGAAGAAAGGCTTCAGAGCCATAAATGCGTGCATATTCATTGACCATATCCTCAGGTCTCTGATTATCAGTTAATTGCACTAAAAGCTCTCCTTGAACATAGTCTAAGCTTTGGGCAATAAGAGAAGAAATTGAAAAAATGAAAGTCACTGCCAAAAGGCAAGTTTTGAGACATTTGGTCATAAGGATTGTGATTTTACTCATGCTACAATAATAAGTGCATTCTGTTGATTATGAAAATCTGCATCGTCGCCTAGTTTACCTACGTCAGAATAAGAGTTTCGTTTCTTGATAAGAACCCTCATTAACATAAAAATTGCAAAGTTAATTTTGTTTTAATCTCCTTAAAATCAATTCATTAACAAAAAAATAAAGAGAAAAATGTTGCAGTTGGGCAATAATTAACTCAATAAATCTGTATTTAATCGGATTCCCTTGGATATTCCTTAGGAAAATTGTGTAATTCCTTACCTTTACATCGGCGGGTATACTGCCAGACACAAAGACAAGACTACGGACATATGAGACACGCTGCAACATTTATCTTAATGCTTTGCTTTGCAGGACTTTCTGCACAAACCTTAAAAAAAGCCGACAAAGAATTCGAAGTTGGCAACTTTCAAGAAGCTACTCAAGACTACCTATATCTGGCTCAAAAAAATCCGAACGACGGACATGTTGCCTCCAGACTAGGGGAATGTTATCGCATAATGAATCAAATATCAGAGGCTGCAATTTGGTACGAAAAAGCTATTCCATTATCTGGTGCTGCTCCAAAAACATTGTTGAACTTAGGAAAAGTTCAAAAGATGTTGGGCAACTATGAATTGGCTAGTAAAACGTTTGAAAAATATGCTTTAGCTCATCCTGGCATTGGTAAACACTTTAGCGCCAGTTGTGATTTTGCAAATAAGATGTCTAAGGCCGCATCCCCGTACGTTGTTCGCAATGAATATTTAAATTCTGAAGCTGACGAATTTGGTCCAGCGGTATATGAATCCCATGTAGTTTTTTCATCAACTAAAGTCGAAGGCAACAATAAAGGAGAATCTCATCTAGTGATTTCAAGTTTAGACCAAAACAATTATTTGAAACCTCCGGCTGCACTTAGAGCACTATTTGATCAAACAGTAGGTGAAGGCCCATTGACTTATTCTACTAGTACTAATGTTGTATTTTTTGCTAAGAATAATTTCAAAACAGGCTATAGACATATCCCTGAATCTGGAATGTCATTGTCACTTCACTATGCTTTGTTGGATGGCGATGGGGGGTGGACAGAAATCAAACCATTTCCATTTAATGGCAGTGGATATTCATCCGGATTTCCAAGTTTATCACCAGATGGAAAGACTTTATTTTTTGCATCTGATCGTCCAGATGGCTATGGAGGTTATGACTTATACGTTTCGAGAAAAATTGGAGACACTTGGACAACTCCAGAAAATTTGGGCCCAAAGGTAAATACCCAAGGCAATGAGATTTCTCCATTTTTTGATGGTACAACAATTTATTTTTCTTCCGACTGGCATATGGGTTTAGGCGGTTATGATTGCTTTAAGGCTACAAGAACTGGCTCGGACTGGAACCGTGTTTTTCATTTAGGGTCTCAAGTGAATTCCGCCGGAGATGACTTTGGATTTATTCATCATCCAGAATCTAAGATTAGTTATTTTGCTTCAAATAGATCTGGAGGAAAGGGTAACTACGATTTGTACAGAGCAATTAGACAAACGGACGAAGTTGTAATTACAGTTACCGATCAAGCTGGTATTCCGATAGAGAATGCAATTATTGATATGACGCAATGCATGGAAGGAACCTATCGATCGGACATAACTGGAATGTATTCATTCCAAGCATTGGGAGGATTTGCCTGTGAGCTTTTGGTAAAGAAATCTGGATATATGCCAAAGACAATTTCCTTAGCGGCAAATGGAGAACAAAAGGTATTGTCTTTTGATGTTCAATTGAATAAAGAGGCGGAGAAAATTAGAGGAACAATTGTTAACGGTGTAGATAAAATGCCTGAGCAAGATGTTTTGATTCGAGCGACCAACCAGAATTCTGGAGAGATGATAGAAACTTATTCTGCTCCAGATGGATCATATAGCTTGGGTCTAGATGCCAATTCAGTTTACGTCATTCGCTATACAAAAGTAGGGTTTACAGATGCGCACAATAGAGTGAATACTGGAGATGGAATGAATGCTGATTTACTTGGATCCATTAGTTTTGATCCTGTGTATGCTGCAATTCCTGACAATGAAGTTAATATACCTAGCCAACCTTCAACAACAACTTCGTCGACAAGTTCTAGTTCTTCTGTTACCTCATTTACAAATCCACAGAATATTGAAAATGGTTTCGCGATACAAGTAGCTGCCAGTGATGTTAGCAATGGAGTAAACATGGAATTATTTAGTAAACTTAAAGGTATAGGGAAAGTATTTGTTGTTGAAGAAAATGGCATGGCAAAAGTACGTGTAGGAACATTTAAATCGAGGGCAGCAGCTGATGTTGCTAAAAAATCTATAGCAAAACAAGGTTTTCCTGAAGCGTTTGTTATCAATCAGACTGGGGGAGTGGCTTCGACTTCGCCAAGCCAGTCTACCACAGTTAGCAACCCTCCAATAAATAAACCTTTGCCTCCTAAACCAACTAAAACGGTTGTTAAAAACCCTACTCCAAAACCTGCCACTAGTGGCGATCGAATAAATAATAAATATAAAGTACGACTGGCCACTTATAAAAATACAAGTTACTTCAAACCATCTAAAATTCTACAATATGGAACGATTGAAAAAGTGAAGGTTGGGGAATTAACGGTAATGTTATTAGCGGCATACGATAGTTTATATGAAGCCAAACAAATAATGGAAAAGGTTAGAGTTCGTGGATTTAAGACAGCACATGTTGTTCTGGATAAGGATGGTACATTACTTCGTCAAAAGTAGGTTTCGCCTTGTAAATATTTATTAAACTTTTTTCCAAATTGCCTTCAGACATTTTTGCTGATCAGATTGAACTTTGCAGTCATTACTGGTACGATGTCCTAGAATCCAAATAATGTTTTCGCCATTCAGCAGTAGTAATTGAGTGTTCTTTTGATGTCTGCTAAATTTCTTGTTTGAAAAAAAATCTTGAATTTTCTGATGTTTTCCGTTCATTCCAAACGGCTGAAATCGATCTCCCTTTTTCCAACTCCTTAAAGTTAAAGGCCATTGAATTTTTTCTAAATCGAAGTATGCTTCATTTGGTAAGTTTTCAAATTTATTAGGAGTATTAACGATTTCAAATTCGATGGAACCACAATTGGCTTTGATGACTGTATTCGCTGAATTAATGGCATAGGATTCAATAATTTGATTGAGATTTTTTGTTAACACAAGCACTTTGTTTTTTAGATTTCCTATTGCTATTTGTGTGGAAAAATTTTTGGTTTCACTATTCGGATATCCAATCCAAAATTGTTCAATTTGAGCCAAGCTAAATTCCCAAGGTTTGAGGATGTAAAAAAGCAAATGATTTTTTTCTGGGTGATTTTCTACAATAGATAAATCTAACTTGGTTAAATCTTTTTCTTGATAAATTAGCTTTGATTTATATCCAGCCAACAGTTCTTCAATTAGTCTATAGTCCGACTCAATATTCAATTTTGTTTTTTGTTGAGTTTGATAATAATTTGGAAATATATTTACTAATTGGGGTATGACCTCATGTCGAATTTTATTTCTCAAATATTTTCTTTCAAGATTACTTTCATCTTCTCTCCATTTGACCTGATAATGATTACAAAGAACTTTGACTTCTTGTGGATTTAAACAAAGCAAAGGGCGAATAATATAGTTTCTTTTTGGAGGGATGCCAGCCAATCCTTTTAAACCTGTCCCTCTGCCCCAATTTATTAGGCTAGTTTCTATTGAATCCTGAAGATGATGCGCCGTGGCTAAAAAAGTGTAACCATTTTTTTCCAAAAGCTTATCAAACCACTCATATCTTGAATTGCGCGCAGCAATCTGAATATTTGATTCGATACCCTTGCCAAGGTTGTCTATTTTTAGGTAGAATTTTATGCCATGGTTATCTGCCCAATTTGACACAAAGGCAGCATCTCGATCCGAAGCATTCCCTCGAAGTTGATAATTCACATGGGCAATTGCAAATTGGAAATTATTCGACAAAAATAGCTCGGCCAAAAGCATGGAATCTATTCCTCCACTTACGGCCAATAAGGTAGAACTGGTAGATAATTCCATTTGATTTTTCTCCCAGAACTTAAATAATTTGTCTTGAATTTCCTTCATTCTAGGGGGAAAGATAAGGAAAACGGGATTTGAACCATATTTTTGGTTCATCTATTGCATATTACTTGTTTCAAGAATTATCTTTAAAGCCAAACAGCAAATTTTTATGCAATTAGTTAAATATTTTATCGCCGTTGTTTTCATGGTTATGGTATTTTCCTGTAGTAATGATCCTTCTAATCCGGCTACGCAATCTGGTATGGTTACCGTTCCTGCAGCAGGGGACAGTCATGTAACCCCCACGCTAGTAGATCATAGTATATTGGCGCCAATTATTGCAAATTGGGAGGTTCAGGCAGTGATTAAAGTAAAGGATTCAGATATTCGAGAGAATCTGGACGGAGCATGGTTTAATTTGAACTTAGATCAAACTTTCACTTTTGGACAATTCGAGTCTCAAACTGGACAAGGGACATATAATTATGATAACACGACACAAATTATTGAATTCTTTTTTAATCCAAAAAATATTAGGGTTCCATCGCAATTTAAAATAAATGGCATTGGGGCTTATGATGGTTCTACCATGATTTGGATGGGAAATACTCCAAAAAATCAAAGCGGGATGCAGCTGAAAATGACAAAGAAAATCAACTAAGCCATCATCATTTTTCAAAGCTAGCCCAGATTGCATTGTGTTAGGGGAATTTATTCCTTCAAAACGAAAAACCACTTATTGCAGTCTGGGCTTTTTATTTACTTATCTAATTCCTCGTTTATTCAACCATCGGTGAAACTTACGGGCATTTGCATTGTGTCCTGCCAACGTCTTGGCAAAAGCATGAGTACCACTATTATCAGGTTTGGCACAAAAGAAAATATAGTCATGATTGGCTCGATTAAGAACCCCATCAATAGCTGCAATTGAAGCCATGGAAATTGGCCCCGGAGGCAATCCTTTGTTCAAATAGGTATTGTAAGGACTGACTTTTTTCAAATGTTTATTCAACACTCTTCGAAGGCCGAACTCTTTGTTCGCAAATACAACCGTTGGGTCGGCTTGCAACAACATATCTTTTTCCAATCTATTCAAATACAATCCGGCGATAATTGGAAGCTCTGGTTTTGAATTGGTTTCACGTTGAATGATTGAAGCGAGTGTATAGACTTCTTCTTTGTTGAGTCCTTGATTTTCCGCTTTTTGCAAGCGATCATTTTTACTCCAGAATTTTTCATTCTCCTTTTTTATTCTTTCGAAAAACTCTTTTGGCTTTACGTTCCAATAAAATTCATAGGTGTTCGGAATGAACATCGATATGAAAGTCTCAGGTTTATAATCCAAAGATTTTATATAACTAGTATCATTAACCAATGTCATAAAGTCCATTGAATCAGGTTCTACAAGTGGAGCTATCTTGGAAATAATTTCTCCTACGAATCGTTCATTATTGATTACAACTTTTACCGGAGTTTGCTTCCCATTTCTTAAGTGTCGAATTAAGTCAACATTGGAGATCCCTGGCTCAATCTTAAATTGACCAGATCGCATCACAGGTTTTTTAAATTTCATTTGATCGGCAACCCATGAAAAACTGCTGGTATCAGTCAGCATTTTATTTTCCCACAATAGATTCATTAGATCAGAGAAACTTGAATTACCAGGAATCTGTAGGATGTCATTTTCTAAAGTATCAGGTACATTGGGAGCAAATACTTGCTGGTATTTTCCATATCCAAATATTCCTACAATCAAAATGATGAGGATTAACCCACCGCCTATTTTCTTAAGCATAAATCTTAGTATTGCTCTTTTTCGTTAGGAAAATCTTGGCTTCTGACATCTTGTATGTATTGTTCCACCGCTCCTTTCATTTCAGAAAACAGATCCAGATATCTTCGCAAGAATCTCGGGGCAAAGTCTTTTGTAATGCCAAATAAATCGTGAGAAACCAACACTTGGCCATCGGTATGTGGCCCCGCTCCAATTCCAATAATTGGAATTCCAACGGATTCAGTGACCCTTTTAGCCAAATGTGCTGGTATTTTTTCCAGTACGATGGCAAAACATCCTATTTCTTCTAGCATTTGTGCGTCCTTGATCAGTTTCGCTGCCTCTTCTTCTTCTTTAGCACGAACGGTATAAGTGCCAAACTTATAGATGGATTGAGGAGTCAACCCCAAATGACCCATAACTGGAACGCCAGCAGAAAGTATCCGAGTTATTGATTCCTTAATTTCCTCACCTCCTTCCAACTTTACAGCATGTGCTCCGGACTCTTTCATTATTTTAATAGTGGAGGCCAAAGCTTCCATACTATTTCCTTGGTACGAACCGAAAGGCAAATCAACCACTACCAAACATCTGTTTACACCGCGAATAACTGAAGAGGCATGATAGATCATTTGGTCCAAAGTAATTGGCAAAGTCGTTTCGTGGCCGGCCATTACATTTGAGGCAGAATCACCCACCAATATCACATCAATTCCAGCGGCATCAATAATTCTAGCCATTGAAAAATCATAAGCAGTTAACATGCTTATCTTTTCTCCTCTAGATTTCATGGCTTGAAGTACGTGGGTGGTCACTCTTTTGACTTGTTTATTAACGGACATATGGATTTATTTAATCGGCTAAATTGCCTTATTCAACTCGCAAGATAAGTATTCAACAGATTTTGACCTCAAAGTTCCTTGATTGTTTGGGAGCTTTTTATTCTTCATTCCGTCTCAGATCCGTCAATCGGTTTTCTCAATGTTAATGTTGTTGGAAAAAGATTCCAAATAGCCTACTTTTGCAAGATGAATTGGAAATTAATTGTAGTACTTTTTTTTGGAGCATTATTCACTTTTTCGGCTTGTGACAACGATATAGACCTTACCACAGATTGGGAAAGTATTCCCGTGGTTTATGGTTTGATAAATGTTCAGGATACTGCTCATTATCTTAGAGTAGAAAAAGCCTTTCTAGATCCCGAGACCGGAGCTCCAACATTGGCTCAAATTCCAGATTCTTTATATTACGAAGATATTGTTGTTCAAATACAGCGAACCGGAGCTACAACTGATGTTTTTACACTGGAAAGAGTAGATGGAAACCTAGAGGGGTATGTTAGAGAAGACGGAATCTTTGCGTCAATGCCAAATTACCTTTACAAGTTAAAACTTTCAGAGGCTAATAAACTTCAAGGTGGTGATCAATTGAAGCTATTGCTGAAAATTGGAGAAAGCCAAGAAGTTAGTGCTGAGATAACGGCAACAAGTGAGTACGAATTGTCAAGTCCTTTTACAAGTGGGCCTAGCCAATTTATCGTTGGATTCTTAACAGCAAGCGAAGAAGCCACTGTTAGATGGAGAGATGATGCGGGGACTAGCGGCATTTTCGACCTGATTTATACCATTCATATTCGGGAGCGGTTAGCTGATAACGAACCCTTTGAGAATAAAGAAATAGAATGGAAAATCGCTCAGGCTTTCCAAGCCGAGGGAACTTCCTCTTCTTCAATTACCTACAGATTTAAATCGGTCGAGTTTTATCAAACTTTGGCCTCTGCTCTAGATGTTAATCCGGCGGCCACCAGAATTATTGATTCGCTCAGTCTTGAGATCATTGGAGGTGGACCAGAATTGGTGGATTACAGAGAAATAGGCTTGGCCAATACAGGAATTACCAGCTCTCAAGTAATTCCCACTTATACCAACTTAACCGAAGGTAGAGGTATTTTCACTTCTATCTCAAGAATCAAGGAAACTGGCTTTAGGTTAGCGGGGACCACAAAGGAAGAGCTTGAGACGAACCCACTAACAGCTGACTTGAATCTGAATTAATCCTGCCTTTTTGTCATTTTTTTAATTGATCTCTGACTTTTTTGAACAGAATTGTCAATTTGACCCCAATTATAGTGTGGAAATTGGCATGGCATATCTATTGATGCACAATAAGTGAGCGTAGTCTCAATTTTTTAGCAAACAATTAAAAATTATATACAAATGGGTAAAATTATCGGGATTGATTTGGGTACCACCAACTCGTGCGTTGCCGTAATGGAAGGTAACGAACCAGTCGTGATCCCAAATGATGAAGGAAAAAGAACAACTCCCTCAGTTGTGGCTTTCATGGATAACGGTGATCGTAAAATTGGTGATCCTGCCAAAAGACAGGCCATCACTAATCCAACAAGAACTATCTCATCAATCAAGCGATTTATGGGAGCTAGATTCTCAGAAGTCAAGAATGACATGGGAATGGTTCCTTATAAGGTAGTAAAAGGAGACAACGATACTGCAAGAGTAGATATTGATGGTCGACTTTATACACCTCAAGAACTATCAGCAATGGTACTTCAAAAAATGAAGAAGACTGCTGAAGATTTCTTGGGAACAGAAGTTACAGAAGCCGTGGTAACGGTTCCTGCGTATTTCAATGATTCTCAGAGACAAGCAACAAAAGAAGCTGGAGAAGTGGCAGGATTGACGATCAAAAGAATCATCAATGAGCCTACTGCTGCGGCATTAGCATATGGTCTTGATAAGACCAATAAGGACATGACCATTGCGGTTTTTGACCTTGGAGGTGGAACTTTTGATATTTCTATCTTAGAAATGGGAGATGGTGTATTTGAAGTGAAATCAACCAATGGAGATACACATTTAGGAGGAGATGACTTTGATCATATCATTATTGATTGGCTAGCTGATTCTTTCAAAGGTCAGGAGAACATAGATTTGAGAAAAGATCCAATGGCACTTCAACGTTTGAAGGATGCTGCTGAAAAAGCAAAGATTGAATTATCTGCTTCAACTGAAACAGAAATCAACCTACCATATATCACTGCTGTTGACGGAGTTCCAAAGCACTTGGTATTGAAATTAAGCAGATCTAAATTCGAACAATTGGCTGATGATTTGATCACAAGAACGATCAAGCCATGTGCTGAGGCATTGAAAGATGCCGGATTAGATAAAAATGAGATTGATGAAATCATATTGGTAGGTGGTTCTACAAGAATTCCTAGAGTGCAGCAAGCAGTGGAAGAATTCTTTGGAAAGAAACCTAACAAAGGTGTAAATCCTGATGAAGTTGTAGCGATTGGAGCTTCTATCCAAGGTGGTGTATTGAGCGGAGACGTTCAAGATGTTGTTTTATTGGATGTAACTCCTTTGTCTTTAGGAATTGAAACAATGGGTGGAGTTTTCGATAAAGTAATCGAATCTAACTCAGCCATTCCAACTAAGAAATCGAAAGTATATTCAACTGCAGCTGACAATCAGCCTTCTGTAGAAATTCATATTTTCCAAGGTGAGCGTCCGATGTGTGCAGACAACAGATCTGTCGGTAGATTTATCTTAAGCGATATTCCACCAGCTCCTAGAGGTGTGCCTCAAGTAGAAGTTACATTTGACATGGATGCAAATGGTATTTTAAATGTATCTGCAAAGGACAAAGGAACAGGAAAAGAACAATCAATTAGAATCGAAGCATCCACTGGATTAAGTGATGAAGAGATTCAAAAAATGAGAGCTGAGGCAGAAGCTAATGCCGATTCTGATGCAAAGGCTAAGGAAAAAGTAGACAAAATCAATGGCGCCGATACATTAATTTTCCAAACGGAAAAGCAATTGAAGGAATACGGTGAAAAAATTCCTGCTGAAAAGAAGGAAGCGATTGAGACTGCTTTAGCAGGATTGAAAACTGCTCACCAAAGCCAAGACTTAGATGCTATTGATAAGGAGATGGAAGTATTGAACACCGCATGGCAGGCAGCAAGCCAAGACATGTATCAAGCGACTCAAGGCGATGCAGCGAATGCTGGTGACCCAGGTGCAGATGCTGGTGGTTCAGATGCTGGAACCGAAGATGGTAAAGCAGAAGATGTTACCGATGTAGAATTCGAAGAAGTGGACGACGCTAAGTAATCCAGCGAGAAAATAATAGAAAGGCCTTACTGCTTGCAGTAGGGCCTTTTTGTTTTTACTGCAGTTTTGTTCAAATGTCAACAATTTCCACTTTAACTAATTTTAACGGCCAAAAATCGCAAAATCTAGCTTTCTTTCTAACTTTGGCCAAACCTTTGCAAATGTTGAACTTATAAGCTTACTTCAATTGAAGTTGAGATTAATGAGTACCAAACGAATAGGCCTATTGGGCTATTCGTTCCCGAAACCGAACTAATTAAATGGTGGAAAAACAGTGGATTTCTATTCACGTATATTATAGCCAACCTTGGAATGAATTGCTAGTAAAGCGCATCATGCCATTCGTACATCCAGCTTTAGAGACGGGACTAGTGGAGCATTTCTTCTTTCTTAGGTATTGGCATAAAGGTCCACACATTCGATTGCGATTCTATGGTCAAAAAGACCAGTTGGAAACCATTTTGATTCCAAACATTACAACTTACCTTGAAGACTATTTTGAATTTCATCCTTCTTATCGAAAGGATCCTACTTATCCTGAAGGATTTCCAGAATCCGAGAAATGGCTTTCAAATAATAGTGTGCAAGTAATTCCCTACAAGCCTGAATTACATCGCTATGGGGGCGATCGTGGAGTACGAATTGCAGAAAAACAATTTGATAGTTCATCGAGAACCGTTTTTCAAAAATTCCTTGAAAAAGACAAAGGCTGGAATTATGAAGATGCCATGGCAATCGGAGTCTTACTTCATATTTCAATGGTGCATGGAATGCGATTGGATAAAACAGAAGCCGTTCAATTCTTCAATATGTTTTCCCAAAGTTGGATGCCAAGGGTTATTGCTAGTAAAAAAAGAGCACATAAGGATCAAAGCTTGGAGGAAATTCGTAATAAAATTTCCATAGATTTTCAGAGAAGTTTTCGTGCGCAAAAAGATCAAATCGTTCCATACATTACCGCGCTTTGGGATCAGCTAGACCAAGGGTTAGAATTTGAAGAGCCTTATATGAACGAATGGTACAACATGCAAACTGAAGTCGGTCGTGAATTAGTATTGCTTCAATCAAGTGGAGGATTGAAGCCTCGACCGGAGACAATGAAATATACTTTTGATGTAGAAGAGGCATATACGGAAGCCAAATTGGAAAGATGGATGCACATGGCGGACTATATGCACATGACCAATAACAGACTCGGAATATTGAACCGAGATGAAAGCTATTTAGCCTTTTTACTTACAGAGAGTTTACAGCGGATTTTGTAATTCATATTCCCAATTAGAAAGATATGCAGAAAACATTGAAGGTGATCTTTCAGGGTATTATTGCTTCAACTTTTTTAAGACAATATCAAAGAGAGTTGTTTTCATATTCACCCGAAAGTATGAAAGCATTGATTTTGAAACCACATAATTTTGAGCAAAACTTCGCGGATGACTACTTTGTTCAGATCAATCTTATGCCTTGCTTTTGTTTTATTCTTAACTTTTATCAGTGATGCTCAATCAGTTGGAATCAATCAGCTGAATCCCGATCCAAGCACCAAATTGGACATAGCAGGAGTTACGCAAGTTAAATTCAACTCGTCCACAGGTGTGCCACACTTATGGTTAAAGGAAGACGGAAATGATTTTACACGATTGTATTTTTCAAATAATACCCCAGACATGCGTTGGTCTATTGGCGCAAAGTTGGAGTCTGACACAACTAGTTCCACATTAAACTTCTTCTTATCGGGAGCTGGAGATGTTTTGCGTCTTCGTGGAAATAAACGTGTTGGGATCAATGCAAATCCAACGGATGGATTGCACATCAAAGTTGATGATGGTGAAAATGCCATGCGTGTCCAAATAGATGGGCTGACTAAACTGCGCGTCTATAGCAATGGAGGAACTTCCCTTGGAGCTAACAATGAATCTGGCACAGAAGCTAACGGACTGTATGTAAGCGGTAACACTGGTCTAGGAGTTAATAATCCCACGGAGAAACTAGAAGTTGATGGAGCGATTGTCTTGGGAGTTGATAATGCACCTAAGGCTGGCGCAATAAGATATGTGAATGATGACTTTGAAGGATTTAATGGCACAAAGTGGGTGTCGCTGACGAAGTCTCAGGCTGGAGAGTGGGGTGAGGTGCCGAGTAATGAAATGGCGGAAAGACAGTTTCTGCCGCGTCCAGATTTCGGAGAAAATGTGAAATTAAGTGAAGTTGATATTGATGGAGATTATGTAATCGCAGGTTCCACTACTTCAAGACATAATGGAATGACTAATGCTGGATCTGCGCACATATATCATCGAGATGAATTTGGAAAATGGAATCTTCAGGCTAATATTGTAGCGAGTGATGCTTCATCTTTTAGTGGATTTGGTAATAAAGTAAGAGTGAGTGGTGATGTTGTGGTAATCAGTAATTTGAATAATCCTAGAAAAATATATGTATTCAGAAGATCTGGAACAACATGGAGTGAAGAAGCCATAATTCAGCCTTCGGACTATGAAAATGGTGATTCTTTTGGATCCGACATAAGTATAGATGGCGATTTCATTGCAGCCTCTTCTCCATTTGATGATGTACCTGGAAATACCAATGCAGGTTCTATTTATATTTTCAAATTCGATGGAACCGGCTGGAACCAAGAAGCAAAAATTATTCTCTCCAATTCTGAAAACTTAGGATTACAACTAAGCCTTTATAACAACAAACTTGCAAATCATTCTAGGTTTCTAAATGGAAATGGTGGATTTGATGGCAAAATTAGCTTTTTCGAACGCGTAGGAACTTCTTGGATACTTGCTGAAGAAATTAATGAAACTCCTTTCGTTGCTTCAGTTAAGTTACGAGCTGATAGTTTATTAGTAGGATCGATTGGTAGTGCTAATTTCTATAGTTTTGATGGAACTGATTGGTCGCTCAATCATCAATTTTCCAATGCAACTAGTAACAATTCTGGCGAGTACACTGATTTTTCAGGGAACTTTGTCCTTCTTGGCTATAATGATGCGATGGACGGTAACTTTGTAAATTTATATGATATTAATAATTCCGAGAGTAATTTGATAGGTAGATTAATTCCGTCAACCGTAATAAACCATGTTTCCTACTATGGTAGATACCAAGCTATTGATGGGAATAGCATTGTAGTTTGTGCTCCCGGTATATTTAATCCAGAAAAACTTGGCTTATACTTCTACTCCCGAGAATAATCAACCTTTATTAATATTGATAAAATACTTCCCATATTGATTGGACTTTATAACTCCGAATGAATGGCCTCCATAAATAAGCAGTAAAAAGCTAAACACAAGCAATTCGAATACTACACATTATAATCCGAAATCCAGAATAGAAATTAGGATAAGGAGAAAACATTGATTGTGACCAATGCGAAGGATTTACTAGTTATCCTTTCCTCATCATTAATCTAACCAAACCACCCGCTAAAGCTCCCCCAATCAATGGCCCCAAAACATATACCGTAAAAAATCCATAACCCGCTGCCGCGAAGACCAAGTCGCCCCAACCAGCGAAGTAAGAAAATAACCTTGGTCCGAAATCCCGAGCAGGATTAAAACCACCTTGGGTGTATGGCGCTAGGAAAATGATTAATATAGTTACGGTCAAACCAATCAAGAAAGCGATAAGGTTTTTATTTCTTTTTGTATCTGCTGTGCTTAGATAAATGGAGCCTAATAGTAGGAAAGTGCCAAAGGCTTCGATCAACATAGAATGAAACCAACCAATGGAAATCTTATCTGCAAAATCAGGATTGGGAAAATATTCACCGAACATCATTGCTTGTCCTAGAGACTCGGGGGTTCCCCGAATAATTCCCCTGGCGGCTTCCAGTGTTCCAATCTCATTTTTAAATAATAAATATAAAATAACGGCTCCGATAAATGCTCCGATAAATTGAGCAATGGAGTAGGGCAATAATTTTTTCCAAGGGAGATTTCCTGTCATGCACATGGAAAGACTGACTGCTGGATTTAGATGTGCCGGACAGAAGGATCTAGAAGCTACGACGGCGATGGATACACCCGCCCCAAAGATGATCGCTACTTGCCAAAGCGCTGTGAGCCATCCTAAGATCACTGCTGCACCGACTGCTCCACAACCGATCAAGACGATGATGGCAGTGCCTAGCGCTTCTCCAAATAGCTCCTTGGTCATTAGTCTTCGTAGCTTACTGAGGAGAAAATGTATTTCATTTCAGTGGCGATTTGTTGGCAGCGCTCCGCGTACATTTCTGTTTCTCGATCAGTGTCATCAAAGGCCTTAGGATCTTCATAGCGAATTGGAATTCTTGCTTCCGCACCAGGGATCACTGGGCAGTTTTCATCTGCATGCGCGCAAGTCATTATTGCACAAGTCTTGGTGCCTTCGCTGTAATTGTCATCGTACAATTTGGAGAACAAAATTACCAAGTTGGATTCTTCAGCGTAGGTGACCAAGTAGTGCGGATTTTCTTCTTCACCTTCATTTTCTCCAGAGACTTCTAATCCAATTCTTTTCAAAGTATTGATGACTCGGTCGTTGCAAGCAGTCACTTCTACGCCGCCGGAATAACAACTCGCAGGAACTTCATACAAGTCGCTAAAGATAGCCGCCCAGAGTTGTGAGAATTGACTTCTTCTTGAGTTGTGTGTGCAGATGAAATTCAAGTGAATTGGATCGTCTCCTTTCAATTTTTCATTGATGTAGTTGACCAACACATTCAAATCTTCTTTTCTTGCAGCATCAATTTGATCAACATTTAATTGATCAATATAACTTTTGACAGTGGGGTATAACGACTTATTATTCATAGTTAAACTAGTGATAAAAGGTAGCCCATGACAGCTCCTCCCAATATGATCCAAAGGGTATTGATGCCTTTGAAATAAAAATAAACGAAAAAACTAGCGGCACAAATCGTAGCTGTTTTCCAATCGACTACGATACTTTGTGCCATCTTCAAGGAGACGACCACCATCACCGCTACTGCTGCAACATTTACTGCTTCTAAGAATCCAGTAAGCAATGGATTAGATCTCATTTTTTTCACTAATGGATTCAATAACCAAACGTAAAAAAATGAAGGAAGGAAAATACCAATAGTTGCCAAGACAGCTCCAGAAATACCGCCAAGTTTGTATCCAATAAATGTAGAAGTGGACAGCACTGGCCCGGGTGTAACTTGTCCCACAGCGATGGCTTCGACCAAATCAGGATGTGTCAACCAGCCTAAGTTTTCAATCAATTCTCCATCTAAGTATGCGAATAAAACATAGCCGGAACCAAAAAGTACCGCTCCTACTTTTAAGAATATTAAGAATAATTTTAATTGGGTGTAAGGCACTTTGACGAGCATGAACAAAGGCAAGAGCACAAAGCTATTGAGTTGTCCTCGGTTACTGGCCAGTTTGTATAGCATGACTAAAAATCCAGCGTAAAGAATGCAAAGGATTTCATTAACACCGAGGTAGGCGGCGATGATGACTAAGATACCAATGGCTGCTAGGAATTGAGTCTTGACAGCTTTCTTGCCGAGTTTGATTATCGCGGCTACTATGAAAGAAAGTACTGCGGCTTTGATTCCGTCAATGATTGGGACAACCCAAGCAATATCGCTAAATTTCTCAAAAAAGATGGCGACTAAAAGGGTGATACAAACGGCTGGAAAGATGAAGCTCAAACCTGCTACAAATAAACCTGCCGGACCTCCACGATGATAACCCACATGCATGGTCATTTCGGTGGAGTTGGGCCCCGGTATCAGATTGGTGGCGCCCATGTAATCCAAAAACTCTTCAGTGGTCAACCACTTTTTTTGCCGTACCAAATCTTCTTCCATCATGGCAACATGCGCCGCTGGGCCACCAAATGCAAGGATACCAAGTCTAAAGAAGTATAGAAAAATTTCTTTCACTTTGTTTGTAGGAAGCGCTTTATTTCAATGCTGAAATCTTCGCCGGGTTAAGTGGTATCTTAAATATTAAATTTCTCCAACAATCGCTTCTGTAATATTTATAATATGATCTCCTGTTCTTTCAATCAAAGAAATGACAGTGTTATAAATGATTCCAGCTTCGACATTGTAGTCTTCATCACCTAAACGAGTTAGGTGTTCTTTTTTCAAAGTATTTCGATATTCATTTATTTCTTTTTCGATGGCCAATGCTTCATCCATAGTTACAGTATCGTAGGAATCCTCCTTTAAGTTTTTCACCATGGTCTTAAAGGCTTTGTCAATAAGCGTTAACATCGCATTTAAGTTATTCCTTTGTTCCGGAATGAAGTATATTTTTTCTTCAATTTTTCTTTCTAAGTTTTTCGAGATCTGATAATAAATATCACCAATTCTTTCTAGATCATTACAGATGTTAAGTATGGAGCGATACCTTAAACTTGTTTTAGGTGTAAGTTCGGAACTTGAAAGCTTTGTAATATATTCAGTTATTTCAATTTCCATGCGGTCAGTGATGTCCTCATATTTCTTGAGTTGATCCATCATCTCCTTTTGCTTCTTTTCGCTGGCCGTGTTGATCAAAGTACTTAAGAAGCCAGACATTTTGCTGGTGACTTCTCCAAAGTGCGCAGTTTCTTTTTGCAGTTCAACAGTGATTAATTCTGGAATATTGATAGACTTACTGATATACTTTAATCGATACTCTCCGGAATCTTCATCTGTTAAAGGAACAATTCGAGTCACGATATTGGCAATAAAAGTTACAAAGCCTAGCATCAGAAAAGTATTGATGATATTGAATGTGGTATGGAAAAGGGAGAGTTGTAATTCTTCTTGACCTTTATCCAAGTCAGGGATATAGGTTTGTAAAAAGGATTGAAATGGTTCCCACATTTTTTGAACAAACTCAATGAAAAATGGAAATAGAATAATCATCCAGACGACTCCGAATACATTGAAAACTAAGTGTGCTCGAGCTGCTCTTTTGGCATGTACATTTCCAACTACCGCTGCGATATTTGCAGTGATTGTTGTTCCAATATTTTCACCCAAGACCATTGCGGCAGCCACTTCAAATGGCAGCACTCCAACATATAAGAGTGTCAATGTAAGCGCCATTGCAGCACTTGAAGATTGGACTACTACAGTTAAAACTGTTCCAACAGCGACAAAAAGGATAACAGATAGCCTTCCATAACCTGTCCAAGTATTTAGAAAATTTAAAACTTCTGGGTTGTCATTAAAATTAGGCACAGCATCTTTTAAAAAGGCCAGCCCTAAAAATAAAATTGCGAAACCAATGATTGCTTCTCCAATATTTTTGAGCAAAGGACGATTCATGAAGTGAAGCGGTAATCCAATCGCAATCAAAGGAAGTGACAGGGCCGAGATTTTCATTTTAAAACCGAATATCGAAATCAACCATGCTGTAACGGTAGTACCAATATTTGCCCCCATGATGACACCAATAGATTCTGTTAATGTCAGTAAACCAGCGTTGGCAAAACTTACCACCATAACAGTGGTAGCAGATGAAGATTGCAAGAATGCCGTTACTAAGAATCCACTAAAGACTCCAATGAACCGATTTTTAGTCATTTTTCGGAGAATATTCCTCAATTGAGAGCCGGCAGCCTTTTGGATGCCATCACTCATTATTTTCATACCATAAATGAAAAATGCAAGGGCCCCAATAATTTCCATGAGGTCATAAAATCCGAAGTCCATATATATTGGTTGTTAAAGTAGCTGTCTTTAAAGAAACAGAACTTTTGGAGCAAGGTATTGATTTTTAAAAATTCAACAACGACTCAGTGATAAATAAATTTAACTAACTGAAAAACAGATTATTACGTCGTCTCGTTGTTTATTATACTTTCAAAGGTACTCACCTAATGTTAAGCTAATATTAACAGGTCGAGAAGCATTCTTCACATGCAATCATTTTTAGTGATGAAAAATATGAATCGCTTATAATCAGGTATTTGTGAATAGTCATGATGGCTTTCTTTTAAGTGTTTAAGAACTAATGCGTCAATATTGGACTAGAAAGTTCTCGGTTGTTAACTGTAGTTTAACTGCCAACAAAAAAAATAAATCACTGTAAATCAATGAATAGTGAGGAATTATGCATAGAGTCAAGGCTTTAATGTTAACTGTATATTAATTTAAAATGAATTGAATGTTGCTTTTTCTAATGATTTGGGCTATTTTTGATAAAAACAATAAGCTTGAAGCACTTATTTTCCACATTATTGGTAATTTTTTCATTGTCCGGAGTTTCGGGACAAAATACTGTGGCATTCCTTGGACTTCATGACAATTCTGTAGAAGATCTACTTTCAAATTCTTTAGATGCTAATAGTAGTTCGTTTGAGCTATCTGGAGGGTTGATTTTAGTGGAAGGAAGTGTAGAAGGTGAAAAAGGTAATTTCATTTTAGACACAGGAGCCAGTGACCTTGTTATCAATAAGCCGGCTGAAAGGAGAGAAGCCGTGGCAGGTGGTTTGGGTGGAGAAATTGCAGCAGAGGAGATTTTGATTTCAAATTTTAAAGTAGGAGCATTTGAGGCAAATGAAGTTAATGCATTTAAAACTGATCTCTCCTCATTTGAAAAAGGCGCTACAATCGATATTGCTGGATTGATTGGTCACTCCTTATTTAATGAACAAGCGCTTGAAATAAATTACAAAGATCAAATATTTAAGTTGGATAGTTCTCCGAAGAAAAAAGATATGATTGAGGATGGTTGGCAAGTTTATTCACTTGTTGAATTCGGACATTTACTTGCGGTGAAAATGAAAATAGATGGTAAGGCGTATTGGATGGGCTTAGATACTGGAGCAGAAGTAAATATTTTATCTGATCAATTTTCTGAAGATTTAATTCCAAACAAAAATCAGTGTAAGCAAATTTGCGGAATTGGTAAAAAAACTATTTCACTTCCTCAAATTTCAGCTCCAATCGCTAAAATCGGAGACTTAGCATTTCATACAACTGATTTTTACCTAAGTCCATTCAAAGAAGTTCAAGACCAAATTGGGAATGGTCTTGATGGACTTTTAGGTTTTCCTTTCTTTAATCAATTTGAAGTGGTTTTAGATTATGCTTCAAATCGATTGTATTTGAAGTAAGCATACTTTTCAGACGCTAGAGGCTTTTAAATATTTACTCGAAGCTTTTTCCTTTATCGATTATATGGTCGTTCACTAATCCAGTGGAACCCTCTACTTAGAAGCGGAAAATCTTTGGGGTCTCTGTATTTCATCAATATTTCTAAAGTGTCTGTTCGGTAAACACCTTTTAAGATTAATGAATCAGTTCCTAAATGAGAATATTGATAAGTGCTGTTATCCGTTATTGAATCTCGCCAATTGTATAAATGAATGGATTGTTCTACTGTGTCAACGTTCATCCCTAAGTATTTCTTTTTGCCATTGCTTAGTTGTAAGGCGGCAGTTCCTTCCCATTGCACTAACATGTTTTTCCATCGAATACTGTCCGTTGCCAATGGAGGCAAAGTATCCTTATTTAAGCTGAATTGTTCAACTTCATAAATTCCAAATAATGCAGGCTTAGGAGCTTTGTCTCCATATTTTTGGATAGTCTCAAGAGAAGAAGAAACCTGATTGTAAAGCAGTGCACAAATAAATAATGTTTTAATCACTAAGCTAGGAACTTTGAATTTTGTGTCTGAAAATGCAGCTAAAATCTTTTTTGGCGCGACCGGTTTATTTAAAACAAGAAAGTTAAGTATGCGATGCAAATCACTCCAGAGTACAAAGATAATGAGTAGCAACAAGTGTGTGGAAAAAAGCTTTACAGGAA
>CALFWO010000057.1 GCA_937928045.1 uncultured Saprospiraceae bacterium | reverse complement strand
CTCCATGATTTTGGCCTTGAGGACATCTCTGTTTACTAAATTGAATAACTTTTTCATGCTATTTACCACTTTCAGGTAGGCAAAGATCGAAAAATTTCAACTGAAATGCACCACTTTTGACGCCGATAAAGGCCTATTTTGCATCAAATATTGTTTGATGCAACCATTTTAACAATTGTATGTCTTTGACATGAACCATAGTGAAATTGGAATACGGAAACCAACATAGAGAGATTGTAGAGGCTTGTAAATCGGGAGATCGGCAGGCTCAGTATGAATTGTATCAGCTTTATTCCAAGGCTATGTACAATATTTGCTGCAGAATGCTTGGAAATGATGGTGATGCAGAGGATCTTTTGCAAAATTCATTCATTGATGTATTTACCAAGCTAGATTCCTTTAGATTCCAATCTACGATTGGCGCTTGGATCAAGCGGATTGTTGTAAACAATTGCATCAATTTTTTGAAGAAAAAAAGAATCGATTTTGAAATCTTAGATGACAAAACCACAGATGTAGTTGAGACAGAGCATGTGAACTCAACTGTGGATTTAAAAGTCAACGCGATTAATAATGCGCTAGGACAATTGTCCGATGGTTACAAGCAAGTTTTTTCTCTGTATCTTATAGAGGGCTATGACCATGCTGAAATAGCAAGCATTCTGGGTATTAGTGAAGCAACATCAAAATCTCAATTTAGCCGAGCAAAGGCGAAAATTAGAAACATATTAGAAAGTCAAAGTATTGCCTGATGAAAGACAGATTAGAAAATTTTGTTCGAGAAAATAGAACTGACTTTGATCATAAATCGCCCCCAGCGGACTTATGGGCAAAAGTAGAAGCTGGTTTACCTGCGAAGCAACGAAAGTTATTTCCTTGGAAGGCATTCTCCATTGCTGCAGGATTGTTGGTTCTGCTTGGACTTGTAGGAACGTGGTCATACAACCAAGGTATGCAACAAGGAACGATAAATTCTATGGCCGAAATATCTAGCGAATTGGGGGAGATAGAAAAACACTATCAATCAGAAATAAAAAATAAAATGGCGCAACTCGCTTCTTTTAACAAAGAAGATGAAGTCAAAAGTGATATAAAAGAAATGGAAGAATTCTTGAACGAACTTAAAACCGACCTCAAGGATACTCCAAAAAATGAAAGGGAAGTAGTGATTCAAGCAATGATCGCAAATTATCAAAGTCGAGTAGATTTACTCGAAAGGGTGTTGGATCGATTGCAATTTAATTCTACTAATAAATTATCTAAAGATGAAACCAAAAGTATTTAACATTTTAGCACTGTGCTGTTGTATTTTGCTTGCTGGATTTACCAGTGCAGCAGCAGAGTTACCAACAAAATTAAAGACCGAATACACTAAAAGTTATAACAAGACTTTTGATGTAGAAGACACTGATAAGTTCATTGTAAATAATCGTTACGGTAAGATTGATGTTCAAACTTGGAATGAATCAAAAGTACAAGTGGATGTGTTGATCAAAGTAAATGCGCGTTCTAAAGAAGCAGGAGACGAGATGCTTGAACGAATCAAAATAACATTTGATCAAGGCGGTGGTTACTCTTCAGCGACCACAGAAATCGCAGACAAAAAATCCTCTTGGGGATCTTGGTGGTCTGGCTCGAGTAACGATGACTTTAAAATAAACTATACTGTCAAAATGCCTTTAGCCCACAGTCTAGATTTGACGAATAAATATGGTCATTCTTATGTAGCAGATTTTAACGGTACAGGAAAATTTTCAGTAAAATATGGCGATCTGAATGCCAACAATGTTGGGGGTGAGGTTTCCCTATATCTAGGATATGGAAATGGAACTTTTCTTAATACTTCAGACGTTGACGCCGAAATCAAATATTCTAAATTAAGAATGGGTGATGTTGGCCACGTCAACATGAATTCGAAATACTCGAAATTAACATTCAACAATACCAAGAACTTGAAATCAATCTCAGGTTACGACAATTATACAATTGAAGGTTTGGATAATCTGGAATATGAGGGAAAGTATTCAGATTTGAATATTGTAGCTGTAAATCACATGGCTGTAGTTTCTAAGTATACCAATCTAGATATTGGAACTTGTGCCAACGGTGCGGATGTTCAATTGAGTTATGGTGGAATAAAAATAGAAGAGCTTGGTCCTAACTTTGAAAGGGTTGATATTACAGGAAGCTATTCCGGAATAAAGGTCGGAATTCATACGGATGCCTCTTATTCATTTGACGCTACTTCAAGATATGCTGGGATTAGTTATCCGAGTGGATTAGACATACGAAGAGATATACAATCTGGACAAAACAAAGAAATTTCCGGCTCAAAAGGCTCAGACTCAAGAAGTGCCATTAAAATCAATTCCAGCTACGGAGGAATCAAAGTCTGGTAGACTCCTTTTCTTCCCATCCATTTTCCCTATCTTTCCGCAAAGAATAATTAAATGGATATACAATTTTGCGGAGCTGCTCAAGAGGTGACAGGTTCCTGTCACCTCTTGACGTTAGATAGCGGATATAAAATACTTTTCGATTGTGGGTTGTATCAAGGCTACCGAAAAGAACTGGAAAATTTCAACGAACAATTTCTCTTCAAACCTTCTGAGGTGGATTGCATGATTCTTTCTCATGCGCACATAGACCATTCTGGAAGAATACCCAAACTTGTTGCCGATGGTTTTAATGGGAATATTATTTCTACACATGCTACTCGTTCTCTTTGTGCCATAATGTTATTGGATTCTGCAAAAATTCAGGAACGAGACGCGGAGTGGGAGAATAAGAAAAATGCCAAGAAGAAGCGAAAACGCAAAATTAAACTAGCTAAGCCGTTGTATACAAGTGCAGATGTCCCGCCAGCAATGGAGCGATTCATAACTGTAGGTTATGACGAATGGTTTCAAATCAATCAGAATGTAGCTGTGAAGTTCAGAGATGCAGGTCATATTTTAGGTTCCGCGTCGGTGACCTTAAGGATCAATGAAAATGGGCATCAAACCTATTTCGGATTTACTGGGGATATCGGCCGACCCAACCGTCCAATCCTAAGAGATCCAATGCCAATGCCTGAGGTTGATTACTTGCTTTGTGAATCTACTTATGGAGATAGAGATCATATTGAAAAGCCAGCTGAAACAGAGCGTATTCTAAAAATTATTCATGATACTTGTGTTGAGAAAAAAGGAAAACTGATTATCCCCGCCTTCAGTGTTGGAAGGACCCAGGAAATCGTTTACATGTTGGATCAGTTCGAGAACAAAGGACTACTACCTAAGATTCCAGTTTATGTAGATAGTCCATTAGCAGTGAATGCAACGACAGTCTTTGGTTCGCACCCAGAATGCTATGATAATGATTTACATGAATATATGCTGATTGATGACAATCCTTTTGGATTTAATAATTTGACCTATGTCCGAAATGTAGAGGTTTCAAAAAGTTTGAACAATACTAACGAGCCTTGTATCATTATTAGTAGTTCCGGAATGATGAATGCAGGTAGAGTTAAACATCATTTGTTCAACAATATCGATGATGAGAAAAATACTTTACTAATTGTAGGCTATTGTTCGCCAAATACCCCAGGGGGCGCACTTAGAGCTGGAGCGGAAACACTTAGACTATTTGGAGAGCAAAAAATAGTCAAGATGCAAGTGGAAATAATGGATTCATTTTCAGCACATGGTGATCGCCAAGAAATGTTGGAATTTTTGACAAATCAGAAGAAATCCGTCAAGAAACTGTTCCTAGTACATGGAGATTTAGACGCCCAAAAGTCCTTTCGTGGTTTATTAAAGGAAAATGGTTTCAAAGATGTGCAAATTCCAGAATTAGGCGCGGTCTTCAAGCTTAATTAGAAAATATTTATGAGAATTCTATTGTTGTTGATTCCACTTCTGACCATTTTTTCTTGCCGGAAATATGAGGGACTGGAAGTAGATAAGCCGGGAGCAGGGTACGCCGTACCAATCGGTTCAGCGGCGTTAGGCTGGAACGATGTGATCAATAATATTTCTGATGCATCAATCATTCAAGTAGATCCAGATGGCCTTGTTCATCTAAATTATCAAGGAGTTATCAAGAGCTTTAAGGGGTCCGATGTCGCTGAATTCGTAGATCAATTTACTGCACCTTTAGTATTTATAGATACTTTTGTTGTCTTGCCATTTTCGGCACCTCAAGGTATAGATATTGACTTTGCAATATTAAGTGATGGGGGTGCAAGGTTCGGATATAGATCTGATTTTCAAGAACCCATTAGAGTGAAAATTACAATAGAAAATATTTTAACCCCAACCGGTGACCCCTATGTGCATGAGACTTTTCACCAAGATTGGCCGGTAGATTCACTAACTGATTCTATTTCTTTCAAAGGATATACTATCAAACCAACGAATGACAGCATTTATGTCAGGTACGAACTATTTAAAGAAAGTTCAATGGAATTTGATCGAGCCGAATTTATTGGAGCGACGATTTTTGATTTCAAGGTTCAGTATATGGAAGGCTATTTGGGACAAGAAGCTTTTAACATAGAAAGAGATACCATTGAGCTTGATTTTTTTGAAGAGACTTTAAATGGAGATTTGTTTATTGAAGATCCCCAAGTTAATGTAGTCATCAATAATTCATTTGGCTTTCCCATTCGTTCGACTGGTTCTATTTTTAATTTTTTCGAAAGAGATGGCGGTGTTTTAGAATTGGAAGCTTCAGCTCTTGATCAAATCAATATTGATTATCCAAAGTTGAATGAGGTTGGGGTAAAGAAAGTAACAACTTTTCCTTTTGACAATGCGAACTCGAATCTTTCAGACTTGATATTAAGTCGGCCAGTGGCTTTGGAATATGAATTCAAAGCCAATGCGAATCCGGATTTGGATACGAGCATTCGTGGTTTTCTTTTGGACACTTCTGTTTTTGAAATTCAAGTAGGAGTAGATTTGCCATTAAAGGGATGGACGAAAAACTTTGTTGCTGATGATAGCCTTGATATTAATATTGAGCCTATTGAAAATGTAGAAAGCGCTGAGTTGAAAATTATTATTGAAAATGATCTACCATTGATTATTGATGTGCAAGGAATATTTTTAGATGCTAGTGGTTCTCCAATTGATTCCTTGTTTGGTGCTCCTCGTGCGGTTTTGAATCGAGATGCTAATGATCCTGCAGAAGAGCCTACTGTTGAGACCATTTATTTACCGATCTCAATGGAAAAACTTAATCACATTTACTCTACTGAAAAAATAGTTTTTTTGGCGGAGTTTAATACAGTAGGGCAATCCAATGAAGTAGTTGAAATCTTGGGTAGCCAAAAAGTGGATGTGAAAATTGGACTAAAGGTGAAATTGAAAGATGAATAAAAAGACCATACTTTTATTCTTTGTCCTAATTAAAATCTGTGCACCATTTTCGTTAAATGCTCAGCATGATTTGACAACAAGTTTTATCCCTGAAATTTGGGCCAGTAGTTTTACAAATCCAGCATGGGTACCCGAAGGAAAAATACATGTAGGTTTACCTTCTTTTTATTATAACAATAAAGGGTTTTCCAACGACCTTAGAAATTTTATTGATTTCAGTGGCAACAATCCTCTTTTCGATTTAGGAAAATTCGCGAATGAAATTAATTCCGATTTTCAATTTCAAGCTCAGCAAATAATCCATCCAATATATTTTTCGATTAAACTAAACAACTTTAGAGTTGGACTCGAATACAGCTTACAAAATAATTCCGTAGTCACTGTTCCCGCAGATCTTTTTAGGTTTTCGGCCTTTGGTAATTCCCCCTATGTAGGCCAAACTTTAAACCTCGGTCCAAAGATATATTCAGTTGCCTCACAATCTTTGTCAATTCCAATTTCATTTGAATCAAACAAATGGACTTTTGGAATTCGACCTGCCCTAGTTAACGGAATTTTCTCTATTGAAACCAAGCGAAGTGATCTAGAACTATATACCAATCCAGAGTATTATCAATTGTCCTTGAATGGTGATTTCTTGATTCAATCTAGCGGCGTTTTATCTTCAAATCCTAACAGCATTATAGGTGCCGAACTACTGGACAATGTAATTGCAAATGGACTATCTTGGAAAGGAAATTCTGGTATTAATCTTGACCTAGGAGTTCGTTATCGGCACAACGATAAACTTAGCCTAGGATTGAGTCTGGTTGGAATTGGTCAGATAACTTGGAATCAAAATGTACAGGCTTTTTCCTCTAACGGAATAGCTGCTTTCAAAGGAATTGACTTAAATGGCATTATCGATGGAGATAGTATAAACATTGAGAATGTGGTTGATGATGTGGTCGAATCATTTCAACTCAATCAAGAAGAAATAGCTGATTTTAAAACTGAAACTGCGAAGAAGGTATACTTGAATGCGAGATACCAAATCAATGAATTTGTTGAGACGGGAGGAATATTTTATGGAGAATTTTTCAACGGAAAAATAGAACCAGCCTTTGCGCTTAATTTCAGAGTTAAAACAGGAAACCTTCTTTCCATAGGTGTAACTTACGGTGCTCACTACAACCAATGGAATCACGTTGGAGTAAATTTTTTATTGGAATTAGGTCCTGTTCAAATTTTTGCAGGAACCAACAATTTGATAAATATATCTAATCTAGTAGGTAGGGAGTCCACCAATCTGAGGGTAGGACTTAGCGCTGCATTTGGCGAAAAGAAAAATGTAGAATAGTACTTTAGAATATTATTCTCCAACGGTCTTATGCAATATTGGTAATTGCCCTCGGTACGCTGTTGATAAATTCTCCTCTGTAAATGTTTGTGCTGTTGGCCCTGCTGCAATTAATCTTTGATTTAACAGAATAACGCTATCGAAATAATCTTTCACAGTAGATAAATCGTGATGCACTACCAACAACGTTTTATTCTGAGCTGCTAGTTTTTTTAACAAGTCAATTATTTTTCCTTCCGTTGTAATATCCACTCCAACGAATGGTTCATCCAATAGAAAGATGTCCGCTTGCTGGGCTAGGGCTCTAGCTAAAAATACTCTTTGTTGCTGTCCCCCAGATAACTCCCCAATTTGACGCTGGGCCAAGTGTTCAATTCCCAATTCCGATAATGATTTCGCCACAATTTCACTGTCTGCTTTACTCAACCTCGACAATGGTTTCAAATGTGGGTAACGTCCCATCTCTACAATGTCTTTTACTGTTGCCGGAAAACTCCAATCAACATCGTTTTTCTGCGGGACATAAGCAATTCGTCTTTTTTGAACATGAGGTGGAAACCCATGCAATTTGATTGTTCCAGAACTAGGTTCAATTAACCCAAGAATTGATTTAAACAAAGTAGATTTTCCAGCTCCATTTGGCCCTAGCACACCGTAGACTTTTCCAGATGCAATTTCACAGTAGATATTACTTAGGACAACTTTTTTATCATAAGAAACGGAAAGTCCATTTATAGAAATAGCCTCATGATCTGGGAGGTCAGGTGGAATTTCACTAGTAGCAGTTTTTCTCAATCTCAGTAACATCATTAAGAACCCTCCAATAAAAAGAAATCCAATTAAACCAAAAAGTAGTAACTTTTTCAAAAGACTATCTTCTTGCTTCGCTTCAAAATAGCCTTCGTTTATTTTACCGGTTAAAGCATTTACAATTTTGTCAGTATTTGATTTGAGCATGTTGTGATAAGAGTTCCCATCACTTTCCTCATCACCAATAGAATCCGCATATAATTTACCGCCAATAGAAATTCCATTGTCCGCGGCTACCTGTTCCAGTAATTTTGGATTGATCGTGGTTTCCACAAAAATTGCTGGAACTTGAGTCTCTTGTATTGCTTTATGCAATGCTGTTATATCGGAGGTTTGTACTTCTGCGTCAGTTGATGTACCAAGAACAGATTTTAAAGTTAGACCATAAGCGCGACCGTAATACTGGAATGCATCATGCGAAGTAATCAGCACCCTTTTTTTCTCCGGAATTTCGTTGACTCTATCTTTAATATATTGATCTAGATCCGCTAACTTTTTTCTATACTGTTCATAGTTGTTCTGAAAGTAGTTTGCGTTTTCGGGGTCCAGTCTTTTTAATGCAGCGTTGATATTCTTAATATAAGTCAAGCCATTTTGAACATCCATCCATGCATGAGGATCAACTGAGTTTTCATAATCCAAACTTTGAATAGCATTGATTCCGTTGGTTACCAAAACGACCTCTGCCTTGGTTCCAGAAGTTTCTATGAGTTCAGTAATCCAGCCCTCGAAGGTCATTCCATTTTTTAAAACTAAATCAGCCTTGTAAATCATTGAAGCATCCTGTGGAGTAGGTTCGTATAAATGTGGATCTCCACCAATAGGAACTATGCAGTCTATCTCAAGTCTATTACCAGCAATGACTTGGGCCATGTCTGAAATCATTGATGCCGTTGCCAAAACCTTTGGACGATCTTGGCCAAAAGTGGAAATGGCCCAAGCAAAACAAATCAACAATATCAGCTGTTTTTTCATAATGTAAATTTAGGCATTTAGACGCACCTAACAAATTTTGTTAAGTGGGCTTTAATTCTCGAAACTTAAGATTTGTATTTTTGACTTCTACTTTTGTGAAAATTTAGCATATGGATACCAAAGCACTTTTTGAACTTATAGCAAAACGACGTTCTATTTTTCCGAAGCAATACAATGGAAAACCTATTCCGACCAATGTAATAATGGATGTCTTAACCCAAGCGAACTGGGCTCCTACACATCGTCTTACGGAACCATGGAGATTTAGAATAATTAGAGGAGCAGCGTTGTCAAGACTTGGAGATTTGTCTGAGAAGCTTTATCAGGATAATACCCCGGAAGAAAAATTTTCAGCTGAAAAAATGACCAAAAAAGGGCTTAAACCAAGGCAGTCTGCGTGTGTTATTGCTATTTGCATGCAAAGGGATCCTAATTTATCTGTGCCTGAATGGGAAGAAATTGCTGCTGTAGCCTGTGCTGTTCAAAATATGTGGTTGGCCTGTACGGCCTTAAAAATTGGATCTTATTGGAGTAGCCCCGGCACGATTAATTCTAAGCAATTCAAGGAATTTCTAAGCTTGAAGGAAGGAGAAAGTTGTCTAGGATTGTTTTATATGGGCTATTATGACCATGCACCTCAAGAAGGGAAAAGAACTCCAATTGCTTCAAAAGTAGAATGGATGAATAGCTAGAAATCAAAATCCTCAAAAATGATAAAAATCCTTTTTTGTATAAAATCCGAATTTACTTAGCTTTGGGGCCTTGTTCAGCAACGTATGTGCTGTTCAGATTAACTTTTTTAAAATCAAAACTAAACGAGAACATGAGTCAAAATATCATTTACGCCATTCCATTTTTTGGATTAGTGGCACTTCTTTTCACCTTTTGGAAATCTGCATGGGTTTCAAGACAAGAGGTGGGAACAGAAAAGATGGGCAGGATTGCCGATAACATTGCAGATGGCGCGATGGCCTTTCTTAGGGCTGAATATAAAGTGCTAGCCATTTTTGTGGCGGTAGTTGCGGCTTTAATGGCATGGAGTGGAACTCAAGAAGGATCTTCTGTTTTAGTGGCTTTGTCTTTCGTGTTGGGTGCAATCTGTTCTGGATTGGCTGGATTCATAGGTATGAAAGTGGCTACGAAGGCAAATGTTAGAACAACAAATGCTGCAAGAACTGGTCTCGGAAAAGCACTAGAAGTTGCATTTGGTGGTGGAGCAGTTATGGGAATGGGAGTAGTTGGTCTTGGAGTTTTAGGACTAGGTACTTTGTTTCTTGTTTATACTTCTATGTTTGGAGTTGATACCCAAGCAAATGTATCAAAGGTGATTACGGTACTTACCGGTTTTTCTTTTGGGGCTTCTTCTATCGCTCTTTTCGCAAGAGTAGGTGGAGGTATCTACACTAAAGCGGCGGATGTTGGAGCGGATTTGGTTGGAAAAGTGGAAGCAGGGATTCCTGAAGATCACCCATTGAACCCAGCGACTATTGCTGATAACGTTGGAGACAATGTAGGAGATGTTGCAGGGATGGGAGCAGATCTATTCGAATCATATGTTGGATCTATCATTGGAACTATGGTATTAGGAGCGGTATTTATCGGTGGAGCTACGGTTAATGGCGCAGCTTGGACTGATGGATTCAATGGTCTTTCAGCAGTTATGCTTCCTTTAGTTTTAGCTTCTGTTGGAATTATTACTTCAATCATCGGAACTTTCTTTGTAAAAGTTGGAGAAGGGGGAGATCCTCAAAAGGCATTAAACAGAGGTGAATTTATAGCTGGTGGAATTATGATCGCTGCAACTTATGCAATTGCCAATTGGATGCTCCCAGAATCTTGGACGTTCAATGGTGAAACTTATACTCCTCTTGGAATATTCGCAGCAGTTATAATCGGTCTTGTTGCTGGGGTTTTAATCGGGATGGTTACAGAGTACTACACAGGAACAGGCACTAAGCCAGTTGTTTCAATTGTAAAACAATCTTTAACAGGGGCAGCAACGAACATCATCGCAGGTTTAGGAGTTGGTATGATTTCAACAGCTATTCCAATCTTAATTTTAGCTTCTGCAATTATTGGAGCACACTATTTTGGTGGACTTTATGGTATTGCAATTGCGGCAGTCGGGATGCTTTCTAATACAGGAATCCAATTGGCTGTTGATGCTTACGGACCTATTGCGGATAATGCAGGGGGAATTGCTGAAATGGCTGAACTAGAAAAAGAAGTAAGACAAAAAACAGATAAACTGGATGCAGTAGGAAATACAACTGCAGCAATTGGAAAAGGATTTGCAATTGGTTCTGCAGCTTTAACTGCATTAGCTTTGTTTGCAGCGTTCATGGCTACAGCTGGAATCACTTCGATTGATATTGCTCAACCAAAAGTAATGGCTGGATTATTACTCGGTGGTATGTTGCCATTCTTGTTCTCTGCACTTTCAATGAATGCCGTAGGGCGAGCAGCGATGGATATGATCAACGAAGTTAGAAGACAATTCAAAACTATTCCTGAGTTAAAAGCTGCTTTGGAAGTAATGAAAAGAAATGAAGGAAAAGAATCCAGCGAATGGTCTGCTGCTGATCGAGCTACATTCGATGCTGCAGATGGAAAAGCGGAATATGACAAATGTGTTGATATTTCCACTAAAGCTTCTATCCGTGAAATGATTCTTCCAGGATTGATCGCAGTAATCTCTCCTGTAATTATTGGATTCGGAGGTGGAGCAGAAATGCTAGGAGGTCTTCTTGCTGGTGTTACCGTTTGTGGTGTACTTATGGCAATCTTCCAGTCTAACGCAGGAGGAGCATGGGATAACGCTAAGAAGATGTTTGAAGAAGGAGTTGAGATTGATGGCGAAATGCACTACAAAGGATCGGAGGCGCACAAAGCAACCGTTGTTGGTGATACCGTTGGGGATCCATTTAAGGATACTTCAGGTCCATCATTGAATATCCTCTTGAAATTGATGTCTGTTGTAGCTTTGGTGATCGCACCATTTATAAGTTAATACATTAGAATTTGACGAAAAAAGGCCGGTTGAACTCGATTCAATCGGCTTTTTTACTTTCGGTAATTGATGCATCAAAAACAGACTAAACAACCAACGATGTGACACTTCATAAGTTTTTGGCCATTTTTTCGTTATTGTTTCGTTAAACTGCCCTTTTGGCAGGATTATAGCCGAACTTTACTGTTAAAAGACAGTATATTTATTATACGTCTTCTCATTTTGCCAAATCCTTGTTGGGATAGCAAAATTTAATTTTTGAAAAGCCGCTTTTACCTATGAAGAATAAAGGAGCATTGATTTTTATAGTAGCCCTAGCAATCCTTGTTGGAGGTGCATATTTTCCATTTAATCAAGACAATAGCCAGAAAGAGGCTATTCTAATTCAAACGATAATGCAAGGCCTTGAGCAATTGCATTATAAGCCAGCAGCCATTGATGATGACTTTTCTGCGAAAGCTTTTGATCTCTATCTAGATCGAATCGATTTAGGAAGGAGATGGTTGACTCAAGAAGACATAGCACTTCTTAAGCCTTTCGAAAAATCGATTGACAATCAGTTAGAAGAAGGAACTTTCCAACTATTGGATGTAGCGATTGAGCGAATCGAAGCTGGTTTGAAGAAAACCCAATCCTATTACCAAGATATTTTAAGCAAACCATTTGATTTTTCAGTAGATGAGGCTGTGGAGTTAGGGAATGAAGACAAAGCTTTTGCGAAAGACGATGCTCAGTTGAAAGAGTATTGGAGAAAGGCAATGAAGTATGAGACATTGAATAAAGTTTACAACAAACAAAAGTCTCAAAATGATAAAATTGAAAAAGGTGAGGAAGTTGAAAAGAAGACTTTCGCTGAAATGGAAGAAAAGTCCAGAGAAGAAGTATTAAAAACTTTTAACGACTGGTATGATAGAATGTCTAAAGATCGTCGCTCAGATTATCTTTCAGATTATATCAACGCATTGACAAATATTTACGATCCGCATACCAGTTACTTGTTGCCAAAGGACAAAGCAAACTTTGACATTAACATGTCTGGAACGCTAGAAGGCATCGGGGCAAGATTGCAAACTGATGGAGATTACACGAAAGTTTCTGAAATCATACCAGGGGGACCGGCTTGGAAAGGAAAAGAGTTGGAAGCAAACGATTTGATTACTAAGGTAGCTCAGGACGGCGAAGAACCACTAGATGTTACTGGATTTAGAATTGATGATGTTGTAAAAAACATTCGTGGAAAGAAAGGTACGATTGTAAATCTTACAGTTAAAAAAGTTGATGGTACCGAGCAAGTGATCAGCATCACACGTGATGTAGTTGAAATAGACGAAGGATATGCAAAGTCCGCAATCGTAAATTTAGAAGGAGCGTCAAACAATATCGGTTACATACATTTACCTAGATTTTATGCTGATTTCCAAAGATCAGGAGGAAGATCTTGTGCAGAGGATGTAGCTATGGAAGTTGAAAAGTTGAAGGCTAATAACGTCGATGGAATTATACTTGACTTGCGATCAAACGGTGGAGGTTCGCTAAGAGATGTTGTGAAAATGACTGGACTATTTATTGAGGAAGGTCCAATCGTCCAAGTTAAAACAAGGAACCAATCACCAGATGTTTTATCTGATACTGATCCTACTGTTCAATACGATGGCAAATTAATAGTCTTGGTAAATTCATTTTCTGCTTCAGCTTCTGAAATTTTAGCGGCAGCTTTACAAGATTATGGAAGAGCAATAATCATTGGTACAGGTAAGACAACTTTTGGAAAAGGTACTGTCCAACGTTTTTTCGATCTAGATAGAGCGATAAGAGGATACAACGAAATTAAACCTCTTGGTGATGTAAAGCTTACTATTCAAAAATTCTATAGGGTAGATGGTGGTTCAACTCAACTGAAAGGAGTTCAACCAGACATCATTTTACCAGACAGATACTTTTACTTAAAGCTTGGAGAGCAGGATCAAGAATATCCAATGTCTTGGAGTGAAATTGAGCCAGTTAATCACGACCAAAAAGTATACAGAGTAAACGGGAAAGAAATCTTATCTAAGTCAAGTTTTGGAAGAATCGCTAATCACCCAACTTTCAAATTGGTGAAGGATGATGCTGCAAGGTTAAAAGCGCAAAGAGACGAAACGCAGTTTGCTATCGACCTTGAGACCTATAGTGCAGAACGAAAAGAGAGAGAGGCAATCGCCAAAGAGTTTGAAGATATCTTTACTCCAATTGATGGACTTAAGATCACGAATCTTGATGTGGATATGGAAGACATCAAAATGGATGAAGCCAAACAGGCTCGAAATGACGATTGGTTAGAAAATCTACATAAGGATATTTACTTAGAAGAAGCTATGAGAATCATGTCTGAGATGAAATAGTAGCTCCTAGATAAATATTAAATCTTAATCAAAAGGTCTTTCAGTTCATTACTGAGAGACCTTTTGATATTTTTGAGGCAAATTTGTAGCGCATTGAATTATCTGAGCTTAGAAAATATATCCAAGTCTTACGGAGAGAAGACCCTATTCAAAAATCTCAACTTGACTATTGCCAAGGGCCAGAAGATCGCTTTAGTGGCGCGAAATGGAAGTGGGAAGTCCACGCTGCTTCGTGTTATCGCGGGAATAGAATCTCCTGAAGGAGAAAATGCTAAGATTGAGACGCGCCAAGACATTCGCATTGGATTCTTAAACCAAGATCCTGATTTTAATGACGCTCACACCATTCTTGAGTCTGTTTTTCATAGAACAGAAAATCCAATGATTAAGGCCGTTCGAGATTACCAAGAAGCTATGTTGTTTCCTGATCGCGAAAAGCAAATGCAAGATGCGCTTCAAGCTATGGATGATCTCAAAGCTTGGGATTTCGAAGCTCGAGTTAAAGAGATGCTGTCAAGATTTGAAATCGGCGCTTTCGAACAACTTGTAGGATCACTTTCCGGAGGTCAACAGAAGCGCTTGGCGTTGGTACAACTTTTAATCGATGAACCCGACTTTCTAATTCTTGATGAGCCAACCAATCATTTAGATCTAGAATTGATAGAATGGCTAGAAGAATATTTAAAACGAAGTTCGCTAACCTTGTTCATGGTTACTCACGATAGATATTTTCTTGAAAATATTTGCGATCATATCGTAGAATTAGACCAAGGTAATCTTTATCGCTATCGAGGAAATTATTCTGATTTTCTAGAAAAGAAGGCGGTAAGGGAAGAAAACGAAGCCATTGAATTGGACAAGAGTAAGAAACTCTTTAAAAAGGAATTACAATGGATTCGCAGAATGCCGCAGGCTAGAACGACAAAGGCCAAATCTAGGGTCGATAAATTCGATACCATTAAGGAAAAAGCTCATAAAACTAAACTAGACGATAAGATTCAAATCGAAGTAAAAGGTCGTCGTCTGGGAAGTAAAATATTAGAAGCGCAGTACATTAGTAAATCTTATGGCGACAAAAAGCTTGTCGATAATTTTTTCTATAAATTCAACCGAGGAGAAAAAGTTGGAATCGCTGGTCCTAACGGTGTGGGTAAAACAACTTTTCTAAAACTTCTTACTCAGCAAATCAGACCGGACGGCGGAAAGTTAATCGTCGGAGGAACAATAGTCTTTGGATACTATACTCAAGCAGGCATCAATTTGAAGCAAGACAAAAGAGTCATCGATGTAATAAGAGACATTGCAGAATTTCTTCCTTTAGCAAAAGGGCAAAAGCTAACCGCAGCATCCTTGTTAGAACGATTTCTTTTCTCAAGAAAACAGCAACAAGTCTATGTGTCCCAGTTGTCGGGTGGAGAAAAAAGAAGGTTGTATTTGCTAACAGTTTTAATGGAGAATCCCAATTTTTTAATTCTCGATGAGCCAACAAATGATCTGGATATTTTGACTTTAAATGTTCTTGAAGAATTTCTATTAGAGTTTGATGGATGTCTGCTAGTTGTTTCTCATGATAGGTACTTCATGGATAAAATTGTGGACCACCTTTTCGTTTTTGAAGGCAATGGAAAGATTAAAGATTATCTGGGGAATTATAGTGATTACAGAAAAGACAAAAAGAAAAAAGAACTAGAACAACAGCGAGCAGACAGAGATGTTCGAAAGCAAGAAGAAAAAGCCACCAGAGCTATCGAACAAAAAGCGAAAGAAGCAGAAGGTCTAAGCAGAGAAGACAAAAAGGAAGTCAAAAGACTTGAAAGACAAATTGAAAAGCTGGAAGCAGAGAAAGAAAAGATCACAGCTCAATTCAACGAACCAAATTTAACTCCAGAGAAAATCGAGGAACTGTCAAAATCTCTCGGCGCAGTCAAAGAGCAAATCGAAGAAAAAGAAATGCGCTGGATGGAACTGGCCGACCAAGCTTAGCTTTGAAATTGGTTGAAGTTTGTATTCATTTCAATTAGCAATGTTTTCAGGTTGGACTTACTGCAGAGCTCACGTTCCACGTTGGAGAAGCTTGTCTTCTTCCAACACAAATTTCAACTAATTTCAACACAATGTTCGCCTTCAGCGAACAAGTTTTCAACCAACTTCAACTACCAATTATCTTCCATTTCCTAAAACAATCAAAAAAGGGCAATCGGCCCAAGCCAATCACCCTTTTAATATCTTAAAGCAGAATAAATTACTTACCTGCCAATGCTTTTATTTTATCCTCCAATTCATATTCATCACCAGGAGCATATCCTGAATGTGTATAAACCACTTCTCCAGCTTGATTGATTAAAAATGTCATCGGAACATTCTGGAAGTTTAGCCCTCTCATCAAGTCTTGTTTTACATCTGAAAGAATTGTGTAATCCCACCGCTTGGACTGAACCATAGGCTTCACCTTTGGCAAAGCTCGTGCGTCGTCAATAGTGATAGCTACTAGTTCTGCATTGTACTCTTCTTGCCATTCTTCATATACATCAGCGATGGCATCTAATTCTCTTTTGCAAGGAGAACACCAGGTGGCCCAAAAGCTCAACACAGTGATCTTGCCATTTTTTGCATAATCTTGTATGTTTACTGTTTCTCCACTCAAAGTCTTCACTTCTACTGATGGAATAGATTGAGCCATCAATCCAAAAGAGCTAAGGGTAAAGGCAAGTAGTACTAAATATTTCATCTCGTTTTTTTATTTATTCATTAATTATTGACCGCTATACATCAATTAGACGATTCTTCGAGTTCAAAGTACACACCTTCTTTGCTTCAAAGCAAAGCTTTAACGTATCTTTAACCCCATAGACTAACCAATTGATACAAAATATGGGTCATTCACCAAAATTATTCCTTTTTGGAATGATTTTCCTCTTTTCGGCGACAATCAATGCACAATCTGACAACCAGCATATACTTTCTGGAAATTTACAGCTAACAGGTAATTTTTTCATTAGAGATTCAATTATCGATGCAGATAAAACTCCTCAATACGATCATCAACTATATGGAGCGGAGTCTTGGTTGCAATTGAATTATTCTGGATATGGATTTGATGTAGGAGTGAGATTTGATGCCTTCCATAATTCCAATCTATTAAACAGACAAGAATCATATTCGGCTCAAGGAATTGGCAGATGGTACATCAAGAAAAAAATTAAAGAGTTAGGGATTTCAGCAGGATTCTTATACGATCAAATTGGATCAGGAATCATTTTCAGGGCATTTGAAGATCGAACTTTATTGATCGATAATGCCTTGACTGGTCTTCGATTGACTTATGACTTAGGAGAAAATTGGACAGCAAAGGCCTTCACAGGAAGACAAAAAAGACAATTTGAACTTTATCCTGCGATCATTAAAGGAGCTGCCATTGATGGATTCATTGCCCCGAAAGAGTTAGAAGAAGGAAAAACCAATTGGTCATTGGCACCTGGGTTTGGAATTGTAAATAGAACCATTGACGATGTTACCATGATGCAAGTGACTGGAGCGCTAGGCTCTTACTTGCCTCAAGACAGCATAACACCGACTTATAATAATTATGCAATGTCTTTGTACAACACGCTAACATATGGTGATTTTTCATGGTATGTAGAAGGTGCCCTTAAATCAAAGGATGTCGTATTCAACCCATTCTTGGAAAGAGTAACTCAAACTGGACAAACGGTTCTAGGTAAATTGGTATCTGAAGGAGGATCTGTGCTTTATACCAGCTTGTCTTTCAGCAAAAAAGGATTTGGAGCCAATGTAGAATTCAAACGAACGGAAAATTTTACGCTTAGAACGGATCCTTTCGCTTTGTTAACCCAAGGTCAAATCAATTTCTTACCACCAATGTCTCGTGTCAATACTTATCGATTGACAGCTAGATATGCACCGGCTACTCAAGAATTGGGAGAGCAAGCTTTTCAAATTGATCTTAGGTACAATCCAACTCGAAAATTAGGGTTCAATGTCAATTTCTCAAACATCACGAGACTAGATGGAGAACTACTTTATAGAGAAGCCTACACAGAAGTTGTTTATAAATATAAACGAAAATGGAATTTGACAGGGGGAATTCAATTCCAGAATTACAATCAGGATATTTATGAAAACAAACCGGGAGTTCCAATTGTGGAAGCCTTAACACCTTATGTGGAATTCTTGTATAAATTTGATCGTAAAAAATCTTTGCGTACCGAATTTCAATACATGAATACCGACGAAGATTTTGGATCTTGGGTCTTTGGACTAGCTGAATTCTCCGTGGCTCCAAACTGGATATTTACCATTTCAGATATGTATAATTTGGATGATAAAAAAACAGCACCGCATCATTATCCAAGAGTAGACGTTACTTATATTAGAAATGCCAATAGATTTGGATTGAGCTTTATTAAGCAAGTGGAAGGAATCGTTTGTACAGGAGGTATTTGCCGATTGGAACCTGCCTTCTCTGGTGTTCGTTTAAATGTTAGTTCAACTTTTTAATCATTAGTTATGAAAAATATATTTTTTGTATTCGTTAGCTTACTTTTTGTAACAGCCTGTGAAGAAATTCCACCAACTATTGGAGGAGGAGATATAGAGGGCGAAAGAGTCATATTAGTTGAAGAATTTTCTGGAACTTCTTGTGTTCCTTGCGCGGATGGTGCAATTATTTTGGAAAATGAACTGATCGAAAACCAAGGAAAATTGGTCGTAGTTACGATGCATATTAATGAAGGTGGACAATCAGACCCTTATCCGGATTCTAAACATGATTTTAGAACAGAAAAGGGTACAGAGGTAAAAGGAAATATTTCTACAGGAGCCTTTTCTGGTATTCCAAATGCATCTGTAAATCGTGTCTTATTTGATGGAGAAAATGATGTGTTGCTCAGAAAAGATAAATGGACTGGAAATATTGCGGCTCAAAGAGGAGATACTAAAATGAATATCAATCTAGATTTTGATTTCAATGATGCTACAAGAGAACTTACCTTGGATGTAACCATGGTTCCGACGCAAAATATTTCTGGTGAAGTAAAATTAAAAGCGCTGATAACAGAAAGTCACATCATCGATAAGCAAGATACTCCTAATGGTTTAGTAGAGGATTGGGAACACAATCATATTATGAGAGATTATATTTCTACGCTGAGCGGAACTGCACTAGGAAGTAACATTTCACAACCTTTGATGGAATCTTTTGCTTATACGATTCCAGCGGAAGAGAATGATCTATGGGTAGCTAAGAATTTGGAGTTGGTTGTTTTTGCTACAGAGGATACTCCAGAAGGACAAGTCGTGTTACAGGCGGCAACAAAGAAATTGATGGAGTAATTCATCTTTCTAGAACCTTTCAAAAAGCCAATCAAAATCGATTTTGATTGGCTTTTTACGTTGTTAAATATCCGCATGCGCGCCCAATTCATTTTCACTATCTTTGCGCCTATTTTTAGAATGTGCCAATAATCATTTATGAATATTTCGTTGAGCTGGCTCAAGCAGTATATTAATCTGGATGAATTTGATCCAGTAACTATCGGGGAAATTCTGACAAGCATTGGGTTAGAAGTTGAAGGTATGGAAGAAAAGGAATCTGTACCTGGAGGACTTAAGGGTATCGTTGTAGGAGAGGTCCTGACTTGCGATAAGCATCCAAATGCAGATAAGTTGTCTTTAACCACAGTTAATCTAGGGTCAGGAGAACCCGTTCAGATTGTGTGTGGCGCACCCAATGTTGCAGCCGGCCAAAAAGTTTTGGTGGCGACAGTAGGAGCTCAATTACATCCTTCATCCGGTGAGCCATTTAAAATCAAGAAAGGGAAAATCAGAGGTGAAGTTTCAGAAGGTATGATCTGCGCAGAAGATGAAATCGGCCTTGGAACTGGTCATGATGGAATCATGGTACTTCCCGAAGCTACCGAAACTGGAATTACCGCTGCGGAGCATTTTTCCTTAGAAACCGACATTATTTACGAAATAGGCTTGACACCTAATAGAGCGGATGCGAACTCGCATCTGGGAGTAGCTAGAGATTTGTTGGCGGCGTTAAGAATGACCAAAGGAGCAAATACTGCGTTTAATATTCCTTCTATCGATGGATTTAAAGCTGAGGGCGAAGCAGGTGTTAAGGTTGTTGTTGAAAATGAAAAAGCTTGTCCAAGATATGCTGGTGTTGTAATTAATAATATAAAGGTAGGCGAATCACCAAAGTGGTTGAAAAATTATCTCAATGCAATAGGTTCAAGACCGATTAATAATGTTGTGGACATAACAAACTATGTTTTACATGAAACCGGTCAACCTTTACACGCTTTTGATTTAGAGAAGATAAAGGATAAAACTATTCGAGTAAAGACCCTGGCCAAAGGAAGTAAGTTTACTACTTTGGATGAAGTCGAACGAGAATTGACGGATTTGGATTTAATGATCTGCGATGGAGAAAGTACTCCGATGTGTATTGCAGGAGTCTTTGGTGGAATGACATCCGGGGTTACGGAAGGTACGACTTCTATTTTTCTTGAGTCTGCTTACTTCAATCCAAAATTTGTTCGAAGATCTTCTATGCATCATATTTTAAGAACTGATGCGGCGACGCACTTTGAAAAAGGAGTTGATCCGAATGGTACATTGTATGCTTTAAAGCGTGCTGCTTTGCTTTTGCAAGAATTGGCAGAAGGTATGATCCAAGGTCCGGTTATAGACTTGTATCCGAATGTCATTCAAGCAAGTCCAATAAAAGTCCGATTTCAAAAAATTAATGAAGTGATAGGTGTGGATATTCCAAAAGCGAAAGTTTTGGAAATATATCAAGCCCTGGATTTTGAAATGATTGAAAGCGCTGAAGATCATGTCATTGTACGAATTCCGACAGACAAACCGGATGTTTTGCGTGAGGTCGACGTTATTGAGGAGATATTGCGAATTTATGGTTTCAATGAAATTGAAATTGGAGACCAGATTAAATCAACATTAAGTCTTTCTCCAAAACCAGATCCAGACCACTTGAGGAATATTATCTCAGAGGTCTTAGTCGGAAATGGTTTTTTCGAAATGATGGGAATGTCTATCTCTCAATCGAAATATGCAGAATCAGTTCTTCCATTTGACAAAGAAAAATTGGTTTTCATTTCTAATACCTCAAATATTGGTTTGGACATTATGCGTCCAACTATGTTCTTCAATGGAATGGAATCTATTTTGCACAATCAAAATCGGCAGCATCCTGATTTGCGATTGTTTGAATTCGGAAGAACCTACATGAATGATGAAGAGCCCGAATCTTTCATTGAAGATCAACACTTGACTTTATACATGACAGGCCAACAACAAGGTGAGGGCTGGCAAGAGAAAACAGCAGGCGAATCTTTCTATAGCTTAAAAGCAATGGTTCATAATACTTTGTCTAGACTAGGTATCTCTGGATATCAAATGGCGGAATTGGACAATGAGGCTTTTGACTTTGGAATGAAGTATTTCAGGGGCCCCAATCCAATCGTGAGCTTTGGTAGACTTAGAAAGGTAATGACCAGAGATTTTGGGATTAAAAATGAAGTGTTTGCAGCTGATTTCAATTGGGATGTTATCCTGAAAAGCTTGAAAAAGCATAAAATCAACTTTGTAGACCTGAATAAATATCCTACTGTTCGCAGAGACCTGGCCTTAGTTATTGAAAAATCTGTTACCTTTCAGGATATTGAAGGCATAGCTAAGAAGCTGGGCAAGAAATTATTGAGCGAAATTAATTTGTTTGACGTTTATGAGAACGATGAACATGTTGGCGCCGGTAAAAAGTCTTATGCGATTAGTTTGCTCTTCTCTGACGATAATAAAACACTTAAAGATAAGGACGTAGAAAAGTTGATCAATCAAATGATCAATACCTACGAAACAAAACTAGGAGCAGTGATCCGACGCTAAGTTGGAAAGCACTCCGCTCAATAATACTGATGGAAGGATTATCCAAAAAAATCACTAATATTGAGGATAAAGTCAAGCTGTTAGGACAGGAGCTAATAAGCCTTAGGGCTGAGAATAAAATGCTTCGACAGAGCCAAAAGCAATTTGACGGGGGCCTATTTGGTGCCCAAAACACATTAGAGGAAAGCGCTTCCCCAGCTAAAACTAATTCGTTCAAGCAAACGGCGGAAGTCAAAAAGCTTAAAAAGGAAATCGATCAATACATCAAGGAAATTGATAAATGTATTGAGTGGTTGCAAAAATCTTAATCATGGATGATAAAGGCTTAATCAGTACTACGGTGATGATCTCCGGCCGATCTTATCCGCTTAAGATAAGTGCGTCGGACGAGCCGACAATCAAAAAGATTGTAAAAGAAGTGAATGAAAAGGTCAATTCCTTTTCTACCGCTTATACAAAGAAAGACAAGCAAGATTGCCTGGCAATGGTATTATTGACCTATGCTGTGGATTTGCATAAATCTAAAAAGGAACCAGCTACTGATACCACCATAGATAATGGGATATCGGATAGTATTCATCAACTCGAATCCTTGATAGATACTTTGTTGCAGCCTTCTGAAGCTTAATAGTTTACTTAATGATGTGTTTTGGAGCCTAGCGATTTGCTGGGCTTTGTGCGTTGGGTCAGGTAGAAAATAATTAAATCACTATAAACCATATATCACTATGGACTTTGTAAACATAATAATAGGGGCAGTCGTCGGCCTCATTGCTGGAATTGGAGGCTTCGCTGCATTCAAGGGAAGTGTCAATAAAGGCAAAACCGATGAGCTCAATCGCAAAGCAGATTTGATGCTAGAAGAAGCCAAGTTAACAGCCAAAAAGGTAGTTGATGAAGCGGAATCTAAGGCAGATAAAATGATCAACAAAGCGGAGCAAAAAAATGAAAGCATAAAGCAGAAGAAAATCAGGGAAGCAAAAGAGAAATTCTCAAACTTTAAATCTGAATTCGAAAGTTACAAAGCGCAGCACCAAGTAGATCTTAAGGATCGAGAAATGGTCATCCAAAAGAAAGAGAATGCCTTCAAGCAAAAGGAACAGAAATTTAATGCGAAGATTCAGTCTTTAGATGAAAGAGAAGCAGAGGTAAAAGATATGAAGGACAATCTTTCAACTCAGCAAAAAATCCTGAATAAGAAAAAGCAAGAACTTGAAAAAGCTAATGAAGAACACATTAAAGCTTTGGAGAGTATTGCTAGATTAACAGAGGCTGATGCAAAGGAACAGTTGCTTGCTGCAGTAAAAGCAAAGTCAGAAACAGATGCTATGGCCCTGGTGAAAAAATCTGTAGCTCAGGCAAAACAGACAGCGAACAAAGAAGCCAAGAAAATTGTAATCCAAACCATTCAGAGAATGTGCGCGGAGTATACAATTGAAAATACGGTATCTGTTTTCAATTTAGATTCTGATGATCTTAAAGGCCAAATCATAGGTAGAGAAGGTAGAAATATTCGTGCGCTAGAAGCTGCCACTGGAGCTGAAATCGTAGTAGATGATACCCCAGAGGCAATTGTCATCTCAAGTTTTGATCCGATCAGAAGGGAAGTGTGCCGTCTTTCGCTGAAGCGTTTGGTTGCGGATGGAAGAATCCACCCGGCTAGAATTGAAGAAGTGGTGGCCAAGACTAGAAAAGAACTTGATGAGCAAATTGTCGAGATAGGAGAACGTACTGTTATCGAATTAGACATTCACGGACTAGATGCTTACCTCGTGAAGATGGTAGGTAGAATGCGTTTCCGTTCATCTTATGGACAAAACCTATTGAAGCACTCTATAGAAACTGCTAATCTTTGTGCAGTAATGGCTGCTGAAATTGGATTAACTCCAAAGCAAGCTAAAATGGCTAAGCGTGCAGGACTTTTGCATGATATTGGAAAAGTAGCAGAAGAGGAGTCTGAATTGAGTCACGCGATTTTAGGAATGAAGATTTGTGAAAAAGCGGGTGAACATGCCGCAGTATGCAATGCAGTTGGAGCGCACCATGATGAAATAGAAATGAATAATATCATCTCGCCTCTAGTGCAAGCTTGTGATGCCATATCAGGAGCAAGACCAGGAGCAAGAAGAGAGATATTAGAAAGCTATATGAAACGAATCGGGGAGTTGGAAGAAATTGCCATGTCTCATGATGGAGTAATGAAAGCTTATGCAATGCAAGCTGGTCGAGAATTAAGAGTAATTGTTGAAAGTGAAAAGGTCTCTGATGAATATGCAGATGATTTGAGCTTTATGATTTCTCAAAAGATTCAAGATGAGATGCAATATCCGGGGCAAATTAAAGTAACTGTAATTCGCGAAAAGCGAGCCGTTTCTTTTGCTCGGTAATCGCTTTACAGTATAGCATTTCACATTATTGTGTCCCGAAAAGGAATTGTTCTTTTCGGGACATTTCTTTTTTGAAGCAAATCAAAACTAACTGCCTCATATTCAGGCAAAAAAACCTGAAAAATCAATGAAATCGGCTTTGAATTATTCCTTTAATCGGCTATCTTTGCACTCGATTTGAGAAAAGGGTTAAATCTCGACTTCTAAAAGGTGTACAATGGGTAAAAATTTGGGTAAAACTTTCCTCGTTTTTTTGTCAGTTTTGACGCTTTCTTTTGCGCTTCATGCAAAGAGTGACAAGGACGGCCATGATGATCATCATGATGGACACGATGTCAACGAATTTGATGCTGGTGCTACCGCCTTTCATCATATCGCTGATGCAAATGTCTACAGTATCGGACCCTGGTCAATTCCACTTCCATGTATTTTATACGCTCCCGATAAAGGATGGTCAATTTTTTCTTCCAGTAAATTTGGAGTAGTTGGTCACCACGGAGATGGTCATAAGGCAGTCGATGGGTATGTGTTGAATGGAGGTAGTGTAAATCGAATCAAGCCAGGTCAAGGATTCCCTGACGGCGAAGTAGAGTTGTTTTCAGTTGAAGCTTTTGAAAAAGATGCTGAAGCGGGTCATGCTATGCATCCTTTTCACCATAAAAAAATTGATGGAAAAGAAGTAAGTTATTTCGAATACGATCACAAAGAATATTTATTAGATTCAAAAAGTACAGGTGATGGCGGATTGTTCGGAGGAGGAATTACTTCATATTACGATTTTTCGCTTACGAAGAATGTTGTAGCCATGTTGCTCATGACATTTTTTATGATATTCATTTTTATTCGTGTTGCTAAAGCTTATGCTGCTAGAGCAGGAAAGGCACCAAAAGGCCTTCAGGGTTTTATTGAACCAATATTCGTATTTATTCAGGATGAAGTAGCAAAGCCATTCTTGGGACATAAATGGGAAAAGTTTTTACCATTCTTAATGTCTCTTTTCTTCTTTATCTTAGGTCTAAATCTTTTCGGTCAGATTCCATTTTTCGGAAACGCCAACGTTACAGGAAACATATCAGTAACAGTTGTTTTAGCCTTGTTCACATTTATCGTTGTGAACTTAAATGGTAACAAAAATTATTGGGGACACTTGTTCGCTATGCCAGGTGTACCAAAGTGGGTATTACTTATTTTGACACCAGTTGAATTGGTGGGAGTACTTATAAAGCCATTAACATTGACGCTGCGTTTGTTTGCAAACATTACAGCAGGTCACATGGTAATGGTAATTTTCGTGGGATTGATTTTCGTTTTTGGTAAGTCAGGGCAATATGCTGGTCTAAGTTATGGAACAGCAGTAGGGTCAATTTTATTGACCATGTTTATGATGGCTATTGAGTTGTTGGTAGCATTCATTCAAGCATTTGTATTTACTATTTTGACAGCCTCTTATATTGGAGCAGCTGTAGAGGAAGAACATCATTAATTTTTAAATATAATTATTATGACAGGTGCATTTGTTGCATTAGGAATGGGTTTAGCAGTAATCGGAGCTGGGATTGGTCTTGGTTCAATCGGTTCTAAAGCCATGGAAGCTATCGCTAGACAACCAGAAGCAGTTGGAGACATTCGTTCTAACATGATCTTGATGGGAGCCCTTGTAGAGGGAGCTGCATTGATCGCGATTGTAATGTGTTTCTTGGTTGCTGGATAAAAAGCAATTTAAAACAACGGCGCAGCGGTTGGCTTGCGCTGTTGTTTTTACCAAACTTTTAATTGAATTGTAATGATGAATAATATTTTATTTCTTTCTGGTTTCGAAGTAATCAAGCCTGACTTTGGTTTGTTCTTTTGGACCGTTATTGCTTTCGGTATTTTTTGGTTCTTGATGTCAAGATTTGCTTTCGGTCCTATCCGGGATGCACTGAAGACCAGAGAGTATGATATCCAATCTGCTTTGGATGAGTCTAAATTGGCTCGTCAGGAAATGGAGAAGATGAATTCTGAAAACGAAAAACTTTTGGCTGAAGCTAGAGCTGAACGCGCGAAGATTCTTCAAGAAGCAAAAGATACAAAGAACGAAATTATCAAAGAGGCGAAAGAAAAAGCTAAGCAAGAAGCTCAGAAGATTGTCAATGCTGCTCAGTCAGAAATTGAAAATCAGAAGAACGAAGCTATGGCTGCGGTAAAAGCTTCAGCTGGTAATCTTGCTTTAGAAATTGCTGAGAAAGTGATTCGTAAGGAATTGAAATCAAATCCTGAGCAAGCTAGCTTCGCCAATACTTTGGCCAACGAAATTAAATTGAATTAATTAAAGGCGCTATAATTAAGCATTATGTCGATTTCTAGAATAGCCGGACGTTACGCAAAATCTGTACTTGACTTAGCTCAGGAACAAGACAATCTTGAGACAGTCAGAGAGGATATGCTCGCTTTTGCAAAAGCGACCAAGGTGAGAGATCTATACTTGCTTTTAAAAAGTCCTATTATTCCTGGTGGAAAAAAGAAGACTATTTTAACTAGCATTTTTGAAGGTAAGGTTGATAAATTAACCATGGCTTTCTTCAATATTGTCTTAACAAAAGGAAGAGAGTCTTATCTGCCAGAAATAGCAGATGCCTTTGAAGAACAATACCGAGAATTAAAAGGAATCACTTCTGTAAAATTAATTACAGCGACTCCTTTGAGCGAAGAGGTATTGAATACAATAAAAGCCAAACTAGAAGGTAGTTCTCAAACCAATAGTTCTATTGAAATTGAAACTGCAGTAAATCCAGATTTAATTGGTGGTTTTATGTTTGAATTTGGCGACAGGCTTTACGACGCTTCAGTTGCGCATCGTTTAGCCGAGATTAAAAAAGAATTTGCAAAATAATTTGTTCCGGATGCGTCCGGAATGTTTTTGAATCATATAAAACAGGTACAAAATGGTTGATGTCAAACCTGATGAAATTTCAGCGATCTTAAAGCAACAGCTTTCTGGATTTAGAACTTCTGCTGAACTAGAAGAAGTTGGAACTGTACTTCAAGTAGGAGACGGTATTGCGCGTGTTTACGGACTTACTCAAGCCCAAGCAGGGGAATTGGTGGAATTCGAAACAGGTGTGCAAGCAATCGTACTTAACTTAGAAGAAGACAATGTTGGGGTAGTACTTCTTGGAGCTTCTGACGGAATCGTTGAAGGTTCTACTGTAAGAAGAACAAACCGTATTGCTTCTCTTAATGTAGGTGAAGGTTACGTTGGACGTATCGTTAATCCTTTGGGTCAACCAATCGATGGTAAAGGCGATATCCAAGGTACAACTTACGAGATGCCATTGGAGCGTAAAGCACCTGGGGTAATCTTTAGAGAGCCTGTAACTGAGCCACTTCAAACAGGTATCAAAGCAATCGATGCGATGATTCCAATCGGAAGAGGACAGCGGGAGTTAATCATTGGTGATAGACAAACTGGTAAGACAGCTATCGCGATTGATACGATCATCAACCAAAAAGAATTTTACGATGCAGGTGAGCCTGTATTCTGTATATATGTAGCTTCTGGACAGAAGGCTTCTACAGTTGCAAACGTTGCAGCTACTTTAGAAGAAGCTGGAGCAATGGCTTACACAGTAATCGTTGCTGCTTCTGCTGCAGATCCTGCACCACTTCAATTTTACGCACCTTTCGCAGGAGCTTCTATTGGAGAATTTTTCCGTGATACTGGAAGACCAGCTTTGATCATCTATGATGATTTGTCAAAGCAAGCAGTTGCATACCGTGAGGTATCATTGCTTTTGAGAAGACCTCCGGGGCGTGAGGCTTATCCTGGAGATGTTTTCTACTTACACTCGCGTTTATTAGAGCGTGCAGCAAAGGTGATCAACAACGATGAGATCGCAAGAAACATGAACGATCTTCCAGATAGTTTGAAGAACGCAAAGGACGCGGATGGCAATCCAATCGTAAAAGGTGGAGGATCATTAACTGCTTTGCCGATCATTGAGACGCAAGCGGGTGACGTTTCTGCATATATTCCGACTAACGTAATTTCGATTACTGATGGTCAAATCTTCTTGGAATCTAATCTATTTAATGCCGGTGTAAGACCAGCAATTAATGTGGGTATCTCTGTATCGCGTGTAGGAGGATCTGCTCAGATAAAATCAATGAAGAAGGTATCTGGAACATTGAAATTGGATCAAGCACAATTCCGTGAATTGGAAGCGTTTGCAAAATTCGGTTCTGATCTTGACGCAGTTACACAAGGGGTTTTGGATAAAGGTCAACGTAACGTTGAAATCTTGAAGCAGCCACAATACTCTCCAGTATCTGTAGAAAAGCAAGTAGCAATTATCTACCTAGGATCTAAAGGTTTGTTGAAAGATGTGCCAGTGAACAAAGTGAAGGAATTTGAAGAAATGTTCTTGACATCATTGGAGCAAAGACATCCTGAGGCATTGAAAGATTTCAAAGGAGGTAAGTTAACTGATGAGGCCATTAACGCTGTAACCAAATTGGCTGCAGAGTTAAGCGCTCAGTACAAATAATTTTTAGCTGATTTAGCAATTAACTTTTAGGAATTAAACGCCAACAATGGGTGCAAATTTAAAAGAGGTTAGAGAACGTATTACTTCTGTGAAATCAACACAGCAGATTACGAAAGCCATGAAAATGGTTTCGGCTGCAAAGTTGAGAAAAGCACAAGAAGCAATTACGCGCTTGAGACCATATGCAAATAAGCTGAATCACATGTTGACCAATATCCTTGGTAACTTGGATGGCGATGCTTCTTCAAGCTTTGGAACGGCCAGAGCAATCAAACAAGTAGCCATTGTTGTGGTAACATCTAACAGAGGATTGTGTGGAGCATTCAATACGAATGTTATTAAAGCTGCAGTTGCGCTAATAGAAGATAAATATTCAGCGCAAAGAGCAGCTGGAAATGTAACGATCCTTTGCATTGGTAAAAAAGGAAACGAATACTTCAAAAAACATCATTCGGATTGTAAGCATATTGATGAATATGTAAACATATTTGAAGATTTGAGTTTTGATAATGTGGCTCAAGTTTCTAAGCGTTTGATGAATGGGTTTTCTAAGGAATACACAGACGTTGTTGAGGTAGCTTATGGAAGATTTAAGAATGCAGCGACTCAATTTGCTGAGGCCGATCAGTTTTTGCCAGTCCCTCCTATGGAAGTTGAAGAAGGAGCGGAGGAAGAAAATCTGAATGCAGATTACATCTTCGAACCAGACCAAGAAAGTTTATTGGAGCATTTAATTCCAAGTATACTTCAAACCAAATTTCAAAAGTACCTTTTAGATACACATGCATCAGAACATGGTGCTCGTATGACAGCTATGGATAAGGCAACAGAAAACGCCGAAGACTTGGTAAAAGGATTAAAGATATTATACAACAAAGCGCGTCAAGAAGCGATTACCAGCGAACTTTCAGAGATCGTAGGTGGTGCAGCTGCATTGGAAGGTGCTTAATAGATATAAAACGAATAAGAGGCCATGCTTTAGAAATAGAGCATGGCTTTTTTATTGTGCCTTATGAACCAATCCATTATCTTACGGTTCTCTATACCAGATAAATCCATATGAAAGCGATAATACCAGTAGCCGGCGCCGGAACTAGACTAAGACCTCACACCTACACGCAACCCAAGCCGTTGATCCCGGTAGCGGGAAAAACCATTATTTCTTTTATCATCGATTCATTGCTTGAAGTAGGTGTCAACGACTTTGTATTCATAATTGGATACATGGGAGAAAAAATAAAAGGTTACGTTGAAGAGCATTATCCTGATCTGCAAAAAGAGTTTGTCACTCAAAATAATAGGCTGGGGTCTGCACATGCAATTTGGACGGCTAGAGAAGTAATCAAAGAGGCTAAAGAGATATTTATTGTTTTTGGAGATACGATCGTTGATGTTGATCTAAAGAAAATTATTGATGATCCGAATTCTTGCTTAGGTGTAAAAATGGTTAAGGATCCAAGAGAGTTTGGTGTAGTAGAGCTTGGAGAAAATCAATTGGTGACCAAAGTCGTCGAAAAACCAAATATTCCGAAGTCCAACTTAGCGATGGTTGGTCTTTATAAAATAAAGGAAGTTGATGAGCTTTTGAAAGCCATAAGCGACAACGTAGAGCAGCATATCTCAAACCATGATGAATTCCAATTAACAGATGCGATCATGAAGCTGATTGAAAATGGAACCAAGTTTTCTACTGCTTCTGTTGATAATTGGTTTGATTGTGGGAAAAAAGAGATTTTACTAGAGACCAATGCGACCTTATTGGATAAAGAAGGCTATGCTAGTACTGATCTGCCTCCATTTGATAATAGCATTATTATTCATCCAGTAAGTATTGGAAAAAATTGTGTGATAAAAAATTCAATCGTAGGGCCTCATGTATCCATCGGAAGCAATACCAAGATTGAAAACTCTATTGTTAGCCAGTCTATTATTGGTAGTTATGCCTCGATCGATGAGGTCGTCCTTAAGGAATCTCTTATCGGATCAGATACTTCAATAAAAGGAATTAGGCAAAGCTTGAATATTGGAGACAACACGGAGATTGATTTCTCTTAGAATGATAACCTTCAATGTTTTCCCCTAAATCATCACCAAACAACTGTTCGTTTGCTTACAACCAACGGACCTACATTTCGTCAAATTCAACCAATAGAGGTGAAAATTTTACAATAGGGAACTAATTTCAAAAATCGCTGGTTTTAAAGTTATTATTAGTACAAGAATAGCTAATATGCAAACCAACTCAGCAATACTAACATTGACAGACGAAGAAAAGGATCTGATCTTTAATAAGGAGTTTTATCCTCAGGCGAATGCATTGTACAACTTTGCATATAGCCTAACCCATAATGATGCAGATTCTGCTGATCTTGTGCAAGAATGCTATACCAAGGCTTTTAGGTTTATTGAGAAATACGAAATTGGTACAAATGCCAAAGCTTGGTTATTTAAGATTCTTAAGAATACGTTCATTAACAACTATCGAAAAAAAGCCAAAGCACCTACCAAGATAGATATCGATGACATTTCAGGATACAAAGAAGATGAAAACGCTGGGGCACTCTCTGGGTTTGTAGATTTGAGACAAGAGATTTTCCAAAATATGATGGGGGACGAAGTAACTGCGGCGGTGAATGGACTGCCAGTAGATTACCGAACAGTCATTCTCTTATGTGATGTAGAAGACTTTACATACGAGGAAATTTCTAAAATCATAGGTGCACCGATTGGAACGGTTCGCTCTAGATTACATAGAGCTAGAAATCTTTTGAAAGAAAAATTAATGGCTTATGCCGAATCAATGGGATTCGAGAATAAGCGTTCATAAATGATGAATAGTACTTTAAGTATTTAATTTAAAAACATTGGGTTGAGCGCTTATGCTCGATCTTTAAAACCTTAGATCAATGGGTTCTCAAGAAAAAGATAATAGAACAAAAGTTATCAAAAGAGCGAAGATGTTAAAAGAAAATCAATCTCTACTTCAAGACCAATCCCAATTAATCAACGATATAGATGCTCCTCAAACTTACAATCCAATCTTAGAGGAGGAAAAGCAATTCAAGCAATTCGTAAAAGCCAAGATCAATAAGCACAAACCTTCGGATCAATTTCTTAAGAATCTAAAGTCTCATATAAAATCTAATCTTTCTTAAATTATATTAAGTTGAAATCTGTCAGCCTTTGCCGGCAATCAGATTGAACGGCCGCCCGTTAGAGGCAGATAAGCCGATGAAATTGGTTGAAGGAGTTAAAAACCAACTTGAATTATTTTGAATATAAAATTGAATGAGCCGCTGAAAGCGTTCTTTCAGTAAACTTCAACATAACTGACCTACCGCTGTTTGCTCAATTCTTAGTAATTTTGCAGCCAATTCAAGATATATGTTAGACAAATTAGGGGCAATTCAGGATCGATATTTTTACTTAGAGGAACAACTCTCAGATCCTGAGGTGATCACCGACATGAAGCGGTTTAAGAAAATTTCTAAGGAATACAAAGACCTTAAGGAGATCGTCGATGTCTACAATGTCTACAAAGAAACAATTGGGAATATTGAAACTGCTAATGAGATGCTAGCAGATGCCGAGATGAAAGAAATGGCAGAAATGGAATTAGCGGAATTAAATCCAAAAAAGACTGAGCTAGAGGAACAGATAAAAATATTATTGATACCTAAAGATCCAGAAGATTCAAAAGATGTGATATTTGAAATTCGATCTGGAGCTGGGGGAGATGAAGCGAGTATTTTTGCTGGTGATCTCTATAAAATGTATATGAAGTACTTTGATACGAAGGGTCTTAAGACAGAAGTTGTAAGTGTTAATGAGGGTACCGTCGGAGGATACAATAAAATAGTGCTTGAAATAAGTGGCAATGATGTGTATGGTTTGCTGAAGTTTGAATCAGGAGCACATCGGGTTCAAAGAGTTCCAAAGACAGAATCACAGGGTAGGGTACATACTTCGGCAGCTACAGTGGTAGTGATGCCCAAGTTCGAATTGGAAGATGTAGATATTAATAAAGCAGATCTTAAGATAGACACTTATCGAGCTTCTGGAGCTGGTGGACAGCACGTAAACAAAACGGAATCTGCAGTTCGGATCACTCACCTGCCGACTGGTGTCGTTGCGGAATCTCAAGACTCTAGGCAGCAGTTTAAAAACCGAGATATTGCGATGCAGAGGTTATCGGCTAAGATTCATGATATCCAAAGAGAAAAACACGAAAGCGAAGTTTCTGGTCAACGAAAATCCCTCGTAGGTTCTGGTGATCGTTCTGACAAAATTAGAACTTACAATTATCCTCAAAATCGAGTTACAGATCACCGAATTAACTTGACACTTTATAGTTTGGATAAAATTATCCAAGGTGATATTGATGAAATAGTACAAGCACTACAAATGGCAGAGAATGCTGATAAGATGAGTGCTTCGGAGGAGATGCAGTAGCTTATTAGAAATCTTTTCCTAAAGAAAAGTATAACATTCGATCTCTGACTTGTCTGGTTTCTATTCCTCTTGCCCAATCAAAGCGGATAAAGTATCCAAAAAGTGTAGTTCTTAGTCCCCATCCATATCCAGCGACTATTGGATCTCTGAAATAGTTAATATTAACTTCTATGCCTGTATTCTCAGGAGATACAACTGTCGAGTTGATTGGATTGCTAATATCAAAAGGAGTAGGTCCTTCCCAGGCTGTACCAACGTCGAAGAATCCAACGACTTGAAAATTCTTTAAAAATGGAGATTGTATTCTCTTGAAAAGATAGTTCAAAACAGGAACTCTAAGTTCAACGTTTGCCAAAGCATAGGAATTACCATTTCTAATATTATTTCTAAATCCTCTTAAGTTGGTGGCAATGGTTTCAAATGCAAAATCTCCCTCGGTTGGTGTTGGGATCGAATTGTCAAATTTATTAAATAGCCAGTTGTCTACGCCACCTAGATAATATAGAATTTTTTCTGCACCAAATGTTGTTGTTGCCGCAGCGCGAAACGCTAATATTGATCTTTTATCTAATCGTTGATAATGTCTAGCATCGAAACCTACAACTCCCATCCAGCCTTCGTTAAAACTAAAGCTGAAATTATCTGTCAGGTCAACGGAGAATTTTTTAACCGCTTCCGCAAAGATTTTATATCGCGTTCCATTCTTAATATTAATCATCACATCCAGGGTGTTGTCGAAAACGTATTCTACTCGAAATCCGAATCGCTGGGACCTTGTTGTTGGAACTTCAAAAGCAATACTGTCCGTTGCTAGCTTTGTTCGTTTATCAAATCTTATCGTTCCGATACCTCTCAGGCTTGTGAAAATATCAATAGGGTATCGCACTTGGTACTGGCCTAAATGAGTAGATTCCTCAGAACGACTTCTTTGAATGAAATTGTTGGTCGGCGGATCATCGACACGAATATTTCTTCGATAAAGGGCAATCCTCTTATCCAATCTGTTTTTTCTATTATCGAAAGTCACAAAATATTCAGCACCATTAAAAGTTGTTGGTATTCTAATTCCTCCTTCTAAAATATAATCTTCAAATAAATCTTTTATACTAGCTTTCAATAGTATACCTAAAGGCGGATAATTGAAACCAGCTTGTTGTCCATTCTGATTTCCCGCTTGCGGTGTTGCTGCAAAGTTATCCAAGCCTCCAAAGAGAAGACTGTTGTCCATCTTTGTTGTCAATAAATCTGTACGAAATTTTAATCGATATGGGACTATTCTAGAAGGGTTAAAACGAACTCCGACGTATTGTTCACTAGGAGTGCTTCGTGTGCTGATTTCTTCAGTGGCTACGGAGGCGTTTCTTTTTAATATTTCCGAGTCATCTGTTTCTACTTCCATTTTCTTTTCAGAATCATCCAACAAAAAGCCGCTTTTAATTGGATCTTCAAATTCTGATTGAAAAAGCAACCCTTCTTCTACAATCTCATTTTCATCTAGATTGTCAGCTATTTCTTCTGTAGTTTTTTCTGTTTCCATGTTGGCACTTGTTGTACCAAAATCTGAAGGTAGCGCTATTCCAAATTTTCTTGCTTGTTTCTTTTTGAAAGATGTTGTCCATGGCTTTGTAATTACCAATGGATCAACATTAAATTGATATAAAACTGGTGCATCATTTTCATAGAAAAGATCATAACCAAAGTGTTTCTTTTGGGTCGTATGGACTTGAGAAATATTGTTAGAAAAGTTTGTCGTCGGATGAACAAAGCCGATGGTTAAATCTTTTTCTCTTAGGAATATATCTAAGATGGAAGTAGAATCAATTTCAGCATAAGAAGAATCTTCGTGCATTACCAATTCTGAAGAATCTTTAAAAACGATTACACGTTCATTGTAATGAAATACTTCATCCATAAAGCCGACATAGCGATTATACACGCCACTGACATCGGAGCGGTATCCAAAATACAAACTATCAATTGCATATGGTGATCTTTCGTTGGCCAACGGAGTATTTGTCAATCGAACCAGTGCCCCAGGTTTGTTTTCTAAATCGTAATAGAATAAATCAAAATTGTTAATTGGTAAAATGCTGTCTGGTCGTTGAGTCGTCAGCAAAGTATCCGTCCGATTCGAAGCAAATACAATTCCTTTTTTCCCTCTTAAATTAACCACAACTGCATCAAGGTCATCCCAAAAATCATTTGTAATTCTTTCTGTTTGCCTAACAGATGGCCGGTAAATAAATAAATCTCCGATACCACGTGTTGAAGCAGAGAATAAAATTTTACCTGGATTGATAAAGTCCATGGAATAGACTCTTTGAATTTGAGGATCTAATGGCTCTACAACGGATTCCTCTGAGGCCAGATCATAAGACAAGTAATATGGGATGTCTCTTTTTTCGTAGATAATTCCCAGCTGTTGATTATTAGGATTCCATGCTAAGAGCGGATATCCATAATCTGTTTCTTGAAATGGATTTCTAAAACCATTTTTTAATATTCGTTTGCGTTCTCCAGTTTCAATATCTTGAATGAATATTTTTGTCTTGCCAATTTCATTTTGCACATAAGCCAATTTCAAACCATCCGGACTTATTTTGAAATTCGAAATCTTAGCGTTTCGACGATTTTTTATTTCCAGCGCCGTTCTATTTTCCTGAGAAAGCTCTTGAATATCTTGTTTGTATCTGTTGGTAAAAAAGATTTTCCAATTATCAACCATTTTGTCATAAGAAGTACCAAGCACATATAACAAACCGGCATCAATCGAACGATTGATTCGAGTGAGGTACAATAAATTCGAAACGGTAGACCGACCATAATTCTGACTAATAAAATACCACATGGCATGCCCAGCCACAATTGGGTAATCTTCTGTTAATTTTTCAAAATCTTGGTAGTACTCATCTTGAAGGAGGGTGCGAAGTTGAACATCAATTTCGGAATTCCATTCTTCTCCAGCATATGATATCAATCCATCTTTGAACCAAAGCGGTAAATTTAGTAAAACAGCATTCTGAACGATTTCTTGAATATTTGATCCAAATAACATCGCATTCAGATATACAGTTGCGATCCCTTCCCTAATTTGACGTCTCAGATTTTGGTGATTTCCGTCGAAAAAAACGAATATCTTATTCCCTACAATCTTTGTTTGACCTCCTGAATTAATGAAGGTTTCTTCAGATCCAATATTGCTTTGCTTTATATCACTGACATCGGTATAAACGATTATTTCTGTTTTTTCATTAATCCGATGTTCTAACAGACTTTGAATCTCTAAAAAGTCAAGTTCAGCCAATTGTACAGACAATTGACCAACCCTTCTCCCTTCTCCATACCAATAGGTGATGAAATTTTGGGATTCATAAAAGCTCCAATCTTCAAAATCTTTGTGGAATTGGACCCTATTTTTACCGAATTCCACCTCAGTTCCTTGCCCATAAAGAAATACAGAGCCACAGAAAAACAAAAGAGCGAGTGTGGTATAGATTCTAATCATACAGTAAATAATGGTTTTGGGCCCTGCTAGTTCGATGAAATTCTACATTTTTGTCCATAAAATCAAACACAAAGAAACCTATTGCTAAATTTGGACGATTTTTAACTAGCCTATCTATTTTTCAACGTATTTCTTATGTCAGTTGTTGCTGAATTTAGTTTTAACCCTTTTCAAGAAAACACTTATGTCATCTATGAGGAAAAAGGGGAGTGTATTATTGTTGATCCAGGATGTTATACCCAGTCCGAAAGGGAACAATTGACTGATTTTATTGAGCATGCGGAGCTAACTCCTGTTCGTTTAATAAATACGCATTGTCACCTTGATCATGTTTTTGGGAACAAATTTGTCATGGATAAATATGGTTTAGGCTTAGAAATACACGAAGGAGAATTGCCTGTTTTGGAAGCGGTACCAAGAGTATCTGAGATGTATGGTATTCCAAATGTTGTTCCTTCACCTAGCCCAACGGGTTTTTTAAAGGAAAATGATCTGATTTCATTTGGAAAGTCAACGGTGTTGAAAGTGTTATTCACTCCTGGACATAGTCCAGCAAGTATTTCTTTTTACAACGAAAAAGATCGATACGTAATAGCTGGTGATGTACTGTTTCAAGGTTCAATTGGACGAACAGATTTACCTGGAGGAGACTTTAATACCTTGATTCAAAGCATTAAAACACAAATTTTGCCGTTGGGAGATGAGGTGCGTGTTTATTCTGGACATGGTCCGAGTACTACAGTTGGTGATGAAAAAAAGATGAATTCATTTTTACAATAGACGAACTGCCACTTTTGGAAAGCCACCCACCGTTAATAATTGTTATTTTTAGCCTCATAATTTAGCTACATGTATCCTGATTTATCCTACTTTTTCTTTAAGACCATTGGAACTCAGCCAGATAATGCATTTTCAATTGTAAAAACTTTTGGATTGTTATTGGTGCTTGCCATTCTTTCCGCAGCTGCGATAATGGTCAAAGAGATGAAAAGAAAAGAGGCGCTTGGTTTATTGGAGCCTTCCATAGAAGAACATGTCGTAGGAAAACCTGCTTCTATTGGAGAGATGATAGTAAATGCAATCGTTGGTTTTCTACTCTTCTTCAAGATCGCATACATTGCTGTGAATTTTGAAGCCTTCAAGTTTGATCCTGCAGCGATTGTTTTTTCGACGAAAGGGAATTGGATTTTAGGAATATTAGGTGCAGGGATTTTTGGGTATTTAAAATATGCCGAGAAGCAGAAAACAGTCTTGCCAAGTCCGGAAGTTCGAAAGGTGAAAGTATATCCTCATGAAAGAATGGCGGACATAACTATGTTGGCGGCCATTTCCGGAGTTATAGGAGCTAAGATCTTTGCATTAGCCGAGGGATTCGGAGAGCTAACTTGGGAGCAAATTATGACTCAATTTTTCTCTGGAGCAGGATTGGCTATTTATGGCGGCTTGCTGGTTGGTTTTGTTTGTGTATTCTCTTACTTGTTATGGAAAAAAATCAATCCGATCCACATCATGGATTCCTTTGCTCCGGCTTACATGGTTTCCTATGCAGTTGGAAGAATGGGATGTCAATTGAGTGGAGATGGTGATTGGGGAATTCCGATTGATCAATTGCCGTGGACAAAGCCAGGCTGGATGCCAGACTGGTTTTGGGGCCAAACTTATCCAAACAATGTTGCAGATGCTGGGCAAAGAATGGCCGACTGTGCTTATCGATATTGTTACGAATTACCCACTCCAGTATTTCCAACTCCTATTTGGGAGATTACCGCATCCTTATTGATAGCAGCATTTCTTTGGAGCATTAGAAAGAAAATTACCATTCCAGGAATGTTGTTTTTCATCTTTTTAATTTTCAATGGAATAGAAAGATGGTTTGTGGAATACATCAGAATAAATGATACTTATGAATTCCTTGGTGGGCAATATTCTCAAGCACAATTCATTGCTGCTGGTTTAATTATTACAGGAATTATAGGAACGATTGTTCTTTGGGTAAAAGGTAAAAATCAACGAACGGCATCGACATAACGCTTCATTAATTGAGCGGCGCGATCCCAATTGTAAGCTTTCAGTTTTTCTTCTCTTAATTTTTGAACTGTCTCAGTTTCGAAATCCTTCAGTGCCATCATAGCATTTGAAACTTCATTTAAATCTTTTGGATTGACTGGAATTCCTGTGTCTCCAGCTATCTCTGGCATCACTGATAAGTTGCTGTAAATAGTTGGAATTTTCAATTGCATGGCTTCTAAAAGTGGAACACCAAACCCTTCGAAAAATGATAAAAACAAAAGTGCCTTTGAAGAACCTAAAATAAAGCGAACCTCTTCGTCAGGTAAATAACCTAATAATTTGATGTCGCTCTTGTTAGGAGAATTGTCAAGAGTGTTTTTGAGCTTTTCGTTCTTCCAGGCCATTCTGCCAATGATCAAAAGTTTGTCCTTACTTTTAGATATGGACTTATATTTATCAAAGGCATGAATTGTTCCTTCAATATTTTTTCTAGGATGAATTGCCCCTAATGTGCAAAAGTATTTTTCACCATCTGCAAATTGTATTCTGGTAGCTAACTTTTGTTCAGGGGTAAGTGGAGAAAATTTGGGATTATAACCATTCGGAATAATTCCAATCTCTTTTTTTTCCATCTGGTATTGTTCCACCAAATCAGCTTGACTGGCTCTAGATATTGTCACCAATTTGTCCGCTCGCTTACAAAATCTGGGAACCCACTTTTGATAGTATTTTCTTGCAGCCGTTTTGATTTGATCTGGATAATGGACATACGCCAAGTCGTGGATGACCATAATCGTTGGGACAGGGCTTTTCAAAGAACAATATCCATCCATGGAAATAAATAAATCGACCTTGTTTTTTTTAAAAAAAGAAGGCAATGATTTTTCGAACCACCAATACCATAGTATGGGATGTCTGGCCTGAGGATGAATCACGACTCCAGATACATTTTCGCCAAAAATATAACGATGCTCAAATTTGCGATCGAATAAGAAGATGAACTCATCATCAGGACAAAGTGCTACTAATCTTTTGGAAATCTCCTGAGTATATCGGCCAATACCTTCTAACCCGTTGGGCAATAAAAACCTTGTATTGATTGCAATTTTCACTGTGAGCAAGATAAGGTATAATCCTAAGACCTAAGAAATCAAAAGTTATTGACTTGGATTCATGTCTTTGAAACTAAAGCTGTAATTTTAAGACAATAAATAGTTTTATGGCGATCAAGATCGAATACCGAGGAAAAATTAAAGACATTAAATTGGTAAATAGCCTAATTGATGAAGTTGATGAGATCGGTAAAATTTTGGGCTGGAAAGTAAAAATGGCCCAAGAGTACAGTTCCCGAAAGAAGTACAAATTGTATATTGATTTATTTGGTATTTCACTTACTCCTCCCAAGTCAGAATCTGTCTATTTTACTTTTTTACAAGATGGTACCCTGATGACTCCAACAACAATTCTTTTAGATCAAGTAGAAGAAGTCTTGGAGGAAGAGTATCAAGCATCTACTAAAACACAATTCGCTGGTCCAGACATTCATGTCGCTGTAGTAAAGTTGATAAAATATGTAGCGAAAAAATACTTAGAGAATTTTGAGGTAAAAGATGCTACGGAATATTGGACCAGTGAAGAACCTGAAGCGGTAGAAAGTGCTTTTGAAAAAGTCATCTTAAACACGGAAATGGTTGAAGCTGCGGTCAGGAAAATTAGATTACCAAAAGAAGTATTTATTCAATCTTTTTCCGATGCTATGGATATGGTTTTGAACCCAAAATGGGAAGACCTGAAATAATAAAACAAAACTACATTTATCTAAATTTAATGCATCAAATAATTAGTATGAAAAAACTGATACCATTCGTTTCGCTAATTTTATTAGTTGCTGCTTGCACAACGACAAAATCCTCAATTACGCCAAAGGTTGATCCTTTTACAAAAGCTACGTCAGGCGCTATAGCAAAAGAAGGATTTATTAAAACTTACTGGAATGACGACAAAGGTCGTTTGATGTTGTCTGTTGAAGATCTTAATCAAGAATTTTTATACATCAATTACCTGGCTCATGGATTAGGCTCTAACGATATAGGATTGGATCGAGGGCAGATAGGTGATAGTAGAATTGTGAAATTTGTAAAAGCAGGGAATAAACTTTTGTTGATGCAACCCAACATGAAGTTTAGAGGAAGTAGTCCCAATCAAGAAGAAATCGCTTCCATTGAACAAGCCTTTGCCTCTTCAGTACTAGCGGGTTTTCCAATTTTAGGTAAAAAGGGTTCTGGGATTTTAATCGATATTACAGACTTTATTACCAGAGATGCTCACGGTGTGACTTCGAGATTAAAATCTGACAATCAAGGAAGTTTTAAGTTAGATAAAACGAGATCGGCAATACTGCCTGAGGATATCCTAAACTTTCCAAAGAATACTGAACTCGAAGCAATAGTTACTTTTACCGGTGAAGCAAAAGGTGCATATTTAAAATCAGTTGTTGCCAGCGAAAAAGAATTTAGTTTGAAAATGCACCACTCCTTTGTGGAACTTCCAGATGATGATTATCAACCAAGAAAATTTGATCCTCGATCTGGGTTTTTCGAGATGAGCTATTTTGATTATTCAAGTCCAATTGGATCACCGATTGCACAAAAATTTACACCTAGACATCGTTTAAAAAAATTAAACGCCGGTGCTACTAAATCAAAGGCAGTAGAACCAATTGTCTACTATTTGGATCGTGGGACACCAGAGCCTGTGAAAACAGCATTGCTGGAAGGAGCCGCTTGGTGGAATCAAGCCTTTGAAGCAGCAGGATACATTGATGCATTCCAAATCAAAATGCTCCCTCCGGATGCGCACATGTTGGATTGCCGATACAATACTATACAATGGGTACATCGCTCCACTAGAGGTTGGTCTTACGGAAGCACAATTCAGGATCCAAGAACTGGGGAAATTATTAAAGGCCATGTGAGTCTAGGAAGTCTTCGGGTACGTCAAGATTTTTTAATCGCGCAAGGATTGGTCAATGCTTATCAAGAAGGAAAAGATGTGGATGAAAGGTTGCTAGAAATGTCACTGATGAGACTTCGACAATTATCGGCTCATGAAGTCGGTCATACTTTGGGCTTGGCACATAATTTTGCGGCGAGTTCTGATGGTAGAACATCAGTAATGGATTACCCTTATCCGTTTTTACAACTTAATGATAACGGCCAACTAGATATTTCTGAAGCTTATAACGATGGAGTAATTGGAGTGTGGGATAAGCGTTCCATTATGTATGGATATTCAGAATTTGAAAATGAGTCTGAAGGGTTGAAAAAAATATTGGAGGAAAACCGAGCAATGGGTTTGCAATTCATTTCGGATAGAGATGCTCGACCGTTTAGTGGTGCACATCCTAGTGCCCATTTGTGGGACAATGGAAAAAATGTTATTACAGAATTGAACAGAATACTTTCGGTTAGGGCAAAAAGTTTAGAAAACTTTGGTCTAGAAAACTTAGCCCCCGGATTGCCATTGGCAAGCTTGGAGGAAGTATTGGTTCCTGTTTATTATGCCCATCGATTTCAAATAGAAGCAGTTGCCAAGTTAATTGGGGGTGTGAATTACGAGTACAGTATTAATGATCAATCATATGATAATCCGTCTCCAGTAGAATCGTCAATTCAAGAAAATGCTTTGAATAGTTTGGTTAAAACCTTGGAATCAGAATCTTTAAGTATTCCACAGCGTGTTTTAGATATGATACCTCCCAAGCCACTTGGTTATAGTCGTTCTAGAGAATCTTTCCCAAGTAAAACTGGGCCTGTATTGGATCCTTTAGCTGCTGCTCAAGGCTTGGTAGATCAAACTTTTGCTTTGGTCTTAAATTCAGAACGATTGAATCGAATTTATTTGCAACATGCTAATGGTTCTAGTACATTGACTATTGGGAAATTGATCAATGCTTTCTGGCAGCAAAGTTCTTCTGGAAGGTCAAATCCTATGAATCAATTGGTTCGACAACGGCTAGTGGATCATTTGCTTTTGGCGATTAAGAATGACAACTTGCATAGTAGCTCAAAAGCGGAATGTATGGCAGCCGCTCAGCAAATTCTCAATGCTTTGAATAAAGAAAATGCTCAAGATAGTTTTATAGCTTATAAAATGAACAAGTTTTTTGAATCTCCTATGAAATGGGAATCAGAACCTACGGTTAATATGCCTGATGGTTCTCCAATCGGAACTCCGACTTGTAATCATGTTCAACATTAAACGCAATTATGTCTGACAATCCATATACTAGGGCAAAGAAAAGAGTCCAAATGAAAAAGGGATTTTATAATCACTTAGCTGTATATATTGCTGTGAACATCTTTATGATGATTCTAATGACTATTGCAGACGGAGAACCTTTTGGTTGGATAATTCCTGCATTAGGCTGGGGTATAGGATTATTTTCTCATTACGTAAGGGTTTTTGGATTTCCTTTTGGTGGAATTGGAGGAAAAGATTGGGAAGAAAAGGAAATCGAAAAGGAACTTGAAAGAGAAGGTTATGATCTAAAGAATTTTCGCAGAGATGACCAATTGGAATTGGATGAATTAGACGAGGAGGAATTGGACCTTCATGAGCGGAGACCTGAAAGATCTAAAGGCGAAATAGAACGACAATGGAAAGATGAAGATTTCATCTAAATTAAATTCTTTAATATTTTCTTAAACTTTCTTAAACTTTCTTTAACTATAAGTAGATACTAATTGGCTTGCCTCTATTGTTATATAGGCGAGAGTTTCATACACAAGATGGCTTGTTCCCCGAGTCATCTGATATAAACAGATCTGTTGAGTCGTGCAGATCTGTTTTTTTATTTCATCAACCAACGAATCAATAATGGAATACAAAGTAAATCCGCCAGCAGTGCTGAAACCAAAGTTAGACTAATGAGTAAACCTATCGTTACGCTTGGGGGATGTATAGAAAAAAGCATCACTAAGAATCCAAAGAAAAGAATGACGGAAGTCAAGCAAATGGCTTTCCCAGTCTCTCTAAATGTTATCAGTAGCGATTCTTCAGTAGACAATCCTTTGTCCCTTGCGAGTTTGAATTTACTCAAGAAATGAATGGTGTCGTCCACTGCAATTCCAAATACAATTGCAAATACGATGGCCACTCCGGAGTCTAATTCTATTCCAAGAAAGCCTAATAGTGCCCCTGCCATGACTAGCGGGAAAACATTCGGAATTATTGAGATAATGACCATTCGCCAATTTCTAAACAGTAGGACCATAAGCAGACTGATAATCAAAATTGCAATTCCTAGGCCCTGCAAAAGATTTTGTCTAATGTACGTGGCATTTTTATCAATGATGACACCCATTCCCGTTTGATGAAAAGCCAACTTGGTGGTATCAAGATTAGTATTTATCCAACCTTTGAGTTGTTCTCCTAAGGCGGTTACATTATCTGCTCCTAAGTCTTTTACCCGTGCTGTAATACGAGCTTTTTTGCCATCTTGACTAACTAAGATGTTTTTAGTATTAGCGGGAACTTGATCAACGAACTTTTTATATTTATTATAAGTCTTTTCTTCCTCAGGAAGTACATAGAAACTTTGTTTGTTTCTATTCATCATTTGATGTACGGACTTGTACAAGGAAGTTACAGAATTTACGCCTTCAATACCCTCTAGTTTTTTCAACCTATTTTCTACTTTCTCGATCGACTGCAAATGTTCATAAGATTCGATTGGTTGCTTGTCTTTAGAAATAACTGCAATTTCAAATGGCCTAAATCCCGCAAAGTTATTTTCGAAGTAGGCAAAATCTCTAGTGATTTTTTCCCCGCGAGGAAGATTGGAAGAAAGATTATAGTTCGTGGTAACTTTTGAAATTCCCCAAAAGGCAATCATTCCGGTTAGAATCAAACCAGCCAAAACTTGTCGGCTATATTTTTTTGTAAATGAATAGGATCGGGTCATTAACTTGTCCCAAAAAGCTTCTCCTCTGCCTAGTTTTATCAATTGCTCTTTATCGAAAAAGGAAAGACAAGCGGTAGTAAAAAAAATGACGGTAACATAAGCGACCATTACACCAATAGCTGCATTTACACCAAACTCACGAATAGGACCAATTTTAGAAGTGAGTAAGGCTGCAAAACCAATAGCCGTAGTTGTTGAAGTCAAGAAAGTGGCCATTCCAATTTCTTTAATGGCAATAGTTATTGCTGCGCGTTTGCTCAATCCTTTTTTTAATTCATCAATATATTTGGTCATGATGTGGACGACATCTGAAGTGCCAACGATGATCATCAATACTGGGTAGAGCGCAGCCATGGCATTTAAGGATCGTCCAAGGACACTTAATGTTCCAAGAAAAAGTAACAATCCTAGTCCAATCGAAACAAGAGAAATAAATATTCCCCAAGGTTTTCTAAATATCCAGAACATTACCAAAGCCACCAAGATACCAGAAACAATAGCTGAAACAGCTACTTCCCTTTTTTGCATATCTACCATTTCCTTTTGAAAATAAGCAGGACCTAAGACATGGTAATCTTCAAAGTTGTAGGTCAAGGCAAGACTGTCTAGTGCTGTAATTAGGGTATTTGATTTCTTAAATAAAACGCTGTCCTGCGTTTTTAAGGCAACGACCAATGCAGTGGCATCATCGGTAATCAGGTTTCCTTTGAAGCGATCATCTCCCAATATTTTTTCCCTATCCTTTTCATACTTGGAAGGATCATCAATGTGAATCGCAGGAATACTTGTGATTCCAAATGGTGTTTTTACCGGATATGATACTTGGGTCAGACTATTCGCATTTTTTATATATGGTAGTCGAAGTGCCTTAGTTGAAAAATCATCGAAGTCTTCTAAGAATTTTTGTTCGAATACACCTTCTTTTCTTTTTACTGCGACTAGTAAGAAGTTAATATCTGTTTCAAAGTCTTCAATGAAAGCTTCATAGAAAGCCAAGTCAGGATCGTCTTTTGGGAAGAAGTCTTCAAAAGAAAATTTGAATTGGAGGTTTAATGCAAAGTATATGCTAGCAACAGTTAGTGTTCCAAAGACAACTAAGACGATTTTCCGTATTTTTTCCATAAAAGTATTCTCGAAATATAACCCTGTGGAAGAATATGAGTTGAGTGTTTGGTCGCTTTTTTACAACCAAATTGAGGATTTGACTCAATTATGGAGAAAGTTGATCAATTGTCAGTAAATTATAGAGTCTTCTAAAAATTTGGTAACGAAATCAGAGTTATATTGAAAGAACTCTTAACCCAGATTATGCGATATATTAAAGCTAAAAGGACGGCTAATTTGATGCTATGCTTAATGCTCGGCATTTCCTACGTAGCTGCCCAACAAAATATTGTCCCAAATCCAAGTTTTGAAGAATATTCCAACTATCCATTAGGTTGGTTTTATAAAGGTTCTGACTTTTCAAGGGTTATAAAATATTGGAGCTCTCCAACAGCCGCAAGTCCTGATGTCTTTGGCCCTAAAGTAAGAATACCGAGACAATGGGCTGAAAAAGGATTTGGAGAAACCAAGCCTTATGACGGAGAATCAATGATTGGCGTTACAACTTATGGATGCGAAGGTGGCAAACCTCATTGCCGGGAGTATGCGCAAATTCAGCTAACAGAACCACTTGTTATTGGTCAGCGATACAAAGTGAGTTTTTGGGTTGCTCCAATTCATAGGTCTCTGCGATGCGATAAACTAGGCGTCTATTTTAGTGAAGAAGAAATCCGAGAACCAACCGATGATCCACTTTTTTTCAATCCACATGTAAAAGCTGATCAACTGTTAGCTGTGGGCACAAATGGATGGCAAGAAGTTAGTGGAGAATTCCAAGCAGACAAAACTGAAAACTATATTTTGATTGGTAATTTTTATCCGGATGAAATGGTTAAAACTAGGGATGTAGTAAATCACCTAAATTTTGGCTATTACTATATTGATAAAATTGAAGTCAAAAAGATGGAGCCGATAATCGATGTTCCCTTGCCTTCAAATGAATGGTCTCAAATAAAGATGGAGCCTGGAAAAGTGGTGAGGTTGAAAAATATTTTTTTCGATCATGACAAAGCGGAATTGTTGCCGAGGTCTTTTTTCGAACTGGATAAACTTTATGATTTGTTGAAGCAAAATCCAACGATGCAAATTGAAGTGCGTGGACATACCGATGCTGTAGGAGAACAAAGTTATAATTTGCCATTATCTGAAAAAAGGGCAAAAGCTGTGGTAGATTATTTGTTGAATTCAGGAATTTCTACGAACAGATTACACCATCAAGGCTACGGTGCATCCATGCCGATTGCCGAAAACGATACAGAAATTGGCCGCCAAGAAAATCGGCGGGTTGAATTTTTAATTCTGTCAAAGTAAAACGCTGAAGTTAGCTACATCTTTTTCTTTTCGGTATCTTGCGCTCATGCTTTTACCATATTTCAAGAAAGGTAGAATTGAAGCGGGCTGTGATGAAGCAGGCCGAGGTTGTCTGGCAGGTCCAGTATTTGCGGCCGCTGTTATTTTGCCGAAAGGTTTCAAGAATGAACTGTTGACGGATTCTAAGCAGTTGACAAAAGCGCAAAGAAATGAACTGCGACCGATCATCGAAAAAGAGGCTTTGGCTTACGGCGTTGCTTCGTTGAGTCCAAAAGAAATTGATAAACATAACATTCTAAGATCTTCTTTCCTAGCGATGCATCGTGCTGTGAAGAAAATGAAAACTTCGCCAGAAGCTTTACTCATCGATGGCAATCGTTTTATTCCGTACAAAGACATTCCCTATGAATGTGTGATCAAAGGAGATGGAAAATATTTGTCCATTGCGGCGGCCAGTATTTTAGCGAAGACTTACAGAGATGAATACATGGAAAAGTTGGCCAAGCGCTTTCCTCAATACCATTGGGAATCGAACAAGGGTTATCCCACCAAAGCCCATCGTGCAGGCATAGAGTGTCATGGCCCATGCAAACACCATCGCATGAGTTTTAGGCTGCTTCCAGAACGAGAGCAACTCGAATTGTTCGAATAGAATAGGTGAATTTAATTTTCTTCTTCAATCACTGCTGACAATCCTCTATCGACTAGCCCATCTTTTAGAGGACGTAATACATCGAAAGGAGCAGTTTTTACTGTAGCTCTTCCTTTAAAGTGGATGATCAATGCCAACTGCTCAGATTGCTCAGGATTGTGTTGAAGGATGTCCATAAAAGTTTCAATCACATGATCAAAGGTGTTTACCTCGTCATTATGGACTATTAAGTGTGCATGGTTACCAGTGTCCGTGTGTTCGGCCACCAATACTTCCTCAAGTTCTTCTACTTGTGCATTCCAGATGGGTGCGATCATAGATTCATTGAAAATTTCCATAGTACTAATTTAATGCGTTCAACGCTGATTTTACTTTTTCGAAGTTCGGTAAGTCTCCCGCCGATTCCAACACCTCCATGTGCTGAATAGTTCCATTTTTGTCAATTACAAAAGCAGAACGTTTTGAAACGCCTTTTAACCCTAGTACAAACTCCTCATATAGAGAACCGTAAGCACGGGAAACATCTCTATTGAAATCCGAAAGCATTGGAAAATTCAAATTCTGTTCTTCTTTGAATTTGGCCAATACAAATGGAGAATCAACAGAAACCGCAATGATGTCAGCATCGAGATTTTGATAACTTGCGATATCATCTCTCATGCTGCAAAGTTCAGTAGTACAAACACCGGTGAAAGCTAGTGGGAAAAATAACAGGACTACATTACGACCTAAGTGATCTTCTAATGATACCTCTTTAGTGTCTGAAGCGCGAAGGGTGAAGCTTGGGGCCCTATCACCGATTGATAAACTCATACTATAACGGTTTGTGGTTTAAGAACTCAAATATACGGAATATACGTGGTTTCATGACTAGAGAAATCACTCATTTTTGTATGTATGTGTTTTGTAATACTTAAAATATTAGTCATGTAAGTATTATATATTTTAGTGGCCAGTGAATTATCTTGCTAGATCAAGAACCATTGGTAGAACTTTCTCTATTTTGCACCTTTATTAAGGTGAAATGAATCAAGAAAAACGAGCATATTTAGAATTGCATCTAGCAGTTTTCCTTTTTGGTTTTACTGCGATCTTGGGTGACTTGATATCTTTGCCTGCAACCTTGCTGGTTTGGTGGAGAGTTTTGATCACTTGCATTAGTTTTTTCTTTTTCGCTCCGATCGTAAAAAATATTAGAACGATTCCTAAAAGATTAATATTAATCTATGCAGGAGTTGGAGTATTAGTTGCAGTGCATTGGATTACTTTTTTCGGAGCTATTAAATATTCTAATGCCTCCGTTTGTTTAGTGTGTATGGCAACAGCGTCGTTCTTTACTTCGATGTTGGAACCTATGATCATGAAAACCAAAATTCAGCGCTATCAAATATTGCTCGGATTTATGATCATCCCAGGAATGGCATTAGTGGTTACGAATTTGGATCCGAGTATGATGATGGGCGTCGTGTTGGGATTGACTTCCGCTTTTTTGGCAGCACTTTTTTCCAGTATCAATAAAAAATATATTGATGATGCGGATCCAATAGACATTACCTTTGTCGAGCTAAGCTCCGCGCTTATATTCATAACACTTTTTTTACCTCTCTTAGTGAATAAAGAAGCGTCCTTCTTGCCTCAAGGTTTAGATTGGTTGTATTTATTAATTCTTGCCTTGCTTTGTACCACCCTGGCATATGTACTCTCTTTACGAGCGTTGAAACACTTGACAGCATTTGCCTCTAACCTTACTGTGAATCTTGAACCCATCTATGGAATCATTTTGGCCGCCTTGCTTCTTGGGGATAGCGAAGAATTGACTTTGGGTTTTTATTTAGGTTGTGCCATTATTCTATTGGCTGTGTTTAGTTATCCATATTTAAAAAGGAAGTTTGAAACAACAGAATGATATGAGTGAGAAAATAATCAATCGAGATTATGACTTAATGATGAAATATTGTCAGACAAATTCTGAACCAACCGATGAGTTGATGCAGGAATTGGAGCGGACAACTTATCTTAAAACTTTAGCGCCACAAATGATTTCTGGAGCAGTACAAGGACAATTGCTAACCTTGTTTTGTCAAACAGCAAATGCTAAAACTGTGCTCGAAGTAGGAACATTTACTGGCTACGCAACAATTTGCTTAGCCAAGGGAATTCAGCCAACTGGAAAAGTTCATACCATTGAAATTAACAAAGAACTAGGATACATTTCTAGAGATTTTTTTGAACGATCTGGATTATCAGATCGAATAGAACAACATTGGGGAGATGCGAAAAATATCATTCCTAATATCGAAGGACCTTTGGATATCGTTTTCTTAGATGGAGCCAAGGCCGATTATCCGGTGATTTTTGATATGCTTATGGATAAGATAAAACCAGGGGGTTTACTGATTGTCGACAATGTACTTTGGTCTGGAAAAGTAGCATTTGGAGCTACTGACAAAGGCACGAAAATGATCGATTTATTTAACAAAAAAGTGAATGCAGATCCAAGAGTGACTTCCTTGATTCTTCCTATGCGGGATGGACTGATGGTGGCTCGAAAAAACTAGAACAAACTGAGATAACCAAAATGAATCTTTGATTTTCTTAAATCCAAAGGCGCCGCATTTTGTGATCCAAAAGCCAAACTAATTCCAAATATTCCAACTTTGGTTTCTAATGTTACTCCGCCTCCAAATCCGGTAGGTTGATCAAACACCTTTTTTTCTCCACTACTATCTTCAATATATCCAACATCGCCAAAAAGGAAAATATAAGAATTGGTGCCAATTAGCAAGCGGTATTCAACTGTTCCTATGGCATATACAGATGCGGTAAAACTCTCTTCGTCAAACCCACGAAGTATTCGATTTCCACCAAGTCTGAACTGCTCGTTGCTAATAATCTTTGCCGGGGAATATATGGCGCCGCCGCTCAGCGAGGTTTTTATCGTACTAATTTTTCCCAATGGCAGATACCCTGCAATGGAACCTTCCATTCTGACTTGCCAACTTTTTTCATTCAAACTGTCATATACAATCTGGGGCTCAAATGATTCCCTTGCCAGCGCCAGGATGTCATTGTTTTCAATTACTTTTTTATTACCAAAACCCGCTCTTAGTTTAGTCTCCCAACCTTTACGAGGATTGAATCGATAATTCAATTGTTGGTTTTGCCATTCGATACCGAATAAGGCATTGTTGAAATCTAACTGAGCCGGTAGCCGTTGACTGGCAATAATGCTATTGGTGTCCACTTGCAAAAGATTCGTGGATCTGTTTTCCCAAAATGCTTTGACATAATTATTTCCTTCGAAAAGATATTGTAAACCAATTTCACTATTGACTTCAAGAAATAGTGAATCCCGTCGGTATATAGATAAGTCAGCATTGACGCCAAAGGGTAGTCCTAAAATATATGGGTAGGTAATAGAGAATTCTCCCTCTTGTCTTTGCGGACGGAGTTGTTCGAATTGAAAAAATATGCGCTCACCAAGCCCAAGCCTATTATTCCAATCTAAGGTTAAGTCCACAGTGAAAAGTGGTCGTTGCCTGTCTTCTGGGTTTAGACTATTGTCTCTAGGAAGTACACCAAAGATAAGATCGGTTTTAGATGCCTTTTTGTTCTTGAGAAAGAGATTTACAATTGCAGATTTTCCACGGAAGGTAACGGTGGCTGGTTTGCTTTCTTCTAAGAAAACCAATTCTCTCATTCGGTTTCCAATGGAATTTATTTTTTCAGCATTGTATGGCGCTCCGTATTCAATACCTAAATATTCTTGTAGATACTTCGGCGAGATTTTTACATCACCAATAATTTTTACCTCATCAAATTTGATATAGGTCCCTTTGTCCATTTGAAGCACTCCGGAAATTTGATCAGTAGTGATGGTCAGACTGTCCATAAAAATTTTGGCGAAGGGATAGCCAGAATTTTCGGCTGCTTTCAAAATTCGCGATTCTAGTTCTACCAAGCCAGCGGGGCTTACCGCTTTTTTTTCTTGACGTTTTAGTAGAACATTGGATTGCTGGATTAAAAACTCATCGATATTGCCATTTCTAATTTGGGCCCAAGTGAAAGCAGGTCCCGGATGCACAACATATTTGAAAATATTCTCTTCCCAAGAACCTTCTAGAGGCTCGGCCATCAGATAGGAAGAGGCTCTTAATTCTTGAATGTGGTTTATAGCAGCTTGCACAACACTGAGACTATCAGCAAAAATTGTAGGTATGGATTGGATTTCCTTTGGGACAGAAATCTCTTCGGTATAATCAATCTTTAGTTGGTATCCGTCTTGAGCACAAAGGTCTATCGCAACGGTGCAAGCGCACAGTAGCAGTAAAAATCGGAGCAATTGCTTTTTTGACTTAGATAGCATCTTCAATTATTAACGAGAAAAAGCTAAGATGGGTGTAAATCTAAGCGCTTATTGTAGTAAAAAGACGAACTTTACAGCGACTTTTTAAAACATCCGTAAAAATGGCAGGCATTTATATCCATATTCCGTTCTGTAAGCAAGCTTGCCACTATTGTAATTTCCATTTTTCGACTTCGCTGAATCACAAGACTGCTTTGGTAGAAGCTTTGCAAAAGGAAATCAAATTGCAAAAGAATTTTCTCTTAGGAGCGACCATCGAGAGTATTTACTTTGGCGGAGGCACTCCTTCTATGTTGACGGAAATGGAACTGATGGATATTTTTTCTACCCTTCATCAATCCTTCGAGATTGGCAAAACTGCCGAAATTACTTTTGAAGCGAACCCAGATGACTTAACATCGGCTTACTTACAAACCCTCGTAAAAAGTCCGGTTAATCGTTTGAGTATCGGGGTGCAATCTTTTTTCGAAGAAGATTTGAAATGGATGAATCGGGCACACGATGCCAACCAAGCAATAGATTGTATTCATGAAGCAAGAAAGGCAGGCTTTGAGAATTTTTCTGTAGACCTGATTTATGGTTCGCCAAGTACCAGCAACGGAATGTGGGAGAAAAATTTGGAGAAGATTAGAGCATTGAAAATTCCACATTTGTCGTCTTACGCTCTGACAGTCGAAGAAGGAACCGCGCTGGGGAGTTGGGTTAAAAAAGGAAAAATGCCAGACGTCGATCCTGCGAAATCTTTGAAACATTTTGAAATGCTTCAACAGTTTGTTCAAAAAAATCACTATCGGCATTACGAAATTTCGAACATGGCGCTGGAGGGATTTGAGGCTGTTCACAATAGTAATTATTGGAAGCGAATTCCATATTTAGGGATTGGTCCTGCCGCTCATTCTTTTGATGGAAAAAATCGTCAATGGAATATTAATAATAATGCAAAATATATTCAAGCCTTAAACGAGGGCCGATTGGAAATGGAAAAAGAAGCGTTGAGTGAATCCGATTTATTTAATGAATATATCATGACGGGGTTAAGATGCGACTGGGGAATTTCAAAAGCTTACATCGCAAAACATTTTCCTCAATTCAATAATACTTTTGAAAAGGAACTAGCAGCGCAAGTACAACTTGGAGCATTAGTAGAAAAAACTTCAAGTTTTGTTTTAGCAGATGCCGCGAAGTTTATTGCCGACGGAGTAGCTTCGGAATTTTTTGTCGTGAATGATTAGGGGAAAACATTGATTGTGACTTATCGTGAGGGCTTTCTTGTTTAAAGCTGTAGTTCTTAATTTTATCTAATGTTTTAATTTTAAGATCAACAAAAACATGTAAATGGTCTTCAACTCCGTTCACAATTATTGGCTTCTACCCTTTAAAAGTTATAATTCCAGAAATATATTTAAAGACTTCAGTTCTCCATGGTTTTCGCAGAATCGCTTCAAGATTTTTTACCGAAAAAACATTTTGAATTTAAATTTGAAAATAAGATCCGGCAATTATTTTCGATTGAGATGGTGCAGATAATGTCACCCCTTCGGGGTTTTTCTACGCAAAATGGCGAGGGGTGTAAAAATGTCATTCCTTCGGGATTATATCATTGAGTATAATTTAATTTTTAGCTAACCAGAAATTGTGTGATTGTTTTGTGATTTCTTCGTTTTATAAATAAATGGACATAGAGTTAAGTTAATAGGATTAGAGTAGTAAACCCCCATGTAGTGGCATAATTATAAGTGGTGATTAATTAACCAGTCAAATACGCACCCGTCATTTTTATCACTTAAGCCGATATCCTGGCAATCAATAATTCCAGAATCTCCGCCGCCGCTTCGGCGATCACGGTACCTGGACCAAATATTCCCAAAGCACCAGATTCATATAAGAAATCATAATCAGCCGGAGGAATAACCCCACCGACAACTACCATAATATCGTCACGCCCTAATTTTTTCAAGGCTTCAATGGTTTGCGGAACCAAAGTTTTATGTCCGGCAGCTAAAGACGAAATTCCTAAAATGTGCACATCGTTTTCTACTGCCTGTGTGGCAGCTTCTTCCGGTGTTTGGAACAGTGGTCCAATGTCCACATCAAATCCTAAATCAGCGAAACTAGTCGCAATAATTTTCGCTCCGCGGTCATGACCATCTTGTCCCAGTTTGCAAACCATTATTCTTGCTCGACGTCCTTCGAGCTTAGCAAATTTATCGGATAAGGCTTGAGTATTTATGAATTTTTTATCCATACTTATGGCTTTTGAATAGACGCCAGAAATAATTTTAGTGGAAGCTTTGAATCTTCCAAACGAAGTTTCCATCGCGTCAGAAATTTCTCCTAAGCTTGCCCGCGCTTTTGCAGCTTCAACGGCAGCACCTAATAAATTCCCTTCTGCTCCCGCAGCAATGGCTGCTAAATTATCCAAAGTTTTTTTCACCTGATCAGCATCACGATTGGCTTTTACCTCATTCAATCTTTTTACTTGAGATTCTCTGACCGCCGTGTTGTCAACTTCCAAAAGATCTAAATCCGTATCAGAATCTACTTTAAATACATTCAAGCCAATGATGCTATCTTGACCAGAATCAATCTTAGCTTGTTTCTTCGCCGCAGCTTCTTCGATTCTCAATTTAGGCAAACCGTTTTCGATCGCTTTGGTCATTCCGCCAAGCTCCTCTACTTCTTGAATCAATTCCCAAGCGCGATCAACCAAGTCAGCTGTTAATTTCTCAACATAATAACTTCCACCCATCGGATCTATGGCCTTGGTTATGTTCGCTTCGTTCTGCAAATATTTTTGTGTTTCTCTCGCGATCCTTGCTGAAAATTTTGTGGGCAATGCGACTGCCTCGTCCAAAGAGTTGGTGTGCAAAGATTGTGTCCCACCAAAGGCCGCAGCCATGGCTTCAATACAAGTTCTAGAAATATTATTGTAAGGATCTTGCTCTGTTAAACTCCAGCCAGAAGTTTGGCAATGTGTTCTTAGCGCCATACTTTTTGGAGACTTGGGGTTAAATTGTTTTACCAATTTTGCCCAAAGAATCCTACCGGCACGAAGCTTAGCCACTTCCATGAAAAAATTCATTCCAATTGCCCAGAAGAATGATAACCGCGGAGCGAATTGATCAATTTCCAATCCTGCTGCTAGTCCAGCTCGAATGTATTCCAATCCGTCGGCCAAAGTGTAAGCCAATTCAATATCAGCTGAAGCACCGGCTTCATGCATGTGGTAACCACTAATACTGATGGAATTGAATTTGGGCATATTGGTGGAAGTATATTTAAAAATATCTCCGACAATTCTCATAGAAGTGGCAGGAGGATAGATATAGGTATTCCTAACCATGAATTCCTTTAAGATATCATTCTGAATGGTACCACTTAATTTTTCGAGCGGCGCTCCTGATTCCAAACCAGCAACAATGTAAAAAGCCATGATAGGAATAACAGCTCCATTCATTGTCATTGATACGGACATCTTATCCAAAGGAATTTGATCGAAAAGGATTTTCATATCCTCAACAGTATCTATAGCAACTCCGGCTTTTCCGACATCACCAACCACTCTTGGATGATCAGAGTTGTAACCTCTATGCGTTGGCAAATCAAATGCAACCGATAATCCTTTTTGTCCTTGCGCCAGATTGTTTCTATAGAAAGCGTTACTCTCCTCAGCTGTGGAAAACCCAGCATATTGACGAATCGTCCAAGGTCTCCCGAGGTACATGGTGGAGTAGGGGCCTCGAAGAAAAGGAGGAACCCCAGCTGCAAAGTTCATATGTTGAACTTCGGCCAAATCAGCCATGGTATATTTATTTTGAATTGCAATTCCTTCCGGACTCATCCAAGGAGATGACGAATCCTGAATCTCAGCATTTTTAGGTAGTACTCTTCTAAATGGAATATTTTTGAAATCTGGTTGCATGCCTGCAAGATAAGGTTTTTGATTTATGCCTTCAAGGCCACCAGCGGAGCAGTCAGTAGGTTGAGCCGTTATTGAAGAAATTTCATAATTGAAAATCGTATTGGGCTCAAAGCCCATAAATATTTTCAATATTCAAAACCAACTGATCAACGATCGCTCAGCAATAGTTCAACCAAGATGTAACTTCAAAACCTATTACTCCGCAGCAACAGTCTCATCAATCTTCCCCAAATCAAAAATTGTCCCCTTGTCCTTATCTGGCTTATACATTCTGGCAAATTGATAAAACCATTGAACCTCGCTGAACTGGTAAGAAGTGGCAGCATGAACTTTTTGAGCATAAGTTTCATCATGTCCATCGATCATGATAAGAAACTCGGCATTCATTTTCTTCAGTGCTGTTCTGTCGCAATTATTGAGCGGGCTGTTTTCATCTATTTTATGAACGATCGTCCAATTTAAGGGGAAAAGAGAAATGGAACTTACTTCTAATGTTAACTGAGAAAATTTTCTCATGACCTCATCGCCATCTTCTTCTAGCCAAGTCATGACCATCGTGGAGTGTAAGTCAATAATCCGATTGGAACGTTTATTGGCCACGCGCATTTGTATGCTCAATCCATCTTTGTATGGAGCCATGACTGCAATATTTGAAAAAAGAAATTGCGCTTGCGGTTTAGAAAATCTTGCGAATACCAGACCGGTTGCCAACGCCCAGGACAACATGCCACACAAAGCATCCAAACTAGCGATTATATTGGTTGCAAATCCTAGCGGAGCCAATGATCCGTATCCAACGGTTGTAAAAGTTTGTACAGAGAAAAAGAAGGTATTGGCGATTTGTTGAATTAAAGAATCCGTCTCCGGAACTCCGGCAAGATTTTCATAGCCTGCCAACAAGAAAATGATTGCGAAAAATAAATTGATAAATATATATGCACCCAGAATAATGAGCAGAAAAATATTCCAACTCATTTCCACTAAATATTGGTAAGGCGCAAAATGACTTATGCCTTTTCGATGAATATTAAAAGAACCATCTTTATTAATCAACCTATGGTTACCGAAGTCTTTTAACTCAGATAATTCCGGATCTAATTCAAAGTTGGAGTTCTTGATGCCCATTGATGTGAAAATACAACTATAATTCTTTCGCCAAAAATATCCCAGTATGACTCTTTTTACTTTTTACAATTTGCTCCGGGGTTCCTTTAGCAACAACAGTACCTCCTTTGAATCCGCCTTCCGGCCCGATATCAATGATATAATCAGCGACCTTGACGACATCTAGGTTGTGTTCAATCACAATGATGGTATTTCCTTTGTCAACCAACTTGTTCAGTACATCCAAAAGTCTTTTGACATCTTGGAAGTGTAATCCTGTGGTGGGTTCGTCCAGGATGTATAGCGTTTGGCCAGTATCCCTTTTGCTTAATTCTTCAGAGAGTTTGACTCGTTGCGCTTCTCCTCCGGAAAGGGTAGTGGCTTGTTGACCCAGCGTAATGTATCCCAAGCCAACATCACGCAAAGTTTTCATCTTGCGGAAAATGTTAGGAATATTTTTGAAGAATTCAGTAGCCTCTTCCACGGTCATTTCTAATACATCGGATATGGACTTTCCTTTGTAAAGAATTTCTAAAGTTTCTCGGTTATATCTTCTACCCAAACATTTTTCGCAATCTACTGCTACATCAGGCAAGAAGTTCATTTCAATGATTCGTTTTCCTCCTCCGCCACATTCTTCACAACGGCCACCTTTGACATTAAATGAAAATCTTCCAGGTTTGTATCCTCGAATCTTAGCTTCTGGTAGCGAAGAAAATATTGATCGAATGTCTGTGAATACGCCAGTGTAGGTTGCCGGATTTGATCTAGGCGTACGTCCGATAGGAGCTTGATTGATTTCTATAACTTTATCTAAATGATCTAGCCCTTCAATACTTTTGTATTCCAAGGGACGTCGCATGCTTTTATAAAAATGCTGTCTCAGAATTGGATACAATGTTTCATTAATCAAGGTTGATTTTCCACTGCCAGAAACTCCAGTTACACACACGAATGTGCCCAATGGAATTTTTATATTTACCTTTTTTAAGTTATTGCCTGCTGCGCCTTTTAATTCTAAATATTCGCCAGTTCCTTTTCTTCTTTTCTTCGGTGTCTCAATCTTTAAGGTGTCCTTCAAATACTTGGAAGTGATGGAGTTGTTTTTTAGAAAAACTTTTGGCGTACCTTCTCCTACCAAATGACCTCCATGTTTTCCCGCTCCCGGACCTAAGTCTATCAGGTAGTCCGAGGCCAGCATAATGTCTTTGTCATGTTCTACCACTAGCACAGTATTCCCTATGTCAGTCAATTCCCTTAATGCTTGGATTAACTTCTGGTTGTCTCTTTGATGCAATCCTATACTTGGCTCATCAAGGATGTAAGTGATTCCTGTTAATTGCGAACCAATTTGCGTGGCAAGGCGAATTCGTTGAGATTCTCCTCCGGATAAAGTTCTCGCTGGACGATCCAAGGTCAAGTAGTCGAGTCCAACGTGTAATAAAAAACCTATTCTTAAATTTATTTCTTTAAGCACATCTTTAGCGATGGCTTTTTGTCGCTTGTTTAATTTTTTATCTAAGTTTTTCATCCAATCTCCCAGCTCATTAATTCCCATGTGGGTCAATTCGGAGATGTGTTTTTCATTAAGCTTAAAGTGCAACGATTCTTTTTTCAATCGATATCCGTTACAATCCGGACATGTGGCGATCATCATAAATTCTTCTGACCAACGACGGATTCTTTCAGAAGTAGATTCTTGATACCAACGACGCAGCATGCTGATCAATCCTTCGTAAGCAAGGTTGTAGGTAAAGTCATGCGAGCTATGCGGCAAGTTTACATTATAGCTGTCGTCTCCTCCATTGAGGATAATCTCTAAAGCTTTTTTCGGAATATCTTTTATCGGAGTCGCAAATGAAAACTTGTGTTTTTTAGCAACAGCTCTTAATTGTTTGAAAGTCCAATTGTCTCTAACTTCTCCGAATGGAACAATTCCAACTTGGTTGATGGTTTTGCTTTTATCCGGAATCACCTTATCCATGTCCACCTCATTGACCTTTCCTAAACCATTACAAGTTTGGCAAGCTCCGTAAGGAGAGTTAAAAGAAAATGAATTTGGACTAGGCTCTTCGTAAGAGAGCCCCGTGTCTGCATCCATCAAGTGTTTGGAATATGGAATCACATTTTTGGTATCGACATCCATGACTTGCAATAATCCGTCGCCCATTTTTAGCGCCATGCTGAGGGACGATTGCAATCGCTCCTTCCGATCTTTGCTCATCTTAATGCGATCGACCACCACTTCAATATCATGGACTTTGTATCGGTCCACCATCATGTCCGGGAGTAGGTCTACTACTTCTCCATCCACTCGAACTTTAGTAAAACCTTGTTTACGGATATTGTCGAAGAGTTCCCGGTAATGTCCTTTCCTTGAACGAACAAGTGGAGCAAGTAGGAGTATTTTTTTCCCTTTGAATGTTGAAAAAATATGATCCACCATTTGGTCTTCGGTGTATTTGACCATTTTTTTTCCAGTATTGAAAGAGTAAGCTTCACCTGCTCTTGCGAAAAGCAATCTCATGAAATCGTAAATCTCCGTGATGGTACCAACTGTGGACCTCGGATTGCGACCAGTTGTTTTTTGTTCGATGGAGATTACAGGAGAAAGACCATTAATTTGTTCAACATCTGGTCTTTCCATGGAGCCAATGAATTGGCGTGCGTAGGCGGAGAATGTCTCCATGTATCTGCGCTGACCTTCTGCATAGATGGTGTCGAAAGCTAAGGATGATTTCCCTGAGCCCGAGAGACCGGTAACCACGACCAACTGATTTCGCGGAATATAAACATCGAAGTTCTTTAAGTTGTGCTCTCTTGCACCAATCACCTCGATAAAATTCTGAGCTTTTTTAGCCGCTGGGCTTTTCCGCTTCGCCATTATTGCCTTTTATTTTTCATGAAACCTATGGCCAGAAGACCTTGGTTCGAGAAATTTATATTACAACCTTTCGATAAGGAATAAGTTGACCAATTCTTATAGAGAATTAGTTTCTTTTCCATAATGGAAAGAAAAGTGAAGGTACAACAAACAACAAAAAATGTTAAATTAAAACTACAAAAACTATAGTTTTCTCACCCAGATGTTTCTAAAGCTCATTGGGTTGCCGTGATCTTGAATCCAGATTGGTCCGGCACCATGGGCTTCATTTTTCGGCATGCCGATATATTCAGTTGTTCCGAGAATCATGGCATTGTTTTGCACAAGAACACCGTTATGGATGACCGTTAAATAGCCTGGCTTGACGCGCATTCCATCTTTATTAAAAACTGGGGAATTAAAGATGATATCATAGGTCTGCCATTCTCCTGGCCCTTTGCTTGCATTGACAAGCGGTGGATATTGTTTGTAGATCGCCGCACACTGTCCGTTCGAATAAGTTCGATTTTTATAAGAGTCCAATATTTGAACTTCATATTTTCCTTGGAAGAAAACGCCACTATTTCCTCGTCCTTGTCCTTCTCCATCAATCACGGAGGGTGTTCTAAATTCTAAGTGCAATTGAATGTCATCAAAGTGTTCTTTAGAGATTAGAAATCCCGCATCTTTTACAACAGTTACCATTCCATCTTCGACTTTCCAAGTAGCAGGCTTATCTCCCCAAGTAACAAAGTTGTCCAAGTTTTTTCCATCAAATAGAATAATAGCATCGGAAGGTGCATCACCAATTGCATTTCCAGGTGTTACAACTCTTGGTTCAGGCTCCCACACTTCGGTTACTTCTGGCTTAGTGATCTGAGCGAAGGTTATCGATGTAATGAATAAGGATAAAAAAAGTAGGCTATAATTTTTCATGAGTTCTATTTAAAAGTTCTGCACAATTTAAGAATTTGTACATTATCGCTTAGCGAAAGACGATGTAGGCGCGATAGCGACTATAGCGTTCTCTTTGCCTGTTAGATTCTTTTAACAAAATATTTACTTTCTTATCTCACATTAGGTTTAATGTCATCATTTTCCCCACTTCGCCAATCTGCAACTTTAATTCTAAAAAGACTTAACGCAACTAATATAAGCTGGAAAGTAACTACAATTTTCACATGTGTCTTTGAGCAACCACTTCTATACATTCTTTTAATTGTTTCTTTTATATCACCTTCTACTTCTTCTCTAAATCGATTAGGCAAAAAATATTTGTAGAAATTAATATTTCCAAAATTATTGGTTCCAAAATAGATCAGAACAGACTCAACTTTGAACAAAAGAGTCTCTATCAAATATGTTCCTAAATTAAATATCAAATAACCTATTAACGGAGAAAGAATAATTAGCGGAACTAAAATTATTACCAAATAATTAGGATTAAGATCTAATTGTCCAATTGAACCATCTTCAAAAGCTGAAATACCAAGTAAAAAAAGTGTTAAAAGAAAAAGTACTGCAATCGATTGACCTATAATTAACCACCTTTCCCAATTTTCACGGAACATGGACAACTTCATTCTAAATTTTCGAATAAGATGTATTAAAACCTTCATAAGACATTAATTTGATTAGCCTAAGCCATTTTCCACATATTGTTTAACCCATATTGAACTTCATTAAGTACGGACTCTCCATTCTTCGTTATCCTATAATATCTTCTTCTATTTCCACCCCTATCAGCTGTTTCTTCACCCCAATAGCTAGTAAGCAATCCATCTCTTTCAAGCTTACTTAGAATATTATACAAGCTTCCCAACAAAATTTTGATGTTAGAATTCTCCTTCACTTTATCAATAATTTCTAGACCATATCTATCCTCCTGTACTAGTACTGATAATACACAAATAGAATTAAGTGACATATTCCTAGCCATAGACTCAATTTTTTTGAAAAATAAGGATAATTGATACATTCTTCAAATAATTAATTTAATTATTTGAAGAATGTATTGAAGTTTACACTTTATCGATTTGCCTAAAGGATTCTGACAATTATGCCATCCAGCTTTCTTTTAGCTACATCGACAAAAATGTAAAGGATAATTCTAATTCAAAATGATACTAATACAAACATCAATTTGAGAAAATAAGTAAATCTTATCTCGTACTATTTTGCAATAAGCGAATATAAAACTGAATTAATTTTTCATAACTGCTTACAGCTATTTTTTCATTAATTCCATGAATCATTCCTAGCTCTTCTTTTTTCAAACTTACCGGCATAAATCGATAGATGGCATCAGAGCATGCTTCATAATGTCTGGCATCCGTAGCGGCAATAACTAAACTTGGGGCAACAACAGTTTCTGGAAAAATCTCTCGAATGGTATTTGATAATACATTGAATCCAAAACCTTCTGTAGGTGATAATTTTCCAGGAGCTTGTTTAAAGTTGGGATTATTAAAAATTACTCCAACACGTTCATCATCGATTAATGTTTTAACATAATCTAAAACAGACTCTGGGGTTTCGCCAGGAATAATTCTAAAATTAATGGTGGCTGTGGCTTCTGAAGGCAATACGTTGTCTTTCACTCCAGCTTCCAAGATCGTGGGTGCAGTTGTCGTTCTAATTAAGGCGTTGCTAGCAGTAGCATTGGCCAATTGATTTTCTAAAATACCGCTAAATAACCAGCGATTCGCAAATATAGTTTTGTAAGGAAATTCCATTTCAGGGCCAATAAAATTTAGCATTGTTCCAACTGGACCATCTACTTTTGCAGGGAAAGGATTTTCATCTAATTTAGAAATAGCTTGACTCAATAATCCGATGGCTGTTGTTTTTGGAGGCATTGAAGAATGACCACCTTGTTCAAGATTTACTTTTAAATCTAGACTAACATATCCTTTTTCTGAAATACCAATCAAAGCCGCTGGAGCCTCTAATCCTTTCAGCGCTTTTTCAACTACAACAGACCCTTCATCGATGACGTAACTGAAGTTGATGTTTTTGGATTGAAAATAATCAGCCATGGCCATCGCCCCATTTTTTCCACTTACTTCTTCATCGTGACCAAAGGCAAAATATATTGATCTGGTAGGACGATATTGTTGCTCCAAAAGTAATTCTGCAGATTCCATTAAACCTACGACATTGAGTTTGTCATCAAGTGCTCCTCTGCCCCAGATGTATCCATCCGCAAGAACTCCACCGAAGGGCGATTGTTTCCATTCTTTTTCGCTAGAGGATTCAACGGGCACTACGTCTAAGTGAGCAATCAACAATATTGGTTCCAATGATTCATCTTTTCCTTTCCAGTGATAAATGTGTGAAAAGTCATTGATGGTATGATGTTCCAAAAGAGAATCTACCAATGGAAAAGTACTTTGTAGAAATTTATTGAATTGAAAAAATACACTGCTGTCAACTTTTCCGGCTTCAGAGATGGTAGGTATTCTAATAGCCGATTGTAAATGACTAACGGCATTGGGTGGGATTGGCGGCGGGTTAAATGCTTCGACTTCAGATTGTTTGGAATTAAAAGTCAAAGTATTGTAGACCAACACAATCAATATTCCAAGTAAGATGAGCCCCAAAAATCGAAGTAACAGCCGTCGTAATTTTCGCATGGCCAAAACTAGTGAAATCTATGTAAAACAACAATCTCCATCGCCATCTTGAACAAAGGTTTTATCATCGAAAATTATTGATTCTAAATCAGATGACACCATATAGGATCTTGTTTGCGTTTTCTTGTGAATCGAGGGAGATGACTTACCCTTGAGCGCTTCGCAAAGCAAAGGATGGAAACATGTGAAAGTCTTTATCTTCCATTCAACCAGTAAGTGATTTACCACATCAGCTACGGCATCAATGTTGTCTCGATGAAAAAGGTAAGGTAACTTTAGCTGTTGATCTCTCTCTGCAAAAATTAGTATTGCAAGTAATCTTCCTTTCTTGTTTTTGACGCTTACCGGTTTGTATTGAAAGTCATTTGCGACAGATGAAAAATGATATTTTTTACTTAAACCATCATCTTGTTTACTATCAATGATCCAAGGATTCTTTAGAATCCAATCAAGGTCTTTAAGGGATCTATTAAATCCAACTGACGGATTAGATTGGACAATAAATTCTTTGAGTTCAGTATTTAAATTATGAACTTCTTCGACAACATATTGACCAATGTTGTTTTTGTATAGGTTCAATTTTAAATCTAAGAATGTATTGAAGAATGCGTCCTTAATTTTTAATATCAATTTTATCTGCTTGAAAAAATTAGCTTTTGGTGGAAGTAAGCTATAGAGGTCAGATCTTAAATACAACCTTAAGCCAGTTTTAGTATATGGTTGGTCACTAAATGCTTTAGTTTTATCGTATATTTTTTTAGTAAAGGGCACGTAATCGGCAGAGAGAATCTTGTTGTTCCAGTGCCGTAAGGCTTGTTTTATTAATATCGAACTTAAGCTTTTCCCTCGAGCTTCTGGAGATACCCAAAGGCAACTGAACCATCCCACCTTTTGCTTTTTACCGTTGGAAAAAAGAAGGTCAGGAAGTATGCCCAGGTAACCAAGCATCGTGTCTTTTTCTACGGCGATTAAAAGAAGAATGTCATCCTCATCTGCACGTGGATTTATTGCCTGCGCCCTCGCACGATGTCGAGAAATCGGAATGTATTTTCCTGCTCCAAAATTTTCATCATCGATGAGCTTCAGTAAGTCCTTTTTGTTCAATGCCTTAATATCAATCATTTCTATTGATTTTATTTTTACCAAAAGGAATTTTTAGGAGATAATAGAGGAATTCCCCATTTAATATTTGCTGTGCTGACAAGTTTTTCATTTCAAAAGGAATGCGTTGGAAGTGATTTGATACTTCATCCTCTTTTTGACCTGCACAACCAAAGCTAAAATCAACCACCTTTTTTTCATTGATTTGATTAAAATATGATTTAGTCACTTTGTAATCTGTAAAAGGAAATGAAAATGTTTTTTGCTTTAAGTTGAATTTTTTTTGAATAGTTGTAACACTCTCCGTTGTTTGGCGAATTTGTTCTGTTAATTCAATAAGTTGATACTCCGGATGATCAATACTGTGAGCGCCAAAGTCAAATCCTTTTTTGATTAATGAACCGATTTGATCTGACGTCATATAAGGTTTTTGAATTGATAAATATTCATTGAAATCAAATTGGAGAACCTTGGCCAAGTCGTCCAATTTTGTTTTTTGATCGTATTTAACTGAGAGTATTTCAGAAAATATATTTTTAGGGTTGTTGGGAAAAAAACCTGATTGTGATCGGAGCTTAGGATATTTTTTCAAGTGATCAATTAACAAGCTGGCTTTATACCGAAAAAATAAATCTTTGTTGTCTATAAAGTCACTGTTCAAAAAGCAAATAGCAGGAATTCCTTTTTTGAAAAGTATTGGAGCTATGATGTCATGAAATTCTTTTAATCCATCATCAAATGTTAATAAAAAAGAAGGTTTGTCATTTGAATTGGACAGCTTAATTGAATTGCTAAATTTTTCTAAATCTATTGCTTCGTAATGCTTAAGCAAGAAGTCTAAATCACGAATAAATGAAGCTTCATTTTTTACTTCGTACAAATGTTGTATATGTGGAAGTGGGCGATTCGAAATACTGTGGTAAAATGGTAAAATCATTCGTTGACCAGAAAGCCATCTGAAAAACGGATGTGGAATGATACCAATCGTATTACTAAGTCCAAGAATTATTTTGTCGCGAAAACCCGCCATAGCAAATAGAAGCACACCAAAGCATGGCTTTTGTATGCATGTTTGCTACAATGATAATTAATTTGAAATGACTTTATGGAAGAGAGGGACTACTTTTTCAACAGATTCAACAGGTATTCCCCATATCCACTCTTGATGTACTTTTGTCCTAATTTTTCTAGTTGAGCATCATCGATGAATCCCATTTCGTGGGCAATCTCTTCAATACATCCAATTTTTAGACCTTGACGATCTTCAATTACTTCGATGAATTGACCTGCTTGCATCAAGGATTTGTGGGTTCCAGTATCTAACCAAGCTACACCACGACCCAAAACACCAACTTGAAGATTTCCGGCTTCAAGATAGATCCTGTTGACATCAGTGATTTCGTATTCCCCTCGAGCACTGGGCTTTAGGTTCTTACAGATATCAACCACATTGTTGTCATAGAAATACAGACCAGGAACAGCGTAGTTTGATTTTGGCTGGGCTGGTTTTTCTTCAATGGACAAAGCCTTGAAGTTGTTATCAAATTCAACTACTCCGTAACGTTCAGGATCTGCTACTTGGTAGGCGAAAACGACACCACCTTTAGGGTCAAAGCTGTTTTGTAATAATTCTTTTAGCCCTGCTCCGTAAAAAATGTTATCTCCTAAGATAAGTGCTGCAGGATCTCCATTGATAAATTGTTCTCCAAGGACAAATGCCTGGGCCAAACCATTGGGTTCGTACTGCGGCACATAAGAGAAATTACATCCGATTTCCGATCCATCACCCAATAATTTCTCAAAGTGAGGCAAATCATGAGGAGTAGATATGATCAATATATCCTTGATTCCAGCGCTCATAAGCGTCGAAAGTGGATAATAGATCATGGGCTTATCATAAACAGGCATAAGCTGCTTAGAAACTGCCATTGTTAATGGATACAAACGGGTGCCTAGGCCCCCAGCTAGAATTATTCCTTTCATCGGGATGTTCTTTAATGCTTAGTTTAATTGCACAGACTAAGTTGCTTTATTGTCTTATGTAGTTAAGGCAAAAAGGTTACCAAAAAGAAGAAAATACCTTGTCGAAAGTGAATTATCCGACTTCAATCTCTTGAAATACCTTGCGAATGCGAAGTACGAGTTCGGCAGGATTGAATGGTTTTGTGATGAAGTCTCTTGCTCCTGCTTCAAACGCAGCCAAGATGTCATCAGGATTATCCATTGGAGAGATTAAAATGATCGGAAGATCTGGACGTGCTTTGCGCGCTTTTTTAATCAATTCCAATCCGCTCATCGAACCGGCTTTTGCGTCTGTAACCAAGAAATCTGGTTGATCTGCATGCAATATATCTAGAGCTTCTTCCGCATTGTGAGCTCTAAGCGTTTTAAATTGATGCTTATTCATTCTGAATTCCAAGGCTGTCAATAAGACGTCTTCCTTTTCGCAGACTAAAATTTTCATAGGAGATGTTGTCAATCATTAAATTAGATTGACAAAGATAAGTATTTCTACTATACTCAATTTTAAAGTCCATCATGTACTCCTTGAAGTTCGACTTTCACCTTTGGCCACATTTCCATCAATGTATTGATCATGGCTGGAAATGATTCTGTTTCTGTCTCTTCTTGAGACATAATTTCTAATGTTTTATTGGTATTTGTCATTGTGTCGTTTCCGACAAAAGACAATGTAGATTTCATTTTATGGCAGGCCCCGCTTAATTCTTGCCATTTAGAATCGTTGCAAAGCTGTTGCATTTTTTCTAACTCTAACGGCATTTCTTCGAAAAGCATTCCAAGCATAACTTTTTTCATCTCGTTATCGCCATCGGCCATCATGTCCAGATAATCTAGATTGATATATTCAAATACCATATTCATTTTTTCAGTTGTTTGCATTGACATAACTTGCGATTTTTGAAAATAATTGTTTGGGTTCAAATGGTTTTAGTACAAAGTCATTAAAGCCATACTCTTTGAATTTTTCATCCTTAGAGATATGCGCATGTGCCGTCATCGCTAGGATCGGCAAATTGTTTTTCTCTGGCATATTCTTCCGAACATAAGAGACAGCTTCGTAGCCATCCATTACCGGCATTTGAATATCCATTAAAACAATATCGAAGTCGTCTTCTTTTAAAATGTCAACTCCGATTTGTCCATTGTCAGCAATGGTAATATTGACACCTTCATATTTTTTCTCTAGTGTCTTTCTAGCCACCAACTGATTCATTTTATGATCCTCCACCAAAAGTAACTTCAATGGACGGTCCAAGTTTAGTTCCTCGGTGTCATTAATCATCGGAGTATTGGTTTCAACAACAGCATCACTATGTTCAAAGTCTAATTCAAAAAAGAATACAGATCCTTTTCCTAATTCACTTGTTACGCCAATATTTCCGTTTCTTTGGTAGATAATATTTTTTGCAATAGAAAGTCCTAATCCGGTACCTTCAAATATTCTATCTTTTGTTCTGATTCGAGTAAATGTCCCGAATACATCGTTTAATTTATCTTCAGGTATTCCGATTCCAGTATCCTCAACTTCAAATCTCAATTTACTGACACCATTGGAAGTTCCAACGTTAGAAATTCTGATATAAACGTGCCCAGAATCAGTAAATTTAACTGCGTTTCCTACTAGATTGTACAACACTTGGTTTAATCTAAGCTTGTCTCCTAAAAGTGTTTTAGGGACGCCATCTCCAATGTCAAATTTAAATTCTAGTTGCTTTTCTGTAGCCTTGTATTGCATGACATCCATTAAGTTGTCAATCAATGTTTTAATGTCGAAAGGCTTGTTGTCGAAAATAATTTTCCCATTTTCGAGCGTAGAGATTTCTAAAATATCATTGATGATTCCCAATAAGATTTCAGAAGACTGCTGAATAGAATGGATGTATTTAAATTGCTCTGGACTTAATTCTGTTTGAATTACGAGATTACTCATACCAAGAATGGCATTCATCGGAGTTCTCATTTCGTGCGAGATACTAGCAATGAATGATTCTTTCATTTTTGCAGAACGTTCAGCAACATCTCTTGCTTTACGCATTTCTTCTGCTTGTTTTGCTTCCGTTACATCCTGTATAATTCCATGGATGTGGTATTCATTTTGAGATGGTCTTTTCAATTTACATTGAATAAAAGCGTACCGCTTTGTTCCATCTAATTTTTTTATTTGAACATCTTCTTTGAAGATTCCTGTAGCCCGAGCTATTTCATGCCATTTTGTAAATTGATGAAAAGGATGAGCTGGATCTTGCAATACTTCTTCAAGCTTAATAACTTTTCTAGGCTTTAGACCAAATAGTCTAAACACTTCAGAGCTGGCCGAAACTTCCCCTGAACTGATATCGAATTCCCAGTTTCCAATACTAGCAATTCTTTGAGTTTCTTCCAATCGCTTAAGCGCAGATCTTCTCTCAATAGAATACCGTAATGTCTTTGCGAGTTGTTCCGCTTCAAATGCTCCCTTGACCAAGAAGTCTTGAGCTCCAGCTTTCACCGCATTTACGCCTAAACTTTTATCAGAAAGACCAGTAAGTACTATGACATTGTTGTCTGGATATTTAGAGATTAATTGCTCTAAAGTTTCAAACCCACGGCTATCTGGTAAAGTAAGGTCTAGTAGAATGGCGATATAATCTGTGCCCTTTTCTAAATGTCCCATACCTTCTGCCAAACTAACAGCATTGGTGATTTCACATTCACTAAGGTCTGTATCCATTAGTAGCAGTTCTACTAATCGGGCATCTCCTGGATTATCTTCAATAAGAAGAATTTTATTGGAGACCTGAACTTGATTATTTGCGTTTGCTTCCATAGATGTCTGGCCATCAAAATTAGCCGAAATATTTACATCAGAGGTGTTGCTAGATAAATCCTTCAAATCATTTAATTTTCTGTTAACCAGCAGCTAACGGGGTGTTCAATTGAATCCTTGCATTTGCCGGGGTGGATACCTGAAGCATTGCAAAAAAAAGACCAAAAAATATAAAGTTGTATGGAGTTGTATTGTTAACGTGGTATAAATACAAATGTTCCATCTGGAGGAGCAATTAAAAAAACGCACAAAAATGCAGTTGGATCTTTATATACTTCACGAAATCGATCAATTCTTGCTGCTTCGATAAGGCCTTTGGTGGCGAATTCTTCCAATGTAGAAGCATGAAGATTTACATTGGGTGCCGACTGCTCGATTAAGGGTATACCTAGTTGGATAGCTTCACGAGCCGCTACAATAATTGGATATTTTGATACATCTTCGTCTAGGATTGTTGTTGTAGCCTTACCTAACATTGACTTAAATGGCTTAATGTCCTCTTGTAGTTGATAATAAACGCGATCTGTACCCATGAATAGTATAATTTCTATCGGTGAAATTACGGAATTGGATTAAAACCAAATGTCTAAGCCTATCTTACCTTTTACTTTCTATTCTGTGGGCCATTTTCTGAATGGCTTCAATGATATAATCTAAGGCCGCTGGATATTCAACATATCGTATATTGTTTTTGTCCTTGCCCCAGATGGCAATTGTGATTACTTTTTTCTTATCTCCGTATGCTACTGCTAGACGTAATGGAACGGGAGAGGGTTTTTGCTGTTTTCTTTTTTGACAAAATCTAGCTTCGCAATCATAAATGCGTTCCATGTTGAAAAAATCTTTAGCTAAGATATAATCAGCAAAGTCTTCTAGCTCCGTTCGCGGTATATTCTTCTTTGTAACGATCAATCCTTTTTCGGCACTTTTGAATTCTTTGACAAGTCTTCCGCTACTCTTGATATGAATATAATCTCTAAGTACAGGATCCACACCGCCATAAAAACCTCCACCAATAAGTTCGATGCTAATATATTCCTTGTCTTCAACTTTGGATTTCTTCTTTCTTTTCTTTTTTCTTCTGGCTGCTAACCTTCGCCTCCGCTCAGCAGGATTCATTCTTTCAACGATTACATCAGGTAACTCATTGGCTGCTTTTACAAAAGGAGCATCCTTGCTTTCTACTTTTATAAAATGATATTGATAGGTACCTTTTGCGTTGGGTTGTTTGAATTCCAATACAAGTGTTTGTTTATCTATATTGGCGATTTCAAATTGTTCAATTTTTTTGAATTGATAGCTAAGCATGCTTCCATCTAAAGACCACGGACCTCTAGACATCGTACCATTTAGGTATTGCTCAAATCGGTAGTCATATCGAAAATGGAGAAAGTATTCATAGGCTGCTTCTGCTTGATGTATTATGGTATTGGATTCCAGATGCAGAGCATATGTATATTTCCATTTCGTTTCGACGATTTGTCGCTCAGCGACTGCAGGGTAGTGAGTACCCCAGGATGGCATACTATCTAGCTGGGCTTGCAAATGCAAACCAACAAATAAAAGAACAATGAGTAGATTTATTTTTCTCCTCATACTAGACACAAAATTAGATCTAAACTAGAATCGAAAACCAATAGTGGTCACGATTTGATGACTATTACCTCTTACATCAACTTGAGTTTCTAGGTTGTCATCAATTAGATTATATGGACTATAGTCCTGTGTATATGAGAACAATCTGTATGCCAGATCAAGATAATAGCCTTCAGAACGATACCCAAAGCCTAATGAATAGTTGATATTAATGCTCGAAGCCGTTTGATATGGGTTACCAATAAGGCCTAATCCTCCACGTAATTGGGTATTTCCTAGGACATATTCTCCTCCTAAACGGATATTTAATGCCACTCCTAAATCTTCGTTAATATTATTGTTGAGCAATCGTTCATAATCCTCTGTGGCTGGAGAACTATCATTAATGGTCAAGTCAAAAATATTTTGACTGTAATCGAGAAATTCTAACTCTCCAGAGATGAAACCTTTTCTTTTGATAATGTAAGCTACACTCCCCAATACCCTCAATGGTGTTCTAAGACCATATTCGAATACTCCATTTCTAGAGGAGGTAGGTTGGCTTGGGTTAATTGGAATTCCATTGCTATCGTTATAGCTGAAGGTAAGCAGGTTATAAAAGGAATCCGAAGGACGAATATTAGTTGGGGAATGCGCAGCAAGGCCAAGACGCAATGACTGACTGACTCTCACAGTAACTCCTGCTTTTAGGGTTAATCCAACTCCTGAGGTAGTTAAATTTTCTACAAATCGAAGGCTGTTGAAACCAGGAATGTCCCCATCTCTTCCTTCCCCATCATCGATCTCTTCATAAATTTTTTGTTGGGTAAAATTGAGAAGTGGTATTCCAGCTGTTATACCAAATGAAACACGATTATTGTAATTCCATCCTAAGGAGAAAAGGAGTTCATTGATACTTCCTTTGTTTTCAATAGTTTGCTTTTTGGAAACTTCGGGGGAATCGAAAAAATCATTTGTGTATTCAAGAAGCCCATCTGCGGAATTGGGATCATAAATAGCTCCAGTTTCGTATGCCAATCCTGCTTCAAAATCATCTAAGTTGTCTGCGAAAATTGGAACAGCTCCATCATATGCAAGTGCCAACCATCTGTCTGCAATAGAACCAATTGATTTTCCTTCAAATGAAAATTGTTGATTGTAATTTACTCGTTGGTTGAATCCAATTCCAACATTGAAAGTTGTCCACTTTTCATTTCTAGGTTTACGATGAAATATGAATCCTACATTTTGAAAACCAAACTTTGTGCGTGCATCTGACACTTTAGCACTAGTTCCCACAGTTCCATTCGCAGTATTAATATTTAGAAAAGGCGTAAAGACAAATTCTGATTTCCTATAATTTCCAAGACCTCCAGGGTTTATACTTAAACTTGCAAAATCAGCACCTAAAGCTCCAATTGCTCCTCCAATTCCAATAGTTCTGGCAGAACCACCATGGTTTAAAACACTATATCTAAGAGCGTCATCAATCGTTTGACCATTAATATTTGAAGCAGCAAAGATGAGTAGTGGTAAAAGGAAGTATTTCATATTACTTGGGTAAAGTGATGTTTTCTATATGTGAATATAAGTATGTTTTATTCGATTTTAAATCCTCAAAGCAGCAATCAGTAATAAAAATATAGGTTTGGTCTGGACAAAAAAAAGAGGATAACCGATAAGATTATCCTCTTTTTCCAACTTTATTTATCTCTAGTTCATTCCTCCTCTTCTTGAGGAAGAACCTCTAGATGAAGATCTTGCAGACGAGCTTCTTGAAGAAGAAGATCTTGATACTGAAGGTCTGCTGCTGCTTCTGCTTGAGCTGCTTCGTCTTACACTAGAAGATCTACTTGTAGAAGGTCTATTGTATGAAGATCTAGAACTGCTTCTCGTAGTACTCGGTCTCGTACTTGGACGAGAGCTAGGTCTAGTAGAAGGTCTTCTTGTGCTTGGACGAGTACTTGGTCTAGAGGAAGGTCTTGTACTCGGTCTAGTTGAAGGCCTTGAGCTAGGTCTAGTAGAAGGACGCGTTGCCTTTGGTCTGTTTGTGCTGCTAGGTCTAGTACTAGGACGGCTTGTATTTGGTCTAGTTGAAGGCCTTGTAATAGGACGCGTTGTCTGCGGTCTTGTACTCGGTCTCGTAGACGGACGTTCTGTTCTAGTTGTAGAACTTGGTCTAGTAGATGGTCTGGTAGACGTATTAGGTCTAACACTTCCATTTCTAGTTCCTAAGGAAGGTCTTGTGGTAGTGCCACCATCGATTCCCGTTCTTGTTCCCGAACCCGTTGCCGTATTGGCCGTGTTTCTTACAGTAGTCCTTGTTGGAGTGGAACCAGTGTTTGATCCTCTTCTTGGACCATAATAGTTTCCACTGTTGTTACTGTAGTTCGAGTAATTGTTGTAGTTGTTATAAGTATTGCCGAATCCTCCCGGAGGGCAGTATACATTTCCATAATTTCCACCATATACTCCTCCATAAGGAGAATTGTAGAAATTGTTATAAGAATAGTAGTTGTAGTTGTTCCATCCATTGTATCCTGGATAGAAGTTATTCCAGTTGTTCCATCTAGAGAAACGTGGACCTCTATTCCAAGTGTTCCATGGATTGATCCAAGGGTTGTAGAAAACATTAGTTCTTCTAAAAGGACGGTAACCTACATAGATGTTAGTACCGTAGCCATAGAAAGGATCATAAAAGAATGCATCTGCATAGCATGGATCATAATAGTTGAATCCTCTATAAGGACGGTGAAATCTTCTAATTCTAGAGCTATACTGATAGTCATAACTATCATCATCATAGCTTTCTTCTTCGTAAGAATAGTCGTCATCCGAGTATTCTTCCTCGTAATAAGTAGAAGATGAAGATTCAGTGTCGGCGTCATCTGGATTATAATAGATGTCGTCGTACTGCGCCAGAGCAGTGCCTGAGAATAATAACGCTACAAAAAGAGCGAAGATGGCGGTGAATGATTTCAATTTCATAATTAAAAGTTGGATGAATGTAATTCCAGTGACTCTCTTACAAGTTACAGGTACAAGTTATGGTTTTTAGGAGTGTTTTTCTGTTAACATCTTAATAAAGTCTTCTTGAGTACTGTTAAAAGTGTTAAAATTCAGTAATAAACACACTCTTATGACGAATTATTCTTTCGTTAGTCACTGAAAATCACTGTTATAGGAGCAAACCATGGACCAAATGTGATTTTTTATCGACGAAACCTTCTTAAACCGGAATGTAAAAAATATTTATAAGGACTATAGCAGGGGGATTCAAAATTTAATTCTCTAAATCTATACTATTTAAACATAAAAAGTCATAAAATTTTAGAATTGCATTGCATAAGTTATACTGCCATTCGGTTGAATTCAAATTTCAAATAAAACGAGCTTCCTATTCGTATCATAGGACTTAGTTCTAAATGATTGTGCAAACTTCGTTTCTCCAACGAGGGACTTCTTTTTTCACTACCTTTGCGGCTTCATTTTTTAAGCACTGAAAGACATTATGGGAAAGGAAATTACAGATCGGAGCGAAGACTATTCTCAATGGTATAATGATATCGTAAAAAAGGCTGGATTGGCATCTAATTCAGCTGTTCGAGGTTGTATGGTGATCAAGCCGCATGGTTTTGCTCTTTGGGAAAATATGCGCGATCAATTAGACAAAATGTTTAAAGACACCGGACATGTTAATGCCTACTTTCCTTTGCTGATCCCCAAAAGTTTTTTATCCAAAGAAGCAGAGCATGTCGAAGGATTTGCTAAAGAGTGTGCAGTGGTGACTCACCACAGATTAATGAATGATCCTGACGGTAATGGTGTTGTTGTAGACCCTTCTGCAAAATTGGAGGAAGAGCTGATCATTCGCCCGACTTCTGAAACGATTATTTGGAATACCTATCGAGATTGGATTTCATCGTATAGAGATTTGCCATTATTAGTCAATCAATGGGCAAATGTGATGCGCTGGGAAATGCGAACACGTATGTTTTTACGTACAGCAGAATTCCTATGGCAAGAAGGTCATACCGCTCATGCCACTAGCGAAGAAGCAGTAGCAGAGTCTAGACAGATGTTAGACATCTATGCGCAATTTGCGGAGGAATGGATGGCCATGCCTGTGATTAAAGGTGTGAAAACTGCTAACGAAAGATTCGCGGGAGCTGAAGATACTTATACTATAGAAGCTATGATGCAAGATACTAAAGCATTACAAGCAGGTACCTCTCATTTCTTGGGACAAAATTTTGCTAAGGCGTTTGACGTTACATACTTGGATGCAAATCAAAAGCAGCAACATGTTTGGGCGACATCATGGGGAGTATCTACAAGATTAATTGGAGGTCTAATTATGACGCATTCAGATGACGATGGTTTGGTGCTGCCTCCAAAGTTGGCTCCTCAGCAAGTGGTTATCGTTCCAATACCAAAGCCGGGTCCAGAAATCGATGAAGTAGCAGAAAAACTTATTGCTGAATTGAAGGGAAAAGGTATTCGTGTAATTTATGATCAAGATACTAAGAAGCGTCCAGGATTTAAATTTGCAGAATACGAGATGCGCGGAATTCCGGTAAGAATTGGAATTGGGAAAAGGGATTTGGAAAAGGGAGTAGTAGAAGTAGCGAGAAGAGATACAAAGGAAAAAGAATCAGTTGCACTTGACGGCGCCGTTGATTTTGTTGAAAATCTTCTAACTGAGATTCAAGATAATCTTTTCTTGAAAGCATTAAAACACCGAGAAGCAAATAGCTTTGAGGTGGATGATATGGATACTTTCAAGAAAGTGTTGGAAGAAAAAGGAGGGTTCATTTATGCGCATTGGGATGGAACTTCTGAGACAGAATTGAAAATCAAAGAACTGACAAAGGCAACGATCCGATGTATTCCTTTGGATGGAAAAGAAGAAGCTGGAAAATGTGTATTTTCTGGTAAACCTTCCAAACAACGGGTTATCTTTGCAAAAGCTTATTAATTCAAACCATATAAAAGATACAACCATGGCATTCGAGGTCGCAGGTAAATTGCACAAGAAATTTGACACTCAGCAAGTCACTGATAAATTCCAAAAGAGAGAATTCGTTTTGGAAATCGAAGATGGCGCTTACCCACAGGTGATTAAATTCCAATTGACACAAGCAAACTGTGGAAAGTTGGATAATCACAATGAAGGAGATCAGTTGAAAGTAACTTTTAACCTTAGAGGAAGGGAGTACAACAAAGATGGTAAGACTTTGTACTTCACTAACCTTGACGCATGGAAAGTAGATGCCGTTGGCGCTGCACAACCTACTGCTCCAGCTGGCGGTGGATTCCCAGCTGCAACTGATGAGCCACTTTCTGCTGACATGGAAGACCTTCCATTCTAGATAACCAACTAAAGTTATCTTTATTTAAATGCTTCGTGTGCCAGCAATTGGCCACGAAGCATTTGTACAATATATCTAGCCATCACGTCATTATATTGCTGTGAAATTCAAACTAACCTGCTGGTTCCTATTTATTAGTTTTTTGAGCTTGCATGCTCAGAATCATACGCTTTATGCCGTTGTCAGCAAATGGGATGATGCTTTTCAAGAATGGGAAATCCAAACATTGGATGAAGAGGTAGATGGTAGCCTGAATATGAGATGGGCTTTTAAAAATGATTTGACAGAGTGGGATTTTACCATTGGAGAGGAGCATGGTTCGATTAGATTAAAATTTCCTACCGGAGTTCAGCAATGGGAAGTTAGAGTAGGCAACGAGGTAGCCCTCATTAAGCAGCTCTGGATGAATGATCTTTCTCAATGGCGCGTAACCAATGACGATATTTCATTAACATTCAAAACGAAATGGGGCAGCAATCCATTCGAATGGGAATTAAGGGATACCAAGAAAGGTGGCTTTAAAATTTACTCCCAGTATGAGCATGATCCGAGAGATTGGGTAATTATTGATGAATTGAATGAAGAAGTGACGTTATCAATGAAGGTGGGGATGATGTTTGTAGCGATATTTCAAGCCATGCCAAAGAATTGATTGGGGTTGAAATTTGTAAAAATCTTTTTTTTTATTCTTTGACTCAATTGGTCAACTCTTACTTTTTGCAAAATTATTTCCGAACCCTGCGAACCACCATTTGAAAAGCTAGCCTTTTCAAACACAAAATTCAACTAATTTCAACGAGCCGAACGATTTTGTAGGCAGCTTTTTTAACCAACTTCAATGAATTAAATTTTCAATTAAACCTAAACCTTCCGCAGTTCTGAATGTTCATTCATTAACATAATCAACAAGTAGAATGACCACATTAGTTGCAGGGGATAAAGCCCCGAAATTTTCAGGAATAGATCAAGATGGAGCACCTATCAAATTAGGTGACTATAAAGGAAAAAAGTTAATCCTATTTTTTTATCCAAAAGACAATACGCCAGGTTGTACTGCTGCAGCATGTAACTTGAGAGATCATTTCAAAGAATTAAGCAAAGCGGGATTTGAACTATTAGGTGTTAGCCCGGATAGTCCGAAAAAGCATCAGAATTTTATCAAGAAATTTGATTTTCCGTTTCCACTTTTGGCAGATGAAGACAAATCTATAATTAAAGCATTTAAGTGCTGGGGTCTTAAAAAATTCATGGGTAAAGAGTTCGACGGTGTCTATCGTACCACGTTTTTAATTGACGAGAAAGGAGTAATCGAACATGTATTTACAAAAGTGAAGACAAAGACTCATGCGGAGCAGATCTTTGAAGCGATAGCTTAATGTTTTTTATTGAAGTTTCTTTAAAGGTGTAAAAATCGATGATTTTTATTCTTTTGTTTGAAAGCTGGTTACCAGACGTAGTTTGTTTTTTAAATCGGATAAGTAATATTATTGCGGAACACTGAGCACTTGCGTTTTATAAAGCACGACTTTTCAAACACAAATTTCAACTAACTTCAACAAACAGGCTTCGCTACTTTTTCAACAAATTTCAACTTTCTACAATAAAGCAGCGCCAAAGACACCCGCGCTGTCACCTAACTTTGGTCTCACAAATGTAGTTCCTAAAGTGTCGTTGAAAACGTGCTTTTCTACTTCCCAAACGCCATCGCTATACAACAAATCAATTTTCCCTAAACCACCCCCCAATACAATTACATCTGGGTCAAGAATATTAATGACTTGAGCCATTCCAATACCAAAATATTTTAGCAGTCTATTGATCGTCTTGGTGGCAATATCGTCGTCACCATTCTGATGTCGCTCGATAATTGTAGGAAGCGGTAATCGTTGACCAACTAAGTTTTCATAGTATCTTTCTGTAGATGGTCCAGAGATAATAGTCTCCACGCAGCCTACTTTACCGCAGTAACAATCACCACCTTCTTTATTAAGGAAAATGTGTCCCCACTCACCAGCAATTCCTTGTTTTCCACTAATTACTTCACCATTTACAACCAATCCTCCGCCGACTCCAGTGCCCATAATAACACCAAAAACTACTTGTGGATTATTCATATCTGAAGCTGCACCTAAGTGTGTTTCAGCCATAGCAAAACAATTCGCATCATTGGCTAAAGTTACTGGAATTCCAAGTGCTATTTCTAAATCTCTTTTGAAAGGCATGCCATTCATGCATACGGTATTGCTATTTTTCATCAGTTGGGATGATGGATCAAGGGTACCTGGTGATCCAATTCCAATTTTCCCTGGTTTTATACCAGCATCTATAGTCAATACCTCAACAAGCCTTACTATTTGCTCTATGATATGGTCATATCCAAGACTGGATTCAGTAGGGATTCGAAGACGTTTCAATACTTTTGGATGGTCTCTTTCTTCTAGAATTACTCCTTCGATTTTTGTACCTCCTAGATCTATTCCCCAAAGTGGTCCCATGAGCAGAATTTATATTTTTAATATTAAAACAATTGCTAATATAATGTAAAGATAATGTCGTAAGGCAATTAAAATTCTTGGTGATCTAATTTTACATTATCAACAAATACAGTGGATTTGGACTCGGTAGCGCTTATGCCAATTTCGAGAGAATTCTGTATCGAATTGATTAATGGAAGATTGACTCCGTTAGCAGAAATCAATTGTACTCCATCTTGCCAAAGTTCAATCAAACCATCAGTATCTGGACTAAACTTGAAATGAACTACAACATTGAACCATTGATCCATTGGAATAGTAATATCTCGAACATGACGATAAATCCTTTTGTCGCCAAACTTATTTTCAATGGCCAATTTATTGTTTGATATAATAACTCTAGGGCCAGGATTTCCTTCGAAAAATTCATTTTCAAAATCGGCAAGTGAAGTTGGAAGTTCGTCTTGAATCAAAAAGTCTGCAGAAAACCAAAGATCATCACCATTCTCAAAATAAAGTAACGGAGATTGAATGGAAGATTTTGAGGTTACCATGTCTTCTGTTTTTGATACCGCCTCAAATTTCAAACAACGGTTATTTGCATCCTTAGGATCTTCGACCAAAGAAATTCTGTTATCAATAAAGTCGCAAGTGCCATCTATAATACATTTACGCAGTGCTACATATTCATCTACTGTTTTAGCAGAAGGACTTTGTAAAGTCATAGATCCCCAAACTTTTTCACTAGCTTCTTGAATGGTAGTAAAGAAAACAGAAACAAAATCGCTATAGCTTTCAAAGTCTTCGCTGAAAGCGGTTAGAATTGGAATGTTGCCTTCCGGCGTAATAATGCTAATTTCTCCATTGTTGTCAGCATAGTTTTCGCTTCGAAAGTCATTATTATAATAGTCAAAAACATATTGACAACCATCCGGAAAAACGCGATAAGCTTTTCCGTCCTTTGTAATGATAAGTTCTTCGCCAGAAGGCTGAGTAAATTGAGACTCAATCTGATCTTCACTTGGACAGTTGGCCTCAGGATCCTCCTTGCAGGAAGAAAGCAATAGTATTACAGGAAGTATAGCAATAATTGCCTTTTTGATAAACATAGTATGATCTTTTGTATCTAAATCAGAAATCTATGTTTAAGCATTCAATTTTTGAGCCGAATTGTTCTGCATTAAGTCAAGTCTTACTAATAATGCTAGTCCAATAAAAAAGAAGCTTCCAACCTTGTCAGATTCCATCATGTCATTTATTAAGAGAAAAGACAAAATTGTTATCAAAGAAAGGACAATGGCCATTGCAAAATTTTTGATAAAAGGATCGTTCGAGCGATGGAAAATTCGCTCTCCTAGGAGTAATCCATAAATAGAGATGGCCATAAATATGAGCATGCCAGGCAAGCCTTGTTCACACAATAGCAGTAGAAAGTAGCAGTGAATAGAGGACCGATCTGGATTATTACTTACGTAAGTTTTAAAAGCGTTTAGCGCATATTCCCGATAGAAATTATAAAAATTACCCGGGCCAAATCCCATCACAGGGTTTTCTTTAAACATAAAAACACCACCAACCCACCTGTAAACGCGTTCCATCGTGGAAACATCTTCCCCTTTCGATGTTGCCTCAAGTAAGTTTCCAAAGTCGTGATGCGTGATTGTTTTCTCAAAATTTGGCGCATAATCTAAGTAGGTGTCATTGGTAGCCAAATGAACTACTGCAAATAACCCTACAATTAGACTTAAGGCAATGGCCAGTTTGGTTAATTTCCATCGGACTAAAAAGTAAGTCCCGAATGCAATCAAAAGAGAACCATAGGCTGCTCGCGTATAGGAAAGATAAACACCAACAAGCACTAGAAGAAAAAGAAAAGTGAGCGTCCTTCGATTAATAGAATGCTTTTTATACCAAAAGCGCGCAAAGTAGATGTAAGGAATAAACACTGCTAGAATTGCCGCATAATTCACATGGTTTCTGAAAAAGGGCCATGTTACTTTGTTGACCTTGTCAAATGCAAAACCAAGCATGCCAAATCGAACATAGAACTGAAGCAAGGCAAAAGTCAATGGTATACTTATGATCCAAACGAAATTTTTAAAGTCTTCCTTTTTTCTCACGAACAAGCCAACCAAAAAGTAAAAACTAATGATGTACCAGAATTTGGCCAGCGTCCATTTGAATGAAACTAAAAAATTATCGGATGCAATGGTCGTTGTAATTGCCCAACCTAGGTGCAATAGGATCAATAAAGTCATTGGATGTTTTAGAAAATGGATTCGCAGGGACAATCCATTTTTTAAAAACCATATAAAAGATATTCCCATCAAGGCGACCATCAAAGGTTCTGTTGGGAGATCCGTAGCCAGTGAAGTGGAAAGTGGAACTTCTACCGAAAGAGGAATTGAGAACATCAAAAGCCAAAATATATTTTTGACATCCACTAATGCCCAATAACCAACTAAAAGAAGTGCTGGAACACCAAGTAAATAAAGACTATCTGTTGCTAATCCAACAAAGGACAGCGCCACCATTAATATGGCAAAAATTCCAAAGAGCAGTTCGTTCGTTGGTAATTTCTGAACGTAGGCTAGCAGTTTAGTCACCTAAAACCTCCTTCCAGTTTACGGATCTATAGGATTCTAACAGTAAAATACCGATAATAGAAAATAGGAAGGCTGCAAATGTAGCGGCCAATACGAGAATAGATCTGAAAGGTCGTGATTTGAAAATTGGCTTTTCAGGAGCTTCTACAAGATATAGCCCTGAAAACTGACTATTAATCGTGGCTTCTAATTGTTTTTCTCTTTCCCTGTTTTGACCCAATTGCTGTGAAGCCTCTTCCTGAATCTCCGTTAGCATCTCAACAGTAGCCATCCCTTGGTTGAACTTGTTGAGTTTTTGGTTCAAAATTTCTAAACCTTTGGTAGCTCCTTCTATGTCCGCAGTAGCTACAAGTACACTATCTCGATATCTTGCTCCAGTGCGTTTGCTGTATAGATCCTTTCGTGCTTGGGAAGTGGCAAGTTTGATTTCATTGATTTGAATCATATTGGCAAAACCCATCGATTGAGAAGTGGTATTGTAAATACCATAATCCATTCGAACCTTTTCTAAACTGTCATTTAGCATTTTAAGCTGATTTTCTTTTTCCAAGACCGTTAATCTTCGTGTAGCAAGCTCCAGTTTTTGACTTTCCTTAATCAGCCGCTGAGCGATTTCATCGATTTTCATCCAAGCGGCAGAAGCGATATCTTTTGCTACTTGGGGATCTTTGTCCTCCATCGAAACCTGAACCGCATCAAACTTGGTCTTTTTGACCGTATATAATTCACGAAATTCCTTCATGATTTTGTAATCTCCGAGGCGAGCCTCAGGATTGATATCGAAACGTTCAGCAAGATTGAACTTTTCTATAAGGTACTCCGCAACTTCATTGCTCTCAGAAATGGTTAGAATACGATCCATATCTTCCTCTTCTCCATAATACTCCGTCTCTTTGCTTTCCATTCCTACTGGTTCCGGAAATGCGAGATTAGGACTGGCGGCGTAGAATACAGCCGAAGATGAATAATAGTTTGGGAGTAAGAAAAAAGTAATTAGACAGGCTCCGATAAAAGTGATGCCAGTAACCCAAAGCACTTTTTTACGCCACTTCCATATAGTTTGGATGACCCCCAGCAGATTGTATTGGTTGTCCATAGATTAGTTGATTTATCGCGCAAAAGTAAACATTTGCTGCCGCTTATAACGGTATAACGAAAGGAAGCTAAATTAATTATTGTAATCCTTTCAAATTCACCCTTTAGTATGACAATAAGCAAATGCTAAGGAAGGTAATTTTGCAAGAAAAATAATGACGCACTCTAGAAAACTAACTCCAATACTTTTTTCCTTGATATTCCTCTTTAGTTCAAACCTTTATAGTCAGCGAGAAATATTATTTATTACTTCTGATACTATTTCGAAACTTGATAGCAAAACCTTTCATTTGGAAGCACCAGGTGAGTCTGTGTTTGTTGGAAAAGAGGCAGGGTTTAAAGATGATGGTAGCGATAATAAAAATATTGCAATTGGACATCAAGCGCTTCATAACAATAAGATTTTTTCAAATAATACTGCAATAGGTCATGAAACTTTACTGCTTTCTCTTGATGGTTATAATAATGTAGGGATTGGAAATAGTGCATTAAAGAACACGGAAGATGGATTTAACAACACGGCTGTTGGTTTTGAGAGTATGATGAATAATACCTCCGGGGAAGTTAATACAGCATTCGGAGGATTTTCGCTACATGCAAATACTTTAGGTCAACAGAATACGGCGATTGGATATCGCTCTATGTATTTAAATACTTTGGGAGATCGAAATACTGCCCTAGGAAGATCGTCTTTGAACTCTAATAAGTCTGGTGAAAACAATGTGGCTGTTGGGTACAACGCTATGTTTAAAAATGAATCAGGAAATTACAACGTGGTAGCAGGTAGATCTGCTTTATTCGAGAATCTTTCTGGTGAATTCAATGCGGCATTTGGTTATCGTGCCGGGCAAAACAACACCACTGGACATTTCAATACAGCCATCGGAAGTTATGCGTTATACAGCAATGCTACGGGATCAAATTTGGTGGCATTAGGTGATTCTGCACTGTATAGTTCTACTACGGGTTTAAACAATACAGCAGTGGGATCAAAAGCACTTAAAGAAAATACTTCTGGAATGAACAATATTGCACTTGGTGCAGCAGCACTTCAGGAGAATACATTTAAGGGAGGACTTTTAGCCATTGGCTACCAGGCGTTGATGAATAATGGCATCGGTGCAGGTGGAGGCGTTTTCGCCACGGGAAATACAGCTGTCGGTACATATGCATTGTCGTTTAATACTACAGGCTATTACAATACGTCAGTTGGTAATGAGGCATTGAGATTTAATACAACAGGACGAAGTAATTCAGCCTTTGGAATAGAAGCTTTAAGAGCAAATTCAACCGGCGAAAATAATGTGGCTATCGGTTCGTTCAGTTTGAGAAACAATACCGTTGGAAAAGGCAATACCGCCATTGGTAATTCAACCTTAGGGGAAAATGCTTTTGGTGAAAATAATGTAGCTATAGGACCTTTTGCTATGCAGTTAAATACTTTTGGATCGAGTAACATTGCCGTTGGTGATTCTGCACTCATTCGGAATTTAATCGGAAACAAAAACATAGCCTTGGGTGAACAGACATTGGCAAATAATCAAAGCGGAGATGAAAATATTGCTATAGGTATTCAGGCCATGGAAAATCATACCTCGGGAAGCGATAATATAATCATAGGTAATAATGCTATGCGCGATAGTAATGGTTCTCAAAATACCGTAGTAGGTCATCAAGCACTTGGAAATGGAAGTAATTCAAGTAATAATGCATTATTTGGAACAGAAGTCATGATTTCAGGAGCAGCATCCGAAAACGCGGCTTTTGGAGCATTTGCATTAAGATCCAATAGTGGAAATAAAAATGCTGCATTTGGTTTTGAAACGATGTATGCTAATGCCGAAGGAACTAAAAATGTTGCTATGGGAGCCAGTGCCCTGCGATTCAATATTAGTGGAGATGACAATATCGCTATTGGTTTCGAAGCAGGATATTCAGTAACCAATCGAAATGGAATGGTGGCAATAGGTTCAAAAGCCCTAAAGTCAAATACCAGTGGTACAAATAATACGTCCATTGGTTACGAATCTTTGACAGCAAATACCCAGGGATCAAATAACACCGCATTAGGAAATGAAGCGCTATCAGCAAATATTGATGGATTTCAAAATACAGCCGTTGGAGGAAAAGCTTCAGATAATCAAACAACTTTTAGTAATACCACTGCCCTAGGGTATGATGCCCAACCTGATGGAACTAATCACATTAGAATAGGAAATGACAATGTAACGGAAATCGGAGGTATGGTTGCCTGGACCAACCTCAGTGATGGAAGATTCAAGGAGCAAATAAAGCACAATGTGGTGGGACTAAAATTTATCAATAAACTCCAGCCAGTTACTTATCATTTTAATGCTTCAAAAATTGAGTCGTTTCATGGTAAAGAACGAAACCCTGATAAAAATTATCCTGGACGTAATGAAATAAATGAAATCACCTTTTCTGGCTTTATTGCGCAAGATGTAGCAGCAGTGGCGAATGAAGTAGGGTATGATTTTTCAGGAGTGATTGTTCCGGAAAACGCAAAGCAACATTACAAATTGCGCTATGCTGAGTTTGTAGTTCCGCTGGTCAAATCTGTTCAAGAATTATCTGCGGAAAATGTTAATCTAAAATTAGAGTTGGAGGCTTTAAAGGCGGAAAATGAAAAATTATCTGATTTGGAAAGCCGCTTGGCTACTTTGGAAAGTCGGTTGAAATAATTTATTAATATTAGATGTAGATTTAAGTATCCCCTCACTGCTGTAAATTTTCAGAGACTGGGTCGTATGAACCATGATTTTGTTATTTGCTTATCCTTTTAAAAAGTCGGGACTCCTTCACCTGCTAGGTTGTGACCATTTCAATGCCTGACACGGGCAACACCAAAAGTTGTCCAAATTTTTCAATGAATTTTGATGATTGATCCTTCTCGATAATGCTTGCTGAGCGGATCGTTACACCATTGAAGGTAATGGTTGGCACTTTTGACTATCGTAGTTTTTGATAAAATTTATATTGACAATATGTAATCTATGGGTTGGTCGCTAATCTATGTTCTAAAGAACTATCTTTTTTTGATCAGTCAGTAACTTTTGTTGGAGAAATTCGGAATATTATTTGAAAGAGCTTTCTAGCTTTTTTAATACTTAATATTTTTAGCTAGATTCACCTTATATCAACTTCTATTTGGTCAAAAAAAATAAAAGTAGAACCCCGAATGCAAATGAAAATATCAAAGCGTAAAACCGTTTTGCTGACTAGATTTCAGACTATTCTTTTTTTTATGTGCTCATCTATAGTTATTTCTAGTCTAGAAGCTCAGGCTCATAACAATGATATCGATGCTGATTTACCAACACTCAAGATTGAATTTCAGAAAGCGTTAAAAAAAGGTCAACAAGACAAAGCTTTAGAACATTTAAAAGTAATAAAACAAGAGTATGAAGAACTGAGCCGCTGGGATTCAGTTAGTCATTATAGTGGAATATTGGCTGAGCTTGCATTGGAGTTGGGTGAAACTGAAATGCATGTTCAAGCCTTTGTAGATCAGATGAATATCGATGGCTTATTCGATGAGAAATATCCTGAAGACTGGGCTGACCGAATCGCACACATTAATGAATATAAGGAAGATCCGATTTTGAAGCATGAAATAAAAAGGGAGATTTATGTAAAGCTGGCTTGGTATGAAATCAAGGAAGGTGCTAGGGAGAGATCCATTCCATTAATTAATCGAGCCATTCATTTTTCAGAACTATCTGGAAATTTTGATTTAGAAATAGCTACTCGAAGAGAGGCAGCTTCTCTACTTCGTGCGAATGGAAACCATGACGAGGCCCTAGAACATTTATTATTTATCGAGTCCTCTGAAAATTTCAGAACTACGGAGCCATTAATCCAATGTAAGACTTATCAGATCATGGGCGATGTGTTTCGTGATTTAGGAGATGTTGAAAAATCTAAGCTCTATTATGGAAAGCTTATAAAATTGGCTGAAGGGAAAGGGTATAGAAGAATTCTAGCAATAGGCTATGATCATTTGGCAGAGCTTTTTGTATCTCAGGGATTCGCAAAAGAAGCCAGAGATAACATCAATAAAGGTATTCCAATCTTTATCGAAAAGTCGATGGATTATCAGCATTGTAATTCTTTGATCAACATGGCAGAATCTTATAACCTAGATGGTGATTTTGTGTTGGCCAGAATGTACTTAGATAGTGCATTTATATTCATGCAGAAACTGAATCGACCTGTGCTAGACTTTGGTTATTACCGTTTTGAAGTGATCAATAATCTTGGCTTGAACAATATTGAAGCTGCCAAAAGAAGTCTTTCGGTTCTAGAAAAAAGTGAAAGCGAATTTAAAAATAAAACTTCAATACTTACCAAGTTGCAATACAAAGTGGCCAAAGCAGCAGGTCAAGATGAAAAGGCTTTGGTTTATTTTGAGGAACATCAGGCTATACAAGATTCCTTGAGACAAGCTTTTAGTCAAGGAAGAACAAAGCGACTGGAAGCTGAATTTAATAGAGATGAGCAAAATGAAAAAATCCAAAATTTAGCAAGGGAAAAAACGGAACGAGAAAAAGCATTGGCAAGAAGAAATAAAGCATTGTTGATAGGCTTATTAGTGTTGTCAATTATTTCTGGACTCTTGTTTGTCTTGTACAGATTATATAGGAAAAACAAGGAAAGTAATCTTCTACTGAGTTTTCAAAACAAGGTTATGAACAACACCTTAGGAGAGAATAAAATTTTACTCAAGGAGATTCACCACCGAGTTAAAAATAATCTTCAAGTGATATCTTCATTGCTGAGTTTGCAAGAAAGAAAAGTTGATGATGAAAATACTAAGGAAGCTTTAAAATCAAGTAAGACTAGGGTTGAGACCATGTCAATATTGCACCAAAGCCTTTACCAGAACGAAGAATATAAAATGATCAGTGCCCCTCAATATTTTGATAAACTGATCAACAACTTGATTAACACTTATGATATCAGTGAAAATCTAGAAACCAAAGTGAAAATAGCTGATTTGAAATTTGATATCGAAGCGTTAATTCCCCTTGGATTGATTGCAAATGAGCTTATCTGTAATTCCCTAAAGCATGGAATTGGAGAAAATTCAAAAGGTAAATTGGATGTTGCTTTATATCAAGAGGGTTCTAGTGTTATTCTAAGCGTAGTTGACAATGGCGGAAAAATCAATAAAGACTTTCTGAAAGTTAATAAAGGTTCTCTAGGTGTAAAGCTTATCAAGGCATTTACCAATCGGTTGGATGCCACGGTTGAAGTAGAAAAGTCGGAAAATTCTACCGTCAAAATAGTGATGGATAAGTCAACACTTCAGTTTAAGGGGGCCGCATAAAATTAATGCATAAATATTGCGTAATCTGCCAAATTCACCTGAAAGTATGAACATAAAGAAATTGAAACATAGCAACTTTGTTTTGGAATTTGTTGCCAAAATTTATTGAAGTTACAGTACATAAATAATTACAAGCTTGATCAGAAAATTTTTCACCTTGAGATCCATGTTTTTCCTTCTGCTTTGCATGGGAATATCGGCATTTGATCTAAATGGGCAAATCGAAACCAATGATTTTGAAGTAGATATCCTTAGTCAAAAGTTGAAGTATCAGCGTGCAATTTTAAGCGGAGAGAAAAAAAATGCTTTAGCCCATCTAGAAATCATTCGGAATGAATATCAAGGAACCAACCTTTGGGATTCTGTTTTGGTCTATAATCACAGGATATCCGATCTGGCATTAATCTTAGGCGAACTAGAAATTCACTTAAACGCCTACATGACCAATATGGAAATAGAGGACATGTTTAATGCCAAAAGAAAAACTGGTTGGAGCGAAAAAATAGCCTACATTGATAAGTTTAAAGAAGATCCTGGTTTAAATCATTTTAGAAAGTGGTCTATTTACGATAAGTTGTCTCTATTCGCCTATGAAAACAATTTGGTGGATTCCACATTGTTCCTTTTAGATAAGACGATATACCATTCAGACTTGTCATCACAGAAACCAATCTCAATTGCTTCGCGAAGGAAAGCAGCCATTTTTCTAAATGGATTTGGAAAACATCATCAAGCGCTAGTGCATTTAAAGTGGATTGAGTCATCGAAAAAATTTTCATTGGAAAAACCTTTTCTACAGAGTCAAATATATGACGCAATGGGGCTTGCCTTTAAGGAAATTAATGATTATGAAAAGGCTCAATATTATTTTGAAAAAGTTGTAAATATTTGTGCTAAGAATGGATATCAAAGAGGTCTAGCTGACGGCTATAATTTTTTAGGACAGCTATTGATTTTTAGAGAAGAACCAGTCCAAGCAAGGGAAAATTTTATACGTGCAATCCCAATTTGTAAACAAAAAAAAATGACTTTTGAGCAAGCAGAATGCTATGTGTATACTGCTGCTTCTTACAAAATGGAAGGCGATTATGAAAGTGCAAATCAATATCTGGATAGCGCTTTTTCTTTACTACCTGTTGTAGATTCCAGCATGCTTGATTTTATCTACTATCGAGAAAAAATAGAAACTGATTTAAGCTTGGGAAATATAGATGATGCAACTGTTTGTTTTGAAAAACTCAAAAAAATTCACGTCTCTCAAAAAAATGTACCTACAATAGTAAATACTTTAGGCTATAAAGTTTCAAAAGCACAAGGGGAATCTAAAGTTGCACTAAAGTATTTAGAAGCAAGTCATAGAATTCAAGATTCAATAAGAAAGTTGAATGATCTAGAATTGACCCAACGCTTAGAGTCAGAATTCAATCGAAATGTTCAAAACGAAAAAATTTTGAACTTGGATTTAGAAAGAGTTGAACAAGGAAAAAAATTGAATCGGCGAAACAGGATATTGGTTTTTGGGCTTATTTTTTTATTGATTGTATCGGGCTTATTATTTTTCCTAACAAAACTGTACGGTAAGAATAAAAAGAATAATAAGTTACTTGCAGAGCAGAATGTAGTTATCAATAAGGCTTTAGGTAAGAATAAATTACTACTTAAAGAAATTCATCATCGTGTTAAAAACAATCTTCAAGTAATTTCTTCTTTGCTAAGTTTACAAGAAAGAAAAGTAGACGATGAACAAACAAAAGAGGCATTGAAGTCTAGCAAAACTAGAGTAGAGACGATGTCTATATTACATCAGAGTTTATATCAAAATGATGAATATAGATTAATTAATGCTCCTCAATATTTTGATAAATTAATCAATAATTTGGTTGACACTTATTCACTTAGGCAGGATTTAAAAGTAACTAAGGTCATAGATGATTTGCAGTTTGATATAGAATCCTTGATTCCAATTGGCTTGGTCGCGAATGAATTAATTTGCAATGCAATCAAGCATGGAGTAGGTGACAAACCGAATGGTGAAATCGAAATTTCACTAATTGCGCGAGACGGGGCAATTGTTCTGTCAGTTTCAGATAATGGAGGAGGCATAAATGAAAATTTTCTTATTGAGGATAAAGATTCTTTAGGGGTAAAACTTATTAAGGCGTTCTCCAATAGATTAGATGCGGAATTGATTGTAGAAAACGGTAGTCAATCAAAGGTTTCTATCATAATGGAAAAGTCTGTTCTCCAGTCAACTTAAGATTTCAGAATATGAAAAAAACCAAAGTACTAATAGTAGAGGATGAAGCGGTAATCGCTCAACACTTGGAAGACATTCTTGAAGAAAATGATTATGAGGTTGTAGGAGTGGCGCATAATTTGAAAAAAGCGATTTCACTTATTGAAATGAAATCGCCAGATTTTGTTTGTTTAGATATTATGTTAAGTGATGGAAGTTCAGGAATAGATGTGGCAAAAAGAATCAGAACGGAATATAAAGTACCTTTTATATACCTAACGTCATATAGTGATATTGAAACGGTAAAAGCAGTAGTTGCCACAAATCCAGGCGGCTACTTAGTGAAACCATTTAAGGATTCGGATATTATTCCAGCGATAGAATTGGCCATTGCAAATTTTTCACCGATTGCGGAAAACGATTTCCCGAGCTTAGAAATGATCAATTCAAAATCAGATTTCCACCTTAGCGAAAGAGAGTTTGAAATTATATTGGGAATAAAAGATGGAAAAAAAAATGCTCAAATTGCCACTGATAATTTTATATCAGAAAATACAGTTAAAACACACATCAGTAGAATCTATGCTAAGGTCGGTGTAAATTCAAAGATGGCTTGCATAAATGCAATCAAAGAATTATAATTTAATTTTCCCGATTCATCAAGCTTTGCACGAATTGCGGATGTATAATTTTAAGTAACCAAGAAATTAGCAGTGTGCCGCCGCCAGCTAAAATCAAATTGATCATCCAGTTTAATGGGGAATATTTAGCAATTGCGTAGCAAAGTGATACTCCTAAGATGAGAAAAGTGATCGTTCTTAGAATATTGTTCCAATCAAAATTAGCTTTGAGGATCCGTCGAGAAAATTCTAATTGAAGTAAGAACATAATCGCTTGTGTAACTAGAGTAGCAGTCGCAGCTCCAATCGCTTTGTGTTGCGGGATTAGAAAAAGATTTAGAGAAAAATTAAGAATCACTCCAACGACTAATAATTTATTCAGTCGAGATAAATCTCCACTTGCGGTTAAGAATGTCCCGGCGACATATGTACCACTAGTAAAAATGAATGTTGGTAATAAGAAAGCTAATAGATTCCCCCAGTAATCCGTAGAGTTGGTGTAAAGCAAGTCCATGATTTCATAGCGAAAGAAAAAACAGCCAACTGCAACACTGCACGAAAGTGCAAAAACCAACATGAGCGATTGAGTGAAAAAAGTTTTTATCTCTTCCCCCACTTGAAACATGCGCGAAAAAATTGGTAGTAACAATCCGGCAATAAGAAATCCCATCATGTTAAACGCATCCAATAGGCGATAAGCGGAAGCATACACTCCAGTTTCATATTCTCCAATACTAGCTGTTCCTCCAGCTTGTAATGCAGGGAGCATCCGTTCAATCATCACTGCATCCAATCTTGTATAAAATGTCATCAAGACAATGACCAAGGCAAAAGGACTTGAGGCTTTGAGAATTCCTTTCCATTTTTTAACATCGAAATCCAATCCAGTCATTGTAGCTTTCGGAAATACCATTCCAAGTAGCACAGCAATAGTGATCAGCAAGGAAATCGTTTGCGCCAAAATGAACCATTCAATCTGGAAAGTACTTCTCCAAGTTGGGAGCAATAGCATCGCGCCGACCATTAGAATAAGTAAGCCCCGGTCCAACACTGAGATCAAGCTATCTTGTCTGTAATGACCAAGTCCACTTAAGTTTGCCCGTAAGTAAAACATAAGCGCTACGAGTGCCTGGTTGAGACCCATGAGCAATAGTAATTTCCAATGTTCTGGATAATATCCTAGCCACCATCCTGCCAAGAACAAGGCGATGTAATAGCCAATGAACAGGAAGAATTTTATGCCTAAAATATTCGGTAATTGACCTCCGATCTGATCTCTATTTTGAGATACAAAACGATTGCTGTAGTTCTGTAAACCGAAGTCGTTGATGATGTAAAAAAGATAGGTGAAATTAAATAGAGCGAAGTAGAGTCCATAAACATCAGGACCAACTACATTCTGCACCGTGCGATCAATTCCGAAAATGTATAATGGTTTCACCAATAGGTTGATGCCTACAAGTAAGATCACATTAGCGGAAAATTCCCTTTTCATCTGGTTGGGTCAAAGTTGAGATTCTTAGTTTAATTAGTTGAAAGAACGGCTACGCCGGCCCGTTTAAATTGGTTGAAATTCGCAATTAAAAGTACTCTACTTTACAAAGGAACCTAATTTTTAAATATACTTTTGAAGATACATAACCAACTTCAACCAAATTCAACGACTAGTCTGCCTTAAGCAGACAGTCTTTCAACTAATTTCAACCTCTCTTACAAAGTCTCCTTAATAAAATCAGTCATCTTAGTATACAAGTGCAATCTCGTATTCCCTCCATAGATGCCATGATTTCTATTTGGATAGTAGTAAGTATCAAATTGTTTATTTGCTTCGATTAGAGCTTTGGACATTTCTGCTGCATTTTGAAAATGAACATTGTCGTCCGCCATTCCGTGGACCAACAAGTAACTTCCTTTGAGTTGATCTGCAAAATAAACCGGAGAATTGTCGGCATAACCATCTTCATTCTCCTTTAAGGTTCGCATGTATCTCTCCGTATAAATAGAGTCATACCATTTCCAATTGGTTACTGGCGCGACAGCTATTGCAGACTTGAAAACATCAGCTCCCTTAAGGATACAAAGCGAAGACATGTAACCGCCATAAGACCAACCAAAAATTCCGATTCGACTTTCATCTACATAATCTTGGTTACCTAAGTATTTCGCTGCGGAAATTTGATCTTCAGTTTCATATTTACCCATTTGTAAATATGTCATTTTCTTAAATTCTTCTCCTCTAGCCCCTGTACCTCTGTTGTCTACACTGACCACAATGTATCCTTCTTGCGCTAACATTTGGAACCACCAGTAATTGGCACCACCGAATGAATTCTGCACCGTTTGAGATCCTGGACCTCCGTATACATACATGAAAACAGGATACTTTTTTGTAGGGTCAAAGTTAAATGGTTTGATCATGTACGCATTTAGCTGAACACTTGGATCCGCTGACGGTACTTGCATAAACTCTACCGGGCTTGTTCCGTACGTTGATTGATTAACCGCTACTGCGGCATTGTCTTCAAGGCTCCGAACCAGTTTGCCGCTTAGATCATATACATTATATGTCGCCGCTTTGTTTGCATTGGAATAGGTGTTTACGTAGTAGTCAAAAGTACTATTAAACTGAGCACGATTGGTTCCGTCTTCTGGAGTTAATCGAACGTCTCCTTTTCCTTTTAATTCTACAGAATAAACTTCTCTATTTAATGGAGATACTTTTGCGGCTTGGTAGAATACTTTTCCCTTTACTTCATCTACACCATAAAAACTCGTGACATCATAATTTCCAGAAGTCAAAGCACGAACTTCTTTCCCTTTCATATTGTAAACATAAATATGATTGAAGCCACTTTTTTCTGAAGTCCAAATGAACTCTTTCCCGTTTTTCAAAAATGTCAAATTGTCGGTGACGTCAATGTAATATTTATTGGATTCGTTTAGCAAAGTAGTGGTCGTTCCGGTAGTGGCATCTGCAAGCAATAGTCTCAATTCACTTTGATGTCTGTTCATCTTTGTAATGGCCAATTGATTGGCATCTTGCGTCCAAGTAATTCTTGGGAAATAGATTTGTTCTGCGGCCTCCAATCCTGGTTTTTCGTAATCCGTTTTTACCAATATGGTTTTTTGACTAGGTACATCATGCACATGTAATGTAACGATCGCATTGTCTTCCCCAACTTTTGGATATTTAAAGGTTTCGTATTCTGGGTATACCCCATCTCTGAAATTCGTCATAGTGAATTCTTTCACTCGAGACTCATCAAATTTCATAAAAGCAATCTTGTTGCCATCTGGTGACCAATGAAATGCTTTAGCAAAAGCAAACTCTTCTTCATAAACCCAGTCAGCCGAACCATTAATGATTTTATTTTTTCGGCCATCGCGAGTAATTCGGTATTCGGCTTTGGATTTTAGGTCTTTATAGTAAAGATCATTATCTACGACATAAGCAACTTTAGATCCGTCGGGTGAAAAGGTGGCGTATTGCTGCTTTCCTAATGCGCTCAAGCCAACAGCCGTTTTTCCCAATCCCATTTCTATTACATAGAAATTTGCCTTGGTTGATCTTCGATAGATCGCTTCGGTATTGGTTTTAATCAAGATTTTTTGCTCATCGTCTGAGAATGCATAGCCGTCAATACTTTTTGGTAGGCCAGCGTTTAGTTTTTTTGCCGCTTCGATATCGAAAAGAACAGCTGATTGTTCTCCTGTAGCAAAATCATATTGCACGATTTTTCCATCTTCAAGCTTGGTGTAGTGCTTGCCATCTTTCTGGAAATTAAAGCCAGCGACAGATTTTCCAAAGAATTTGTAATCTCGCCAGATATCTTCTACGGTAATCTTTTCTTGAGCTAATGATATGTTGCTGAGAAATCCAGCTAGAATCAATAATATGGAATACTTCATAATCTATAATAGTTGCTAATTAGATGTGCAAAAATAAGGGAATTATTGGCTAATTGTTGAATATGGGAGGGGCTGAGAATAAAACGTCGTGATTTTACTGTTCATTATATGTAAGGAAAAAAGCTTTGCTGGAAACCCTGCTAAAAGCCTACCTTTGTCACATGATCAATATTCCTAATCTCTTTACGCTTACCAACCTGCTTTTGGGCTGTGCTGCACTGATATTTCTGTTGACAGGAGATTTTTCGATGGTATTGTATTGTTTAATAGGTTCTGCGATTGCAGATGTCTTCGACGGATTGATTGCACGCTTGATGAACATCAAATCGGAGTTGGGCAAAGAATTAGATTCTATAGCTGACATGGTTTCCTTTGGCTTGGTTCCTGGAGCCATATTATATGTGTTGCTCTTAGCCGGAGAACAAGGAGGATCTTTTGAATCGTTAACCTTTAGTTTGAAAGCATTTCCAGGGTTTTTACTCACAGGCTTTGCGGGATTGCGTTTGGCTAAATTTAATTTAGATACTAGGCAGTCAGATTCGTTCTTAGGTTTGCCAACACCATCAGCGACATTCTTCGTGTTAGGCTTACTCTTAATATTTCATCACAATAGTTTTGGGTTAAAGAATTTTATCATTCAACCTTGGCTCTTGTATGCTTCAATTGCCACACTAAGTTTTCTAATGATTTCAGAAATTCCACTTTTTAGCCTTAAGTTGAAAGGTCTTGGCTGGAAGGGAAATGAGTTGCAATATGTTTTTGCATTATTGGTCATTCTTTTATTGGTGTTTCTGAAAGCAGCTGCTTTTCCTTTGATCATTATTATCTACGTACTAATAGGACTTGGTAAAAAAATAATCAATTCGTAACCTATGCTTTATTTAGTCCCAACGCCTATTGGTAATTTGTCTGATATCACTTTACGTGCATTGGAAGTATTAAAATCTGTAGATTTAATTCTAGCAGAAGATACGAGAACTAGCGGGAAGTTGTTAAAGCATTTTGCCATTACGACCTCACTTCGCTCATTTCATCAACATAACGAACATCGGGCAGTAGAACCCATTTTAGAATTGCTAAAAGCGGGTCAGAAAATTGCTTTAATATCTGATGCTGGGACACCAGGAATTTCTGATCCTGGATTTTTATTGGCTCGTGCTTGCAAAGATGCGGATTTAGAGGTTGTTGCACTTCCCGGGGCTACAGCTGTCATTCCGGCAATAGTAGCATCAGGATTGCCAAGTGATAAATTTTTCTTTGAAGGATTTTTACCACACAAAAAAGGGAGACATACTCGATTGTTGTTTTTAGCAACCTTTCCGCACACTTTTGTTCTTTACGAATCACCTCATAGATTGATTAAATGTTTAGAGCAACTTAAGGAACATTGTGGTGGAGAAAGAATGGCTTCTGTCTCTAGAGAATTAACAAAATTGCACGAAGAAGTGAAGACCGCGTCAATAGATGGCTTGATCGAATACTTTTCTAATAAAGCAGGTAAGGTAAAAGGAGAAATTGTAATTGTTGTTGAGGGTATGGAAAAGCCTGCCAAAGAGAAAAAATACAAATCCAATGAAGATTGATTCAAGCATTGTTCGGTTAGAATTTCTTGAACCTTTTGGCATTTCGAAATTGACTAGATCGCATCAAGATGTTTTGCGGGTTTCGATTTCAGATGGCCAATATGTCGGACATGGCGAAACTCCTGCAATTCCATACTATGGCAAGGAGGTAAAAACAATGAAGAAATTGTTGGATCGAAATGTTAGTCAATTGAATGCGCTGGATTGGTCCGCAGCTTCAAAGTGGTATCCGGATTTATTGTCAATATTGCCAAAAGATTCTTTCGTGAGATCTGCCGTTGACGCAGCGGCTTGGGATTTATTTGGGCAGCGACATAGCGTAGCCATTTGGGAATATTTAGAATTGGCTAATCCCAAGTTTGGTTCCCCAAGTAACTTTACTATTGGAATTGGAACCGCAGCTTACGTAGTTAGCCAAATAGAAAAATATCCTTGGACTTCCTATAAACTAAAGTTGGGAACTGATCAAGATGAAGCAGTGTTGAAAGCTGCTGGACAGGCTACCGATCGAAAGTTTAGATTGGATGCAAATGGCGCCTGGGATTTAGAAAAGACAAAATCTTTTCTAAGTTTTTGTGCAACTTCTTTGCCCGAAGGAATGATTGAAATTATAGAAGAACCATATAAAGATTTGGATGAAAAAGGAATGGAAGTTTTAAAAGCGGAAAGTAATATTCCTTTCTATGCTGATGAGTCTTTTCAATCAATAGATGACTTGCAAGTAATTAGTAAATATTTCCATGGTGTAAATATTAAATTGGATAAATGCGGTGGGCTGACTCCTGCTTTAGAAATTATTAAAGATGCGAAATCAATGGGGTTGAAAATTCAATTGGGTTGTATGTCAGCCAGCGGTATCTCAATAGCACCGGCTATTCAACTAAGCACCTTGGCGGATGTAGTAGATTTAGATGCGCCATTACTTATTGAAGATGCAGACTTTGGAGTTTTTTATAAAGATGGAGTAGTGCAGATGTCCGGAAAATATGGATTAGGAATTGAGTTATAAAAAAAGGACCTACTTGAAAAGCAGATCCTTATAAACTATTTGTAACTCGGTTTTATTCTTTCACGGATTTAAATGGTTCCTTGAGTGTTTCGTGTTTATTCCTTTTGATGCTTAAATTACCGTTATCGACTGAGACAATTTCCCATTCTTCAAGTATGGTCCCTCCCCAGAAAGCATATTTCAATGCAACATGGTTTTCATCAATCCATTTCCATTCCCCATCAAAATTTCTGTAGCTAACTGGAGGTGTGCCACACCATCCGGCATTCTGTCGAACGATTAGTTTTCCATCGTTTAGAAAAGCAATGCCACGTTTTGATTTTGTAAAGCTTGTTTTTGATTTGTATTGAATGATTTCATTTTTATCAACACCATCGTAGGACCAGTGGCCCAGGATATTCTTTTCGCTTAAACTCATTTGACTTATGGACAGCATGATTAAAAAGGCAAAAGGAGCGACTGCTGGAAATGAAGTGTAAAATATGTTTTTCATAATTCTCAATATTATTTGAACTAAGTACCGTTCAATAACAAGACGCCAGATACAAGCAGATTGGCGTGAGCTAAAAGTTAAAATTTTCTAAAGGTATTTACTTGAGATACCGGCTCTTGCTCTCGGTGTTAAGAGGTTATTAAGGATCCGGTTAAATAATTTATAAATCATTTGAAAAATGGTGACCGGTGCAGAATGTTGAACTATAATTGTAGTACGCAAAGCGATGAAAACCAAAGCACAAACCTTAGACCCATGATTTTTTAAACCCGTTCTTTTCCTTAGTGCAGTATTTCCAACCTGTCTTATTAACCCCGAAATCCGTTGGAAATTTGCCCTAAAAACCAACTTTGAAAACAGTGTCTTGTTTATAAGACGCTGTTTTTTTATTTTACAATTGTGACTACTCATTTGCGAAAAACAAATACACGCCATTTGTCCAGCCGAAGCCATCTTGATTAGGGTATTCTCCTCCTCCTGCTTTCGTGGTGGTATCAATGGCATTGTACTTTTCCATCAACTTACCAGTGTTGTCAAATACCCGTTCTACATTTTTCATCCAATTGTTCTTAATCTTCTGCGCGAAATCATGCTGTCCGTAATTTTTGGCCGCTATATACCCAATGTATTGCAAAGGAGCCCATGCATTAGGCGCGTCCCATTGTTGTCCCGAATTAATCGTGGTGGTAATCAGCCCTCCATCCTTGAGTAAATACTTTTCGATGTTAGTCAATACTTTTTGGGCATTGTCTTTTGATGCGATATTGAAAAACAAAGGGAACATCGCAGCCATGGATATTGAAGGAGTCGATTCCTTTTTATCAAAATCATAGTCCATATACATTTGTAATGCTTCGCTCCAGCAATATTTGTTAATTAAAAATTTTCTATTTTCCGCAAGTTGTTTATATTTTTCAACCAGATCTTGGTTTCCTTTGAGCTGATAACATTTAGCTAATAGAGACTCTAAGTAGTATAACAAACAGTTTAAATCAATAGGTAAAATTCTCGCGGTATAAATAGAGTTTAAATCATGTGAGTCGCGCAGCCATCTGGAAGAAAAATCCCAGCCAGATTCACAGGCCGCTCTAATATTTATGAATAATTGATCGTCTGTTTTTGCTCCTGGAAGTGAAGTGTCTTCGAGGTAGGATTCCGGTCGCGGTTTATTTTCATTATCGAAATATCTATTACCAATCTCACCATCTTTGAATTGAATCACGCGTTCAATTGGTTCATCTGAGATTAGATTTTTACCTTTCATCCAGAATTGATATTCTAATTCTAAATGTTCACAGTTAGCGATTAATATTTTGTCACCTTTCATTTGTGCCAATAAGTCAACCATGAGGGCGTAGAACGGAGGCTGTGAACGAGAGAGGAAATAGGTTCTGGTTCCATTTGGGATGAAGCCAAACTTTTTAATTAGGAAAGAAAAATTATTGACCATGGATTCAACCAATTTTTCTTTACCGGCCACCTTTAACCCTAACATGGTGAAAAAACTATCCCAATAGTAGTACTCTCTAAATCTTCCACCCGGTTTAACGTAAGTCGATGGTACTCCGATAAGACTCCCTTTGTCCTTTGTGTTTTTAACCGCAAGTATTGACCAGAGGTTATCTATGTGCTGAAGGATGTTTACTTTTTCTAAATCATCATTGACGACGATGGCTTCTGGAGATTGAAAATGTTTGGCAAAAAGTATTTTTAAATCTTTTTTTGTTTTTGATGACTCCGAGAAGTCTTTTCTAATATCCTTAAAATCAGAAATTGGAGTGCAGTCTGCGAAGAACTTTTGGTCTTCAAAAATTTCTGATTCTTGTACGGCCTGAAAAATTTCGTATAGTTCGTTTATCCAACTCACTCTGATATGGTTTGATTTTTAGCAATTAATCTCTTGAAACTCATTAAGGTAATAATGAGTAGCACCATAGGTACAATGCTACAATAAAATGCATTAATTCCTCCAAAGTGTTCAAAAAGTGATCCAGTGATAATTGAGCCTAAGGAACCTCCGATTGCAGAAAATATAACGATCAAACTAGCCATTGCAGCATGCTTATTCTTTGGTAAAGAATTTAAGATGATTGAATTTATCGCGGGATATACTGGTGATAAAAAGATTCCAATCATCGGGAAAAAGAATGCAACGAAAGGGATATCGCTAAAGTTTGTAATTTCTGAAAGGGAAGCTGAATTCTTAGAAAGCTGCATGCTGATAATAAGAATTGCCATTGCGCCAATAATGCATCCGACTAAAACTTTAGACCATTCAATTCGCTTTAAAACATATCCTGCTAAAAGTCTCCCTACGGCCATTGAGCCAGAAAGAATAGATCCTAGTACAATGGCCAAAGGTTCAGATAACCCAAGAATTTTTTTATTAAAAGTCGGTAACCAATTCATTGTGCTCTGTTCAATCAATACATTCAAAAATGCACAAAGAACAAAAACGAGAATAGTTGGATATATCACCAACTTGAGCATGAGTTTAAAATCGTTTGAATCTGATTCTGAGTCTACTTGGATTTGGCTTTCGTCTAATTCTGAAAACAAAAGACTTAAAAATGCAAGCAAAGAAATGGTTCCAATCGCATAGTAAGTTTTTAACCATTGTCCAGACATAACATCTACCGACATGTAGCTGTATAGAAAATATCCGCAAAGGATACCGACCATAAAAAATCCTTCGATGTAATTCATTAAACTCAGGTGCTCTTTTGAATTGTTGGTAACTAAACCGATGCTGCCAAATACTGCAACCTTTGTTATTCCAAAAGTAAGACCTCCAATTGCGCATATTAATTTGATGGACCAAAATGTACTGATGCTGGGAACAATGAAGCAGGCTATTGTGGCTAATCCTAAGGAAAAGAGTATGGACTTCTTATAGCCAATCCTAGTCAAAAATATTCCTGCAATAAACGAAGAAAAGGCAATACTCAAATCTTTGTAAGGATCCAATACAGATGCAGCAGTTTCACTTACATCAAAAAAGGATTGAACCAAGAGAATAACGACTCCTGTACTGTTTAATAGAATTGCAAATAGAAAGTAGGTTGCAAAAATCGAAAATTTGATTCTTAGGTTCTTATCCATTGTATTTTTGGTTTGATCCAAAAGTAAGTAGAAAAACGATAAGAATGAATTTAGCTTCTTTAGATCAAATTCGCTTTAATTCCACCTTTGTCAATTCATGATTTACTTTGCCGGTGTGCTTAGTTGACTTTGGTTCGATTAACATCAACTGGACTTCTTCGTTGTTTTTTGTACGTGGTAGGTGCTCAACGCCTTTGGGTACAACCAAGATCTCTCCAGGACCAATTTCCTCAATGCGATTTCGAAACTCCATGATCAAGGTTCCCTTAATAATTACGAATAATTCATCTTCATTTGCATGGTCATGCCAAACAAATTCGCCTTGAACTTTTGCCAGTTTGATGTATTGATCGTTCAAATCGGCAATAATATGAGGGCTCCATTGCTCTGTGAATTGGCTAAATTTTTCTGAAAGATTGATGCTTTTCATGATTGAAGTAAAATGGAAAATTCAGAATTAAATTTTAAATTTCATACGAATTTAATTCGCAGTTTTTATCAGTTTCTTTGTTTGTCGAACGTTGTTTTCGAATTTGAAGTTTAGAAGATAAACTCCATTAGGGTATGCACTCAGATCAATTATCGTTTTTCGGTTGTCAGGAATAATTTTGTCCAATATTTGCCCGAAACTATTCAATAAATTGATCTCTTTTGGCAATTGTTTTTGATTAATGAAAAATTGACCACTTGAAGGGTTAGGTTGTATCGAGACAAGTTGTTCATCTTGAGGGTCAACAATGGACACAATTATTTCTTCAATATTCAAATTATCAAAGAGATTTGAATCGTATTCATCGACATCCATACTTCCAAAGTTTCCAGTGTAGTTGGTGAATTCAATCTCCACTTTACCATTGAATTTTGAGGGTAGATCTAATTGATGAGCATATTCTTGACCTTCTATTTGGTCAAAATAATACTTTTCACCTACGCCATTTTCATTTGTCCATTTTACACGAGCAATACTGCTGTAAGGAAATAATTCAGGATAGTCAATATTTTCCATGTCTCTGAACTGAATAAGATCAAAGCTAATGGATGGAACTTCTTTTTCACTAAAATCTAAACAAAAACTTAAGCCAGCTGAAGCGAAATTTGATTCTATATTACCTACTTCGGTTGGACATAAAATTTGACTCGGACTAGTGGTGTACCCTGTCGTAAAAAAATATGCATCATTGTTCCATTCGACCACTTCTGAATAAAATCCGTTTTGATCTAAAAGCTCGAAATTGGAATCATCCATGGCGGTGTAAAAATCATCTTTGATTACAAAAGGTGCGGAGGAAAGAACATTCGATGTGTTGTTATCTAAGTTAGGATCGTCGTTAACTAGGAGTTCTAGTTGGGCGTCTATGTTTTCGTCGAAGGGAATGTCAATTGTTCTAGTAAAACCTCTTGCGCGATCTGGAGCGATAGCATTCTCCAAGGTGATTTCTTCTTCCCAAGAAAAGGAAGAAATGTTGGAAGTTAATTTTATTGTAAAAGTTGTTCCTGGTTCAAATGTGGTACAACTTCTGTTCGAAACTAAAACATTAATTTCTTGCTGATCTCCTTTACATTTTTCGTTAATCACAGTCCAATTTAAAATGCCCAAATCTCCATCAGGATGAAAACTGTTTTCTACGATTTGAAAGTCATCGTTGTTTTGAATAAATGTATCCAAACTAAATTCTAATTCTGCTCGAATATTTTCAGTTCCTTCATAATCCAATAACAAATAATCGCTAAAGCTGATAATAGTTGATTCCCCTACGCTAAGATTCTGATTGATTGATTGGTCTACATCATCGTTGATTGAAATTACAGCGCCCATCCCGGCAGTATAATCCTGAGAACCAATGTTCGAAACCATGACCTCAATATTGTGGTAAACATCTTGACCACATACAAAGGTAAATGTGTTGCCAAGCGATACCGATAAATCCATAGCGTTGGAAGGTGAACTGTACGGGAGGCCGACTGCTTTCCAAGCTTCCGTTACTGAGGCTTTTTGAGCTGATCCTGCTCCGAAAATATCATCAGCCGCCATTCGCGAATAGTTGTAATAATCTGTGTAGTTTGAATTTGCACTGAGGTAGTTGGATTGTGTATGAAAAACAATTTTCATTGCATCATCCATTCCGATTCCTGCGATATCGTATGCTTGGCCAAATTCATTCACGCCCGTTTTTCCCTCTACTAAAAGATAAAACCAATGGTTGCCAACACTACTATTGGTGTGAACTCCTCCGCCATCGAACCAAAACTCTCCTTTATACATTTTCGGGTGATTTCGTTCATTGGGATCTGACATTGATCGGAATGGGTTGGCGTACGGCGTTATTAAAAATGATTCACCAATGCTCCATTTAAACTCATTCGGTGTGATTTTATATTCCAATGCTTTTCCAAAAACATCACTCATGCTTTCGTTAATAGCGCCTGACTCTCCAGCGTAAACCAAGTCGGAAGTATAGTCAGTAAGCCCATGTGTAAATTCATGTGCGACCACTTCCAAAGTGGTTAATGGACCTCGATTACAGTCTCCATCACCGAATGTTGCATAGGAACCATTCCAAAAGGCATTAACAAAAGCGCCGCCATGAACTAACGTCCTAAGTTCTTCTCCATTATTGCCAAGGCCGTCCCAATTGTGTTCTCCTAGTAAGTAATCATAAAAGGCAGTTGCAGCGTAATGAGCATCAATCGCTACTTCATCTTGATTGTCATTTACCAAATCCCAAAGTCCAGTATCGTTGGTCCATACTTCTTGATTCTGATCGACTGTTACGATGCCTTGACCTGTTTCAAGATCACGAAGCAAATATTCCGAAGGACCAATAGAGTCAACATAGATGGTTTGTGTTCCGTAGTATTTTGTAATTCCTTGAGCTGGTACAGTCGTATGATGTATTAAGGGGAAATCAAAAAGGTGTTGTCCGGAATGTGCATCAATAAAAAACTGTTTGCCGTCCAAAGGTGCTGAACTTTGCAAATCTACTTTATAGGCCAGCGCATAGTATTCAGAAGGTTTAGGAAAATTTTTGCCTACGATTACCAGTTCTGGCGTTGGTTTTTTTCCCATTTGATTAACATGTCCATGTCCATGTCCATGTCCGTTAATTTCCCAGCTGTAGACTTGTGCGTCCATTTTATTCATCGCAATTTCTAAAGCTTGGAATTCATTTAATTTAGGTACTGTAGAAATATTAATATTTGGAAGATAATAGCCCGTTGCTTTCGTAACAAAATCATTTTTCTCATGAAGGGTAAAACTTGATCCATGAACAGGAATACCATCGAAATGCTGTTCAAAGCGCAAATGTGAATTCCCGTTACTATCTTTTAATACTCTTTTTATACTCATTTCATCAAGCGTACTTAACCCCATTTGGGTTTTATGAGTTGTGAAAAAATCATTTGATTTTACAGGAGCTTGAGGAGTAATAACTTGGTTTGATAGCTGTTGGTAAGCTTTTGAAATAGTTTTATTTTGGTGCTGTGCGACAAGATTTATGGAAAGCAAAAGCGTAAAGGCGAGAAGTTTTAGATTTTTCATTGGTAGCTTTTTTATGGAAGATAGTAATTTATGTCAAATTTTAGAGAGTTGATTCTTGCAATTGACCGGAAGTTAACGAATTTGTTAATCTGGCTTCGATACTAAAGAAGTGGGTGAAAATTAAGCTGGAAGAATATTATAAACGGTTCTTTAAGTTAGACTCAGCAATGAACTTAGAGAGACAAACAAATTCACTTTGCTTTCGTACAAATCTGTTTGAAGATGGCTAACATTTGATATTGTTTTATCTTTGTTTACCTATGAGACCTTACATCACGGTTATTTTTCTTTCTTTTTTGACATTTGGCGCATTCTGTCAGATTAATGATGGCGCTTTTGAGGTCAAAAAAGTAAGTGGCACTATTCAACTTGATGGTGTTCTCGATGATGATATTTGGACCGGAATTACTCCTCAAACCAATTTTTTTCAATATTTCCCTTCAGATACTGTTCTAGCCAAATTTGATACTGAGATCTATGTGGCTTATGATGATAATTTCTTGTATATCGCTGCAAAAAGCTATTGTGCAGGTAATGATTTTAGAGCTATAAGTCTGAAGAGAGATTACCGCTTTTTTGACTCTGACAATGTTGCCTTTGTGTTTGATTCTTTTTCCGATAAGACCAATGGTTATATGTTTGGAATGAATGCCTTTGGTGTTCGACGAGAAGCTTTGATATCTAATGGCGGAAGACAACGACAGGATTTTGATGGATCTTGGGACAACAAATGGAACGGAGAAAGCAAACAGTATGATGATCATTGGATTTGTGAAATGGCAATACCATTTAAATCTGTTCGATTCAATTCGGGAAGTAAAAAATGGCGTTTTAATGCTTATCGCCTCGATTTTCAGGACTATGAGGTTACTTCACTTACTAAGATTCCGTCAAATAACATCATTGCTGATTTGACCAATATGACTGATATGGTATGGGAAAAACCATTAACATCAAGTGGCAAAAATATTTCTATCATTCCGTATGCAAGTGCTGCAATATCGAGAGATTACGAGGATTTGGAACAAACCAAAAATGCTACAAGTTTTGGATTTGGAGGTGACGCAAAAATTGCGATCACTTCGGGCTTAAATTTGGATTTGACTTTTAACCCAGATTTTTCTCAAGTCGAGGTTGATCGACAAGTAACCAACTTGCAGCGCTTTGAGGTTTTCTTTCCTGAAAGGCGACAATTTTTTTTAGAAAATGCAGATTTGTTTGGTCGTTTTGGTGCTGGATTCAATAATCCATTTTTCTCTAGGAGAATCGGAATAGCTCAGGATACAACAACCGACGAAAATATTCAGAATGCGATTTTATTTGGAGCAAGACTTAGCGGAAAGTTGAATGAAAAATTGAGGATTGGTTTGATTAATATGCAAACCGCCGCACAAGTAGAAAATGATTTACCGAGTTTTAATTATTCTGTTTTAGCTGCGGAGCAAAGAGTTTTTGACAGGAGTAATATCGCATTTATATTAGTCAATAAGCAGGCAATTAATCCTGAAAAATTTGGCCCGACTTATGATGCTTTCAATCGAGTAGCCGGAATCGAATACCGGTTGGCTACTGCTAATAACCTTTGGTCCGGAAAGGCGACATATCATCAGGCGATCACTGCATCTAAAAGTGAAAATTCTTTTTCTCATATTGGATTTGTTAATTACAATAAAAGAGCTTTTGAACTAGAATATTTTCAGTCTATAGTTGGTGCTGGATATGATGCGCAGGTGGGATTCGTTCAAAGAACTGATATTTGGTTGGCTTCACCTGAAGTAAAGTTTAAATTTTATCCTCAAAATGATGTGATTTCTAATTCAGAAATTGGATTCGATGTTAGATTGGTTTCCAAACTTGGCCAAGATGGCAATGAGTTTGTTGAAGATTTTGAATTGATTGAGAAAAATTTTGAGTTAAGTGGACGCCTAAATTTTACTAATTCCTCTAGACTCAATGGAGCCTTAGAGTTCGAAACACTAAAACTCTTGGATGATTTTGATCCTACAAGAATTCAGGCTGATTCCGTTTTTCTTAAAGGAGGAACTGAGCAAAGAAACATGGTGTTTCGAGTTAACTATTCTTCGGATAATCGGAAAAACTTTTTCTATAATGTAAGACCTTTGGTGGCTTCCTTTTATGGAGGTACTAGATTTGGCTTTTCAGGCGATCTAGGTTATCGTTTTCAACCTATTGCAACGCTTAGTTTAAACTGGAATTATAATAACATTAACTTGGGAGGAGAATTTGAAAGAGCCCAGCTTTGGCTTCTTGGACCAAGGTTTGATTTTTCATTTTCCAAAAAGTTGTTCTTGACTACATTTGTTCAGTTTAATAACCAAGCTGAGAATCTCAATATAAATGCCCGACTCCAATGGAGATTTAAACCAGCTTCAGATTTTTTCTTAGTATATACGGATAACTACCTGTCAGAAGATTTTAGTCAATTTCAGAATAGAAATAGATCCTTAATCGCTAAGTTCACTTACTGGCTAAATATATAATTGAGTATTAAAGACTTGCCTTTTTATATCTTTGAATGTTAAGTGTAGAAACATTTTGGTCGCCAGATTTATAGCTGTATGTTGCTTTCAACTTCTTGGAAAATGCAGTAATTATTTTTTCACTAAATGAATTTTCTGTTACATGGCTACTTAGTGGCTGTTGTCCATTGTCAATCACACTTAATTGCAATTCGTTGTTGTTTTCAGTAAGTATAACGTTAATCGAAGGGTTGTCTACATTTGCAAAATTTTGATTTGTGGACCTAGTAATAAATTCAGTGAGTATCAATCCTAAAGGAATTACGGTGTCAATATCAAGTGTTATTGATTGTATGCTGTTGTTGTAACTTATTTTATCATTTCTGCTGCTAGAAGTCAAAAATATTGCATCACACAATTGGTCAATATATCCTTTCATTTCAATTCCTTTAAGATTGTCTTCCTGATAAAGGTTTTGATGTAAGATCGCCATTGAATTAACTCTATTTCTTCCTTCTTGAAGAGCTGTTAAGGCTGATTCATCAGTAATATGCCTAGAATGTAGTTTGAATAGGCTTGAAATTACTTGAAGATTGTTTTTTACTCTATGGTGTATTTCTTTTAAGAGTATATTTTTTTCGTTTACGGCTGATGATAGAATTTCCGTTTGGATTTTGATTTTGTTATTCTGTCTTGCTAAGAAAACAAAAGAACCACTAATCAAGATAAAGAAAGCAATGATTGAAAGACCAAATCCATATTGCTGGGTAAGTTTGAGATCTTGGAGCTCGTCCTTATTCTTTAATTCTTTTAATATGTTGTCTTGCTTTGCCGTTATATATTCACTTTCTATTGAATATACCAATTCGTTATTTATTAAATTATCTAGACTGTCCTTAACAGCAAAATGATCTTTAAATGCCATCAAACTTTCTTTATCTCTTCCAAGCTTTTGGTAATTTTTTGCTTTTAATAAAGTTATTTCTGGTACTGCAGAAAGGTGCAATTCTATGTTTTTTTGCGCGGTTAATTTTTTCAAATAGTCAAGCGATTTATGGTATTTTTCTTTTTTTAGAGCGTCCTCTGCGAGAATTAAATAACATCGATTTGCAAATCTTTTTTCTTTGATATCTTGACAAAGACTGATGGCATTTTGGTTGTACTTGATGTTTAGATTTTTATCATTGTTTAATGAAGCAATTCGTGCCAATGCTCTAAAAGCGCGCATGTTTAGAAATTGATTCTTATTTCTTCTTAGGCTTGATTCATATTTTAATTTTGCTTTTTCAAGCTGATTTTCGTGTTCATATATTTTTCCTTCTGAGAAGTTTACTCTTCCTGTAAATGAAATGTATTTCTCCTGATCTAAATTTATTAATGTACTGTCTATGTAAAGTTTTGCTCGGTTATAGTCGTTTAATTCTAGGAATAGTTCTGCGATGTTGAAGAAAACTTGTGGACGTTTCAGTTTATGATTTCCAGTTAAATATTGCAATGATTTTTGCGAAGCCTTGATAGCTTTATGGAAATAATTATTGTTTTTTTCATAAATGGACAATGCGGTGTAGGTTGAAATTAACAACGCTGTATCCTTTGTGTTATTTCCAATTTCAAGAGCTTTATTGGCAAATACAATGCAAGAGTCGTTTTTTAATAGTCTTGTAGAATGGGCTAGTTGGCGGAAAATTTCTCCTTTTGTTTTTTCTGTTAGTTCTTCCAAAGCCAGCGCTTCGAGCGCTGCTCTTTTTGCTAAATTTAATTCGAAATAGACGATGTGCGTTTCTGCACGATTTAATTTGAAATTTGCACAAAGATCGTTTAATCCTAAACGGCAGGCACAGTCCTCCGTTGTGATTAATTGATCATATCCACTGTTGTCTTTGGAGAATATTTTGGCCATCCCCCAATTTTGTAAATTGTTAAGCCATTCTTTTTTGCAATCTATCAAATCTATTTTAGCGAAATATTTAGTATAGTAGTTAGTCGCCTCTTTGAATTTTCCTTTGCTATACAATTCTTCTGCTTTATTTATTAGCTCATAATTTTCTTGTGCAACAAGAGGATTTGTTACGGCAATTAAAATGAAAATAAAAAGACAATTAGTTAAGCTACTTTTCAATCTGTATTGAATTATTTTAAATCAGAAAAAGAGACAATTACTGAAGTTCCGTTTCCAGTAGTTCGAGTAACATTTGCATTTAGTTTTTTTGCAAAGGCTTGAATTATGCGACTTCCAAATCCGCCTTTTGAATTAGTTGTTTTAGGTTGTATACCGACGCCGTTATCGATTACCGCAAGTTGAAATTCGTTCTCCTTTTTTAAAAATTCTACTTTAAGAACGCCTTGGCCTTGTCCAATAAAAGCATGTTTTAGAGCATTAGAAATTAATTCATTTAGAATCAATCCAATTGGAATAATTTTGTCTACGTTCACAACGCCGGACATAACCCTTTTTTCAAGCAAAATCTTGTCCGGTTTTACATTGTAACTTTTGAATAACGCTTCCAGCAATTGATCAATGTAAGATTTGATGTTTACTTGAGAGGCATTGTTTTCCACGAATAGATTGTCATGAATGAATGCCATAGAGTTCACCCGATTTCTACCTTCTTTTATGGCTTCTGCAGCTATACCTTCTTCCATCGTTCTTGATTGTAAGTTTAGTATGCTGGAAATGGTTTGAAGGCTATTTTTAACTCTTGAATGTATCTCACTTAGGAGAATATTTTTTTCCTCTAGTGTTTTTTTAATTTCACTTTTTTGCAGCCTAATTTTCTGGTTTCTTTTGTAAAAAATAAAGGTTAGTATAGAAGCAAAGACTAAAAAAAGAGAAGATAAAATTAGAAATATATTTCTCTGTTTTACTTTGAAATGTTTCAATCTACTTTGGGTTTCGAGAGCTGTAATTTTGGCTTCTTTTTCTGCAGTGTTATATTCAGCCTCTATTAAGTACACAACATCTTTCTGTTTTTTGCGCTTTATGTCATCTAGTATTGAATTGGATTTTTCCAATAGCGCTATACTTTTTCCATACAGTTTTTCTTCTTCAGCAAACTTACTTTGGTATAGTACATACTCATATTGATTTTCTAGTTGAACAACTTGGTCTTTGGTTTTTGTCCAATCAGCAAATTTTTCCTTTGCCAGGTTTATTTCATTTATAGAGAAGTAATATTTGGTTAATGTTCTATTGATATAATTTTGATTAACTGGCTTAATGTTGGATAAATCAATAGCTTCTAGTTTGGTTAGGATTTCTTCTACCTTTCTTGATTTTTTTCGTTGAATGTAACTCGATAATTGAGCGCATTGAATTACAGCTACATCATTAAGTTTTCCCTTTTGCGTATAAAAATCAATAATCTGTTCCCAATATTTTTCTGCTGTATCAAAGTCTCCAAGTTCCGAATGTGATTTGGCAAGTTGGGTTAAGGCAGCATGATAAAACAATTGGTAGTTTGTTTTTTTTGCTATGTCATATGCTTGCTGAGCATATGATAATGACTTTTTGAAATCATTCAATTTATCAAAGCAAAAAGAAATTTGAAGCATGTAGTTTGCTCTAGTAATAAGTTTGCTTTTTGGAATGTATGTTATGCCTTCTAGTAATATAGAGAGAGAAGCTGGAATGTTTGATTTAATTTCTGCACGAGCAGCAAGTAATCGGTATGCATTTGTAATTTGGGAAGAGTCTTTAAAGTGTAAAGCTGTTTCTAGTCCTCGTTGCGCAAGCAACTCAAATGTATCGCCGGGTTCCTTTAAGTATGCTGTGGCAAACGATTTATAGGCACTTGCTGTGACATAATTTGTTGTTTGAATTTTATTCTCTATTTCTCGCCAGCAAGCTCGACCGACCTCACTGTTCCCTTTCATATAATGATATTCTGATTTGAAGAGAATAAGTCTGAGATAGGCAATAGAGTAGGGTGCCCTTCTTGCGTACTTCAAACCTTCTTCATTGAGATCTATGCCCAGTTGATAATTGCCTTGGTGTAAATTTACTTTAGCTAAGTAGTTAAAACATAGCGCTGTTGCCGTGTCGTTTCTAGCAAGTATGAAACTATCTTTTGCTACTTCGAATGCAGCCTTGCTTTTTGTTAATTCATTTTCGGAAAAGTGTTTTTCACCCAACTCGAAGTGATATTCTTGTGCAGAAAGTGTATAACTTCCAAGCAGTAGAGCTAATTTTATTAAAGTTGTGAACAACCTGTACATACTTAACAAATATAACAACTTCAATTCACGGATTTGGTGTCATCAGCAAATTGGTATTATTCAGCTAATTGGAAATATATGATATCGCATTCTTGTAAGTTTGCGTTTAGAATAACTTTTTGCGTCTGGCCTCCAGATTCTATAATAATAGCTGCTGTATTAGGTGGTTCTCTCCCAAGGTTTTTGGCATGTAACAATATATAATTTTCTCCTAATGCAGGATTGAATTCTAATGAATTAGCTACGGCCTCACTACTCATTAAATGCTCTCTGAGCAACCAAGCTCCATTATAAGCCAAGCTTATAATATCACCATCAATCTTCTTGTGATCATATACTTTGATAGTAAATGACTTGTCTAAAAGAGTGATTGTTTGGCCGACCCCAATTTTACGGCGTGTAAGATCTGAGGGTTTTGCATTCAGCTTGTCAATAACCAATTCTTTTTCTATCGGTGGGTTGTATCTGATGTATCCCTTCCTATCTCCTAGTCTCACTCTTGCCAATTCACATTGGAAATTTTGAGCTTCATCAAAAATTGGCTTTATGGCTACAGACCCATCATAGCGTACATAACCATATTTCCCATCAATTTTCACCAATCCTAATCCTTCCGAAAAATTTCTTGCTCTTTGGTATTGTGGTTCTAAAATCCAATTACCCTTTATATTTATGTAACCCCATAAATCATTTTGTTTGACAGCAGCAATACCTTCTTTGAAATCCATGGCTCGATCAAAGAGCGCTGCTATTACTAGTTTACCTGAAGGATCAATAAATCCAAACTTGCCTCCAATATCCACTTTGGCCAGTCCTTCCTTAAAGCTACCAGCAGCAGTGTACTTGAATGGAATTTGGACTGATTTGTCGGGAGCTAAATAACCCCATTTCCCCCCCTTTTTAGCCAATGCCATGCCCTCAGAATAGTTGAGTAAGTATTCAAATACTGGATTGATGAAGAAGGTGCCATCTTGGTTGATCATTCCCCATTTTCCATTTTTTTTAACAGCAGCCTTACTTCCTGAAAAAACATTGGTTTCTTCAAAACTCGGTTCAATGATCCATTCTCCTTTGGTATCTATGAAGCCATATAGATCTTTGACTTTTGCACAAGCACTTCCTTCTTGAAATGCAGAGAGATTGTCAAATATTGGTGGGATTTGAAAAGTACCGTTGCGATTAATGTATCCACTCTTGAATTCCATTTTTTTGAGATCAATAAAACCTGCAGTAGCGAGGCCCTCTGAGTAGGCATCTAATAATTGATATTCTAATGGTATGATTACAGCTCCTGTTGTATCAATAAATCCGCTAATATTTCCCTTACTCATTAAGGCTCTATTTTCACGGAAATCTGTAGTCTTATCCCATTTGTTTGTAGAAAAAGCCCATTTATAATCTACTTTGGATTGACTATAAAAGACAGTAGGAAGTATTAACAATAGTATTGTGAGCAATCGGTTCATAGTAAAACAAAGATACGGGCTTAAGTACCGCAATATGTAACCCATTTTTGGTATTAATTATTACCAGTTTTCGTTCAATTAGAAGATTGTAACTAATTAATCTTTAAAATTTTGCAAATTTTCATTGGAAGTTCCTATCTTTTCATTCCAAATCGAAACAGTTGTAATCTCAACGTATTAAGAACGCCCCAGTTAATTTTATTTATTAATTTTTAAAAAGCTTACGCATGAATAATCGTGTCGTTGCCATGCTGGCCATTTTGGCAGTATGGATTGGATTAGGACTTTGGCTTTGCAACAAATATTTTTGCAATGCTTCAGCTTCTGAAAATGTTTCTCAAAGTTCACTAGCGCCTGTCGCAGCACCTGCTGCCAATCTGTGGACATACAATGATGGGAATAAATTTTCAACTTCTTCAAAAGATAGATTCGCATTTGGACTATCTGGAATCAATGAATTGAACAATTCTAATGCAGAATTGGATGACGAGTTGAATGAATTATCAACTTATTTAAAGAATAATTCTGACAGGGAATTAACCATTACTGGTTATTATAAGGACAATGAAACAAACAGTTCGTTGTTTCCAAGTCTTGGTCATGCAAGAGCTAATGTGATTAAATCTAAATTAATGGCTTTGGGAACTCCAGCCAAACAATTGATGCTAGGAGGAGCATTGTTGCCAGATGCCAAATTTGCTAATGCAAGCGGCATACGTCATGGGATTAATTTTGGATTCTCTAATTCATCGGCAGATGCAAGGTTATTAGAAATCAAAAACAGATTATTGGGTAAACCGTTAACTGTTTATTTTGGAACCAATCAAAAAAGCATTGAATTTAGTCCTACACAAAGAAAGGATTTCGCAGACATGCTCTACTATATGGAAAACGTATCTGGTTCAAAATTGAACATAGGAGGACATACAGATTCTGCAGGAGGAAGACGAGCAAATGTTGCTTTGAGTAAAAAACGCGCAGATTTTGTAGCGTCTTATTTGACAACTAATGCAGGAGTGAATACTTCTCTGATGGACACAGAAGGTTTCGGACCTGAAAAGCCAGTTGCATCAAACAGTACACCAGAAGGCATGGCGAAGAATCGTCGTGTTGAAATTGTATTGAACTAACCCATTACTAAAATTAAAATTAAAATATTATGTGTTTTTGGCTCCCACTATTTTTAATGTTAGGCGCTGGACTTTTAGGCGGAATAGCTGGGTATTTTTGGAGAGATAAGCTAATTGGAATGCTCAGAAATGATGCAGAAGAATCCAAAATTAAGTATACCGATGTAAACGGTAAATATATCGAACAACAAGGATTATATAATTCATTGAATACAAAATATGGCGTCTTGGAAGGCGACTATTCAAGTATGCAATTGTCTTCTCAAAATTGGGAAAATAAATATAAATCTAGAAATAAATCTTATGGAGAACTGGAAAATAAGTACGGTGATCTTGAGTCTAGTTACAATAGTTTTAAATCAAATTCTAAACAAGAGTATGATGGTCTACATGCAGAGTATACCTCAATAGATGGTAAGTACAAAACATTACAGTCTACTCATAAGGCGGATCTTTCTAGATTGGCAACTCTTGAAAAAGAGAACGGACAATTGTCCAAAGATGTAAACCATTGGGAAAGTAAGTACAAAAAAATCGAATCTCAGATTCCTGCGCTACAAAGCGATCTTAAAGGTTGGGAGGCCAAGTACAATAAATCTAATAGTGATTGGCAGTTGAAACTTGATGCTTGGAATGGAGAAAGAGCGGAACTTAATTCTAACTGGGAATCGAAGTACAATACTTCCAATAGCGAATGGCAATTGAAGTTCGATGCTTGGAAAAAGGAGAAAGCTGAGCTTAATTCTAGCTGGGAATCGAAGTACAATACTTCCAATGGCGAATGGCAAGCGAAATTCGATGCTTGGAATAAAGAGAAAGTCGAAATCAATTCTAGTTGGGAGTCAAAATATAACAAATCAAACAGTGATTGGAATTTAAAGATGGCTGAATGGAATAAGGAAAAGGCCGAACTAAATTCTAATTGGGAGTCCAAGTATAATGGATTAAATCTCAACTTTACTAATCTTGAAAAAGATGCCAAAGGATATCAAGCTGCTGCTGGCAGTTGGGAAGCTAAATACAATGAGGCAAATTCTAAACTTCAATCTGAAGCATCAGAAGCTCAAAACCTACAGAAAAATTTAGCTGATCAACATGCTAAATTGAAAGCAATGTCAGTTCAGGTAAATGATTGGCAAATGAAATATTCTACTTTGGAGGGTAACAGTGCAAAAGACGCGGAAAAAGTTACTTCGTGGAACAACAAATACAACAATTTAGAGAAAGAATATAACGGTAAGTTAAAAGAGATAGATTCTCTTTCTAATAAATTAGGTTCTTGGGAATCCAAATATTCAGATCTACAATCTACACTTTCAAAGACAGAGGCTGAATTAAAACTTAAACCGAAAGAAGTTATTAAGGAAGTCAAAGTACCGGTAGAAAAGATTGTTACTAAAGAGATTAAGGTTCCTGTTGAAAAGATTGTTACTAAGGAAGTCAAAGTACCGGTAGAAAAGATCGTTGAGAAGATTGTAACCAGAGAGATTAAAGTTCCAGTTGAAAAGATCGTTGAGAAGATTGTAACCAAAGAGGTTAAAGTTCCAGTTGAAAAAATCGTAACTAAGATCAAAGAAGTGAAGGTTCCAGTTGAAAAGATTGTAACCAAAGAGATTAAAGTTCCAGTTGAAAAGATCGTTGAGAAGATTGTAACCAAAGAGATTAAAGTTCCAGTTGAAAAAATCGTAACTCAGATTAAAGAGATTAAAGTACCAGTTGAGAAAATCGTGACTAAAGTGGTCACTAAGGAAGTAAAAGTACCAGTTGAAAAGATTGTAACTAAGATCAAAGAAGTAAAAGTACCTGTTGAGAAAATTGTCAATAAGGTGGTCACCAAAGAGGTGAAGGTTCCAGTTGAAAAGATCGTTTATAAAGATCGTATCAAGTACAAAGATCGTGTGAAGGAGGTGAAAGTTCCTGTCGAGAAAATAGTGACTAAAAAGGTCGAGGATAAGAAGATTACGAAAGCGCTGCACACTGAAATTGAAGCGTTGAAAAAGGAAATGGCTTCACTAAATAGAAAGTTGGCAAGAAAGCCTAAGCAGGTAGTTAAAGAAATCGAAGTGATCAGGGAAGTGCCAGTAGAAATTATCAAGGAAGTAGAAGTAGTAAAAGGGCTTGATATGAAAGCGCTTCAAGCCATGCTAGCAAATGCTGGTACCGTAGAAACAAGTCGAAAAGTTGTCGGAACTACGAGGAATAGGAAGAAAGGTAAAGTTGTTGGCAGACAAGAGGTGAAAGCTGGTGCTTCAAAAGCCACCAAAAAGACCAAAGTTGTTGCTAAGACTACTAAAGCTAAAGTTTCCGCGAAGAAGTCATCCGGAAGGATTAAGAAAGATGACTTGAAAAAGATTGAAGGAATCGGACCGGCAATCGAAAAATTACTTCACAAGCGGAAGATTAGAACCTTTGTAGAATTAGGTGAAGCTAAGGTCGGATTACTTAGAGAGATCTTAGAAAAAGCTGGACCTAGATTTTCAATGCATAGCCCAAACACTTGGCCAAAGCAATCAAAGCTAGCGGCCAAAGGAAAGTGGGATAAGTTGAAGGCTTTACAAGATGAACTAGATGGTGGTAGAAAGCGATAATTCGTAGACCATCTCAAAACAATAAAAGAAGGTTGTCTCTGTAAAAGAGACAACCTTCTTGTTTTTTAAATGTAAATGAACCTCTATGGTTTCATTACAAAACAGAAAACGGATCTTCTTCCAAATCCATTGCTTCCCAGGTTGCTCCGCTCCTAAGGTTGGTTATATCTAAATCTAAAAGCCCTTCATGGTAGGTAGATATTTTTGCTCCGCTTTCTAATGTGACCCATTCTTCCCAAGTGAATTCGACACCGCCAAATGGAATTATTTTTACCCACATCTTATAGCTAGTTGGTATTCCATTGTCATCAAAAAACCAAAGATAACTATCACCTGGGGTTACTCCTCCAGAAGCATAAGTGACCATCAATGCTTTTTTTCCATCTACTTCAACAATTGATCGCTTTGTTCCATTGTCCATAATCTTCGCCGGGGCATTTAGCCAAAAGGAATCATTGCACCAAAATTCCCAAGCTTTACGAATTATTTTCTTGCCTTCATCAGCACTTAAAACTTTGCCTCCTTTCTTGGCCAATCCTCCAATACTAGAAATATCAAGCAGTACTTCGTAATCATCCCAAGTCACTTTGGTCATATGACGTTTTTTATCCCACAGAAAGGTATGCATATCCTTAAAAGTCCAATGAACATAATTTGTACTATCCCAAGCTGGTTTGTTGATTGCTCGTAAGACTTGCTCTGCTAGTAATTCTGCTTCCGGTCCCTCTTTGCCAATCGGCTTTTTCTCATTAATAAAGAAATAAGCAGCTATCATAATAAGAATTAACAATCCAAGGATTATTCCTAACCATTTAAATACTTTTTTCACTTTAGACCCTGCCATATTCAAGTTTTTTACAAAGATTGTCCATATATGTTAGAATTTAGCGCTATTCCAAAGATTATTCTGCACGGATCGCATGGGTCTTTTATATTTGTGGATTCAAATTCGTAAAACTTATGTACAACGGAAAGAAAGTTATCGTCGTTCTCCCTGCTTATAATGCAGCACTTACCTTGGAGAAAACGTACAATGAGATCCCGTTTGATCTTGTAGATGAAGTCATTCTTTGCGATGATGCGAGTAAGGACAACACCTCGGAATTAGCAAGGAAAATTGGCATTCAACATGTGATCGTACATGAGCAGAATAAGGGATATGGAGGCAATCAAAAAAGCCTTTATAATAAAGCCTTGGAACTAGGAGGAGACATCGTTATCATGCTTCACCCGGATTATCAATATACACCAAAGTTGATTCCAGCCATGGTAAACATCATTGGAGATGAACTCTATCCAGTTGTTTTAGGTTCTAGAATTCTTGGAAAAGGAGCCTTAAAAGGTGGAATGCCATTGTATAAATTCATAGCCAATCGATTTTTAACGCTGACTCAAAATTTACTAGTCAATTATAAGTTATCTGAATACCACACGGGATACCGAGCATTTTCTGGAGATGTATTAAGAGGTATCAATTTCAATGCAAACAACGATGATTTCGTTTTCGATAATGAAATGCTGAGCCAGATTATCTACGCTGGATTCGAAATAGCTGAAGTCACTTGTCCCACTAAATATTTCGAAGAGGCGAGTTCTATCAACTTTAAAAGATCAGCCAAATACGGCCTTGGAGTCTTGAGAGTTTCCCTCGTACATTTTTTCAATAAAATGGGAATAGGAAGCTCTAAGCTTTACAAAAATTAGTAAACGATACAAACCTAAGCGGCAATACGCTTTCTGAAATACATAGACATGACGTCCAATACAATCAAGTAGTAGAACCCTATTCAAGAAAATGAAAGGGGAAGATCTAAAGTGGAGTATTGTTCTTCGAGTATTATTTTACTTCGAAGTGTTCAATCTGAATACCCGCTTACCCACATATAGTGAGGCTAAGACCAATGTGTAAATTATAGTTGCTGTCATACTTCAATGCTAATATAGCAAAAGGACTGTGAAATCTTCCTTGATTATGCTAAAAACGTACATCTTTGACCTCTGGCTGCTTATGAAATCTGACTTTGACGACTACTTGACATTATTGCGAAAGGGAATGCCACTTGGCGAATTTCTAGATCAATGCGTGGATCAATTCAATCGACCTAATTTCATTGAAAAAGACCCGATATCCATACCGCATCAGTTTACCAAATTGCAGGATATCGAAATCATTGGATTTTGGACTGCAACTATTGCTTGGGGGCAGCGTGTTACCATTATAAATAACGCAAATAGATTGGTAGAATTAATGGATGGAGCCCCTTATGATTTTATTCTAAATCATGAAGAAAAGGATCGAGCTCGTTTTATGGATTTTAAACACCGCACCTTTCAGAATCTTGACACTTTGTATTTCTTAGAATTTTTGCAACAGCATTATCGCGTGCACGCTTCATTAGAGGAAGCCTTTTTGAGGGGCTTGAGGAAAAAAGACGTTGATACCAAGAATTCCTTGATTGGATTCCATGATTATTTTTTCTCATTGGAATATGCTCCTCAAAGAACGCGCAAGCATGTTGCAACTCCAGCTCGGAAGAGTTCTTGTAAACGCTTAAATATGTTTCTAAGGTGGATGGTGAGAAAGGATAAAAAAGGAGTTGATTTTGGACTTTGGCAAACGATAAAACCAGATCAATTGATGATGCCCTTGGACGTGCATGTTGAAAGAATTGGCCGCAGCTTAGGATTACTGGATCGCAAGCAGAGAGACTGGCGAGCTGTTGAAGAATTGACCAGTGAGCTGAGAAAATTCGATCACAAAGATCCAGTCAAGTATGACTTTGCACTTTTTGGTTTAGGGGTTTTGGAAAAAAATAGAATGTAATTTTTTTTAGAAAACACGAGTTCATAATCTTGGAATTAAATCTATGAAATCAATATTCTTAACATCAATTTTTCTGAGTGTAAGCATGTGCGCTACGGAATCAGAAGTCGATCTGACGCAATGGGAACAGGATAAATTGATATTGCCGATTTCAATTGTGCAACCTGAATTGGAGGAAGCGAACACGAACGATTCTACGCTCATTTATATTGAAGAACGGAAAAGTGTATCCTTGGAGCAAGGGTTTTTGTTTTATGAAAATGAGGATTTCGAAATTGATAGATATAAATTTTATAGTGAAATTAATGTAGACAATCCGGAGTTGTGGAATTTATCCAAAAGGTTAATCAGGAATTTTAAGAACGAAGTTTATCTTGTGTATCATATAAGCGGTGATTCGGTTATCTATGGTGAAAAATTTAGTGTGGTCTCAACATTGAAAAAACTGGATAAGATTGAATCAGATATTTTGAATAATTGTAGCGTCAATATTGGAGTCGTTCAGGATTCTAAAGCGTTCAATGAATTGTTTATTGATGAATCAAAGTACTTAAGATATTGGGGGAATAATGAATCATTCTTTAGGACCATAATGTCAGAGTTCAACATTGCTGAAAAAAAGAAAATGAATTTTGTTGATGAATATCCGCGAACAATTTATGACTGGAGTTATCTCAATGAAGACGCAATGACAAATGAAGCATTGATAGACTATTTGAAACAAGAGCCTTAATGTTTTAAATACTAAGCCCAATCATACGTTTTGTTTGTACGCAAAATATTGATTACCATATCAACATCATGCAAAACATCTCATTAATAGGAATTGGAATTATCGTTATAGGGTTTTTAATTTCCTTAAACCCATATTTATTAATAGTTGCTGTTCCTGTATTTTTAATTGGAGCCGTCATTTTGCTACTGTCTAACAGTTCTAGATTGAGAAAAACACTTTGGACTATAGTGCCTCTAATCCTGTGGTATCCAGCAATGTTTCTATTTATGGCACTACTTGGAATAATTGGCACTGCAACCACTCAGAAATTGGACTTTATTTTTAAAGAAGGGTTTGAAGGGAAAGTCATGATTGTTTCAGACAGAAAATGTGGTCAAAAGGTTTTTAAAGTTGACGGTAGGGAACAATTGGTAATACCAGAAAACGGAGTTCTGCTTTATCAGGGAAAAGTAAAACCAGGATACATCAACCATGGTTACTATTTTGAAAGCGATGAGGGAATGAAAATAGAAATTCCTGAAAGAGCGGATCATATGTATTGGGAAGGGAGTAGCAAGCATCCGAATAAATCCATCGTTGGAATTTGGGTTGGCGGTATGGGAACAAAACATATTAACCTGCCAAAACCCGAAGTTGAATTTAAATATCTTTCCTTGACCGTCAGCTCCGCTGACAGCATTGGTAAATATTCAGAATTTCATTATTCGAAAAACTTTGAAGCGTTAAGTGATAGCTTGGTTCAAGAATGTGAAAAGAATTAAAATCGAATAATCGAATAGGCAAATTATTATTTGAATACCAACTCTAGCTCCAATGTGCTGCAGACTTTTCCCTTAATAATATTCAAATTAAAAAAGCCCTGACGAATCAACTTCAGGGCTTTCAAGACAATTACTTGAAGCAACTATCCATTTATATATTTAAATTTTATTCTTCGTCGATACTTAGCTCTTGGATTACCTCTTTCGATCCAACAGATTTCATGTACATAAATACTCTAAACTTTTGTCCATTCGTGTTTAACGAAAAAATAGTATACTGGGAATCCTTCCCTTTAGAGCTTCCCTGGTGTACTTGACTACAAGCCGTTGGAGGGTATTTCTTAAAGAAAGCACTCACCGCAGAAATTGCTTCTGCCTTGCTGTAAAGATCAGCTTCGTCCATGATGCTGATTTCTACCGATGAATCGAAGTGCGCACCCAATGTAGCTGCATCTCCTTTTCCAAGGGCTTTACCGATCTCTTGAAGACCAATTCCAGTCATCGCCATCAATGGAGCCAACAAGAATAATAACAGTAGGTTCTTCATAATAATAGGTTTGTGAACTTAATGCCGAAATACCATGCCATTATAAATCAATTTAATGAGATATTCCTATCAATTAGACGATTCAACGCGTTAGGAGTAACCAAGAAATGGCTTTTTATTCCCTGAAAGACTTCATTTTAGTTCGTTTGTAGGCCGTAATGTCCTTTTGTTCAGGGACTTACAGTCAACGTTCAAACGAGGTGTTAAATTTCCTTAACAGCCTAATTTTTTGAAAAGATAGGCGATTAATTGCGAAAAATCATAGTAAAACCGATAAACTGGAACCTCCATTACATTCTGTCTTTGGCTTTCAGGTAAACTGGTGTATTTTTCGGCCATGAAGGATAAGAAAGCAATGCTCGTAATATTAGATGGCTGGGGAATTGGCGAAATTCCAGAGGTCAGCGCCATTGATCAGGCAAAAACCCCAGTTATGGATAAACTCTTAAAAGATCACCCCAATGCGGAGTTGGTGACCTTCGGAAGCCAAGTGGGCTTACCTGATGGACAAATGGGGAATTCAGAAGTCGGACATCTTAATATCGGAGCAGGTCGAGTAGTGTATCAAGAGTTGGCGCGCATCAATAAGGCCATTGAAGAGGAAACTTTGCACAAACACCCTAAGCTTATTCAAGCATTGGAGAGAGCAGCAGAAAATGGACAGCGCGTTCAATTGATGGGACTCTTGTCGGATGGTGGGGTTCATTCCCACATCAATCATCTCTTGGCTTTAACAGACATCGTTGAAGCCGCCGGAGTGAAAGATTGTTTTATTCATGCCTTTACCGATGGCCGTGATGTTTCGCCAAAATCTGGCGTTGGATATATCGAACAACTAGAAGCGCATATCAAAGATGGACCCACCAAACTGGCAACAGTGGTCGGGAGATATTATGCCATGGATAGAGACAGCCGATGGGAGCGAATAAAATTAGCTTATGACCTTTTGGTGAAAGGGGTAGGGGAGAAAACAATGAAGGTGACCGAAGCCATTAATCATCAATATGCGCAGGATAAAACGGACGAGTTTTTAGAACCTATCCAATGCATAGATGAAAACGGAAATGCCTTTGGATCTATTCAAGAAGGAGATCTTTTGCTTTGTTTTAATTTTAGAACAGATCGTCCGCGTCAAATTTCTACAGTTTTAACGCAAAAAGATTTTCCGGATCATGAGATGAAAAAATTGGACATCGACTATATCACCATGGTGACTTATGACAGCAGTTATGAAGGCGTCACCGTGCTTTTTGAAAAAGATGATTTACAGCAAACGATTGGAGAAGTCATTTCAAAAGCAGGAATGACTCAAGTACGAATTGCAGAAACAGAAAAATATCCTCACGTAACATTTTTCTTTTCTGGTGGGCGTGAGGAAGCTTTTGAAGGAGAAAAAAGAATTATGATTCCTTCTCCGAAAGTGGCCACTTATGATTTGCAGCCGGAAATGTCTGCGCCTGAATTAACCAATGCGATCATCACTGAAATGAATGAGCATCAACCGAATTTTGTTTGTCTGAATTTTGCAAATACAGATATGGTTGGTCACACAGGAATGATGGATGCAGCGATCAAAGCTACGGAAACCGTTGACAAAGAATTGGGACGAATCATTGAAACTGGATTGGCATTAGATTATCAATTTATAATTATTGCGGATCATGGAAATTCTGATATCATGACCAAAAGTGATGGGTCACCGCATACTGCGCACACCACCAATATGGTACCGATTGTGTATGTAGCTAACGATAGCCAAGGAAAGGAAATAGAATCTGGGAAATTAGCAGATGTGGCTCCTACGATTTTATATTTATTAAATACAGCCTGTCCTGAAGTTTATGATGGGAAAAATTTGATTGTAACCGATGCGTAATTCAATTCTAATTTGTTTGATCTCGTTTTTTATGGCTTGTAATCAAACTGCCGTGGATCCTGTCAATGTACCTACGAATCCATTTTTTGATTTAAAAGAATATTTTGAACAAGAAATGAAAATCCAGCGAAGCGGTGTTACTAAAACTACCACGTTTGAAGGTGAAAAAGAAACGGTTGGATTGGCTAGTATTGACTTGACTAAGGAATTGAAAATATTTGCAGACGCAAATTTGAACAAAGTGGCTTGGTACGAAAAGTACCAAATCAATGCTGAAAATTTATTGGATGGAAAAACGAAGGTCAGTTATACAACAGATGACCCAAAGTTAAAAACGAAAAGTGTCGCAATATTTAGGAATGGTGAAACCATTGATTCTATTTTGATCCATAATCAAATGAGTAGTATGATTATGGATGCTGATCAGTTTTTAAGTTACTATCCTAAGACGGGTTATAACATCAATATTAAGCAGGAAGGGAACCTTAAAGAAATTAGCGATGTAAATATCGAGGTGAAATTCTAATTCCCGTTGGCCAATTCGTAAAGTTGAAGTGTGGCTAAGTCTACGATCTCCAAAGTTTTTTCATGTGTACTTTCTAGTTTAACGAAAGGAGCAAAGCCAGCTTTTTGGGCATCTTTCCATCGGCTAGCACAAAGGCACCATTGGTCTCCAGGTTTTAACCCAGGGAAATTATACTGAGGAAGTGGCGTCGACAAATCATTCCCGCAGCTTCCAGTATAGGCTAAGAATTCCTCAGTCATTATAGCACAAACTGTATGGACTCCATAATCCCTAGGGCCAGTATTACAAGACCCGTCACGGTAAAATCCAGTCATTGGACTCGTACAGCAAACCTGTAATTTTCCACCCAATACATTTTTAGCTACCGCTACATTGTCCATACCTTCAAACTTATATTTATCAATAATAGTGAATGCAAATAATCCTGTCATAAGCAGCAGAGCGAACCCATATGTTGTTTTACTGATCAATAGTTATTATTTAATTCTTCAACTTAATGCTGATCAAATTTGGCATTAACCATTCATCTCCTTCATCATTTCTTCTTTCAGAACACGGTGTAAAATCTTTCCAACATTTGATTTTGGCAGTTCATCGCGAAATTCAATTGCTTTAGGAACTTTATAGCCAGTCAATTTCTCTCGACAGTGTGCTATTAATTCTTCGGGAGTAAGTGATTTGTCTTTTTTCACTACATATATTTTTACTACCTCGCCACTTTTTTCATTGGGCATTCCAATTGCTGCGACCTCCAATACTTTAGGATGAGACACGGCTATTTCTTCAACTTCACTTGGGTAAACATTAAATCCTGATACTAGAATCATGTTCTTCTTACGATCTACAATTTGGAAATAGCCATCTTCATGCATTTCACCTATATCTCCAGTACATAGCCAGCCATCTGGTGTAAAAGTCCTAGCGGTTTCATCCGGTCGGTTGTAGTATCCTTTCATTACCTGTGGACCTTTGATTTGAATTTCTCCGACTTCGCCAGCGCCCAATGGTTGTCCATTGTCATTTACAATTCTAATATCTGTTGAAGGAATAGGCATTCCTATAGTCCCTAATTTTCCTGAACCGTCTATTGGATTTACTGAAGCCACCGGTGAAGATTCAGTCATTCCGTATCCTTCGGATAATGGACATCCTGTGACTTTGTGCCATTTCTCAGCTACAGTGCGTTGGACTGCCATTCCACCTCCTACAGACACGTTGAGTTTGCTAAAGTCTAATTCAGTGAAAGGTTTGTAATTCAATAATCCATTAAACAAAGTGTTGATACCAGTCATTAATGTAATATCGTTTTTCTTAAAGGCGTCAACTATGGTACTCAAATCTCTTGGATTGACAATTAGAACAGTTCTTGTTCCAATACTCATCAAGGCCAAACAATTTACTGTAAAGGCAAATATGTGATACATTGGAAGAGGAGACAACGCGATTTCTTCTCCAACTTTTAAAAATGGTAGCATGGTTGCTCTGATCTGCTGCATGTTTGCCACCAAGTTTCGATTGGTCAGCATCGCCCCTTTTGCCACGCCAGTTGTTCCACCCGTATATTGTAAAATAATGGTTTCGTCTGGAGTTCCCGAATGAGGAACAAGCTTGAATTTTTTTCCTTGAGCTAATGATTCTTTGAAAGTAACCGAATTGGCTAAGTCAAATTTAGGAACCATTCTTTTCACCTTTCGCACAACAAAGTTGACCATTGCGCCTTTGAAAGTACCAAGCATTTCACCGATTGAAGCGGTGATCACCACTTTGATATTGGTGTCCGAAATAATTTCCTGAAGTTTTGACGCAAAGTTCTCTGCTATTACAATCGCCTTGACACCAGAATCAGTAAACTGATGACGCATTTCGCGAGTAGTGTATAAAGGATTTGTATTGACCACGATTATTCCCGCTCGCATCGCACCGAATAAGGCAATTGGGTACTGCAATAAGTTAGGCATCATCAGTGCGATCTTATCTCCTTTCTCTAAACCTCTTGATTGTAAGTAGGCCCCAAAAGCTTCAGAGTATTTGTCAATCTGATCGAACGTTAAGGTTTTATCCATGCAAGTAAAAGCATCTTTTTTGCGATACTTTTCGAAAGTTTCCAACACCATGTCAATCAGTGCTGTATACATATCAGGATCAATATTTGCCGGAACTCCATTAGGGTAATTTGCTAACCAAGGTTTTGTAGAACTCATTTATTTGTCTTATTTGAAATCCCAATCTAGTAATTTTCTTCTTTTTCAAAGATTTTTAAAGACTTGAGCAGGAAATATCCGACCAATCCTTTGATCTAACGAAGGAGTTTGGTAAAAAATGTGTGCTAGTGTGCTGTAGACTTTTTTCACCTCAAAAAGTAATCTTCATTTGTCTGATATGGAAGTACATTTTGCAAACCAATCAAATCTGCTAACTGATTGATTTTTATGGTAAAATTGGCCGTTTGGTAGATTTCAATCATAAATTTAATCTACCCCTTTTCTTTTACAGCAAATGAATGTACCTTTGCGCCGCTAAAAACAATTTTATAACCTTGTTTGTGTACATCGGTTTTGTTTAGCCAGCTATTAAGTAGCTGTAAACCAACAAGTAACAAACTACAAATGACGATTCTTTTATGTCAGACGAAAAAAAGGATCAAGTCCAGGAAGATCAAACAATTGACAAATCTTCCGAGGATCTCTCCCCCGAGCGTATAGCGCTTGAAGAATTGCAAGCTAGTAAGGTTGATACCGGACCACATTATGAGTTCGATTGGGAAGGTGCTGGAAAGCATAACTTACCATACACCGAAGAGGAAATTGCGAATTACTTGAAAGATTATGATCAGTCATTATCTTTAGTAAATCAAAGTGAAATCGTAAAAGGTGTTGTATCTGTCATCAATGATGGAGACGTTGTATTAGACATCAATTACAAATCTGATGGTCTAGTTTCACTTTCTGAATTTAGAGATACTCCAGATCTTAAGGTTGGAGACATCGTTGATGTTTACGTTGAGCAGCAAGAAGATGATAGAGGACAATTAGTATTATCAAGAAGAAAGGCCAAATTATTAGGTGCTTGGGATGCGATTGTTGACTCTTATGAAAATGGCACCGTAATTAAAGGTGTGATCATCAGTAAGACGAAAGGTGGATTGATTGCAGATGCTGGTGGATTGGAGACTTTCCTTCCTGGCTCGCAAATTGATATCAAGCCAATCATCGATTACGATGCATACGTTGGAAAGACCATGGAATTCAAAGTGGTTAAAATCAACGAGCAAATTAAGAACGCAGTTGTTTCGCATAAAGCACTTATCGAAAGTGACTTAGCTGAACAAAGAGAAGCAATCATCGCTAGCCTTGAAAAAGGTCAAGTACTTGAAGGTACAGTTAAGAACATTACTGACTTCGGTGCATTCCTTGACCTTGGAGGTGTAGATGGTTTATTATATATCACAGACATTTCTTGGGGACGTATTTCTCACCCATCGGAAGTATTGGCATTGAACCAACGTATCAATGTTGTTGTACTTGACTTTGATGAGAATAAAAAGCGTATTTCTCTTGGTCTTAAGCAATTGCAACCACATCCATGGGATGTATTGCCAGCTGAAGTTGTTACCGGTTCTTCTGTTAAAGGAAAGATTGTTAACATTGAAGATTATGGAGCTTTCCTTGAAATCCACCCAGGTGTTGAGGGCTTGATTCACGTTTCTGAAGTAACTTGGAGTAATCAACCAATCAACGCTAGAGAATTCTTCAAACTTGGAGAAGAGTATGAAGCGAAGGTGGTGACGATCGATAGAGATGATCGTAAGATGTCACTTTCTGTTAAGCAATTGTCTGAGGATCCTTGGACGCAAATTGCGGCTAGTTACCCAACTGGCAGCAAGCACACAGGAAAAGTTAAGAATCTTACGCCATATGGTGTATTCGTTGAGTTGAATGAAGGCATTGGTGGGATGGTTCACATCTCTGATTTGTCTTGGACGAAGCGTTACTCTCACCCATCTGAGTTTACTAAGGTTGGTAATGATATCGATATTACTATTCTTGAGATTGATCAGGATTCAAGAAAACTTTCTCTTGGACACAAGCAATTGGAAGAAAATCCATGGGACACATTTGAAAATGTATTCCCAATCGGATCTTTCCATGATGCAACAATCATAAGAAAAGAAGATCGTGGAGCTATCGTTCAATTGCCATACGGATTGGAAGCATTCGCTCCAATCAAGCACATCAAGAAAGAAGATGGTACGATGGCTGAAGTAGACGAAGTGCTACCAGTTAAAGTAATCGAATTCAATAGAGACGAAAAGAGAATTCTTGTTTCTCACTTAAGATATCTAGAAGATATCCAAAGAGAAGCTTCTGATGAAGAATACAAGGAGAAGAAAAAAGTACGTACTGAAACTAAGAAGGCTGTTAAGAAAACTCAATCTAAAGTTGAGAAGACAACACTTGGAGACATGGACGTATTCTCTCAATTGAAGGCTCAGATGACTGACGAGCCAGCTGCTCCAGCCGCTCCTGCTAAAGAAGAGAAGCCAGCACCTATTGCTGAAGCTCCTAAAGTAGAAGAGGTGGTAGAAGAAGTTGTTGAGGTAGAAGAAGTTGTTGAAGTTGTTGAGACTCCAGCTGCAGCAGATGATCTTAAGAAAATTGAAGGAATCGGTCCTAAGATTTCTGAGATCTTAACAAATGCTGGAATACCTACTTTTGCTTTGCTTGCAAGTTCTGAAGCTGATAAGATTCGCGAAATCTTAGCTGAAGCTGGAAATAGATATAAAATGCACGACCCGACTACATGGCCTCAACAAGCTCAATTGGCTGCTGATGGTAAGTGGGATGAGTTGAAAGTCTTACAAGATAACTTAAACGGAGGAAAATAATTCTTCGGTTTATTTAAGGATATATCCCTTGTTCACTAAATTGTGGACAAGGGATTTTTTTTGGACTCTATTCAACAAAGTCTAATCTTCACTGTTTCCTACCAAATTATCACTTATAGTGGCTAAAACAGTAATAGTAATTGGTTCTGGATTTGCAGGTCTATCTGCAGCAACTCATCTTGCACATCAAGGTTATGAGGTAACCCTTCTTGAAAAAAATGAGGTGCCCGGTGGTCGTGCACGTGTCTTCAAAACGGATGGATTTACTTTCGATATGGGACCTTCTTGGTACTGGATGCCTGAGGTTTTTGAGAAGTACTTCGAGTTTTTCGGAAAAAAACGTTCAGACTACTATGATCTGGTTAGATTAGATCCAAGCTACAGCATATTCTTTGGAAAAGGGGATGTCATGCACCTTCCTGCCACTATGGAAAAGTTGTATGAACTTTTCGAAAGTTATGAGGCAGGATCCTCAAAAAAATTAAAGCAATTCCTTGAAGAGGCTAAGTATAAATATGAAACGGGAATGGATGATTTTGTCCATCGTCCTGGTCATAGCATATTTGAATTTGCAGATCCGAGAATCTTAACGAGTCTATTCAAACTTCAGTTGTTTTCTTCAATGTCTAGTCATGTGCGGAAACTTTTCAAAAATGAGAAGTTGATTCAACTCTTAGAATTTCCAGTTTTATTCCTTGGTGCAACTCCAGAAAATACACCGGCTTTGTATAGCTTAATGAATTACGCCGATATGAGTTTGGGAACTTGGTATCCCAAAGGAGGTATGCATGAAATCATCAAAGGAATGGTGACCTTAGCAGAAGAGAAAGGCGTAAAAATATTATTGGATCATGAAGTAAAGAATATTGTTGTTCCAAATGGACATGCTTCTGAAGTAATAACCACTAAAGGAAGTTTTACGGCTGATGTAATTATTGGAGGAGCGGATTATAACCATGTTGAACAGCATTTGCTGCCAAAAAGAAGTAGGGTGTACAGTCCTGAATATTGGGATAAAAGAACGATGGCTCCGTCTTCTTTACTGTTTTACATAGGAGTAGATAAAAAACTAGAAGGATTGCATCATCATAATTTATTTTTTGATGCTGATTTCAATCTTCACGCAGAAGAGATTTATGAAGATCCTAAATGGCCAACCAAGCCTTTATTCTATGCCTGTGTTCCTTCGATTACAGATGACTCTGTAGCACCAGAAGGAAAAGAGAATTTGTTTTTACTAGTTCCACTTGCCCCAGGTCTGGAAGATACGGATGAACTTAGAGAAAAATATTTTGGAATTATTATGGATCGGCTAGAGGCCCAATTGGGAACTGATGTTCGAAATCATATTATTTATAAGCGGTCATATGCACACAATGACTTCAAAAAAGATTATCATGCATTCAAAGGGAATGCCTATGGACTGGCAAACACTTTAATGCAGACTGCATTTTTAAAACCAAAAATGAAAAGTTCTAAAGTTAATAACCTGTTTTATACGGGTCAGCTTACAACTCCGGGGCCAGGTGTGCCACCTTCATTGATTTCAGGAAAAGTAGTTGCTGAAGTCGTTTCAAAAGAATTCCCTCAAAACTAAATATAACGTCATGATGTCACTCTATAATGAAGTATGCCGTGAAGCAAGTGCAATGATTACTAAAAGATACAGCACTTCTTTTTCAACTGGAATTAGGGCGTTTGATAAAAAATTCCGTGCTCCAATTTATAATATTTATGGCTTTGTTAGATTCGCTGATGAAATAGTAGATACTTTTCATGATCAGCCAAAAGCTGAATTGTTGAGGGAGTTCAGAGAAGACACTTACAAAGCAATTGAGCGAAAAATTTCTTTAAATCCAGTTTTACATTCTTTTCAAGAAGTTGTTCATGAATATAAAATTGAGCGAGAATTGATCGATGCATTCTTAGATTCCATGGAAATGGATTTGGAGTTTCATAAATATGAAGATAGTCTATACAAGAAATATATTTATGGCTCAGCAGAAGTAGTTGGCCTAATGTGTCTTCGTGTATTCTGCGAAGGAGACAAAGAAAATTATGATCACTTGAAAGCATCGGCAAGAAGCTTAGGTTCAGCCTTTCAAAAAATTAATTTTCTTAGAGATATGAAAAGTGATTTTGCTGAAAGGGGACGTGTTTATTTCCCAGGAGTAGATTTCAACAATTTTACTAATCAAGATAAGCAGCAAATTGAAGCAGATATCAAGGCTGACTTTGATCATGCTTATACTGGAATTGTTCAACTTCCAGATGGTGCGAAGTTTGGTGTTTACTTGGCTTATGTATACTATACCAAGTTGTTTCAGAAAATCAAAAAGGCAACAGCAGCTCATGTAAAAGCCGAAAGAATAAGAGTGCCGGATAGTAGAAAGGCCTATTTGTTATTTTCTTCCGCCTTGAAAAATTCATTCAACTTGCTTTAATGTCTGAGTTCACTAAGCGGACTTTATTTTTAATTGCTTTTCTATTGCCAATATTGATTTGGCCTTTCTGTAAGGTTGATCTGGGTGTTCCTTTTCAATTTGATGTACCGAGTTTACAACAAATAAATCTTTTTGAAAGCAATGCGTTTTATCTATACATTCATTTGTTTTCTGTCATTCCTGTTTTCCTTTTAAGTTTTGATAAAAAAGTTGGGTTTTATAAGTCGTGGAAGAAATTATTCCCCGCGATCTTTATTGTCGGCATCGGTTTCGTTGTATGGGATGTTCTATTTACTTATTGGAATGTTTGGGGATTTAACAAGGCTTACTTTTTAGGGATAGAATTCTTTGGCTTGCCGGTAGAAGAACTTTTGTTTTTTGTTTCTATACCATTTGCCAGTCTCTTTATTCATGAATGTATGATTGCTTATTTCCCTAATGATAGTTTGAGAAAAATGGATGGCACCATTTCGTTGTTATTAAGCCTAGGGTTAATAACTCTTGGAATACTACATTTTGATCGAATTTATACGAGTACGACATGCCTTACAACAGGCTTGGCTATAGGTGCACATTTCTTGTTTTTTGAGAATAAATATCGAACACTTTTTTATCGAAGTTTTGTGATCGTACTTATTCCATTCATTATTGTAGATGGAGCTTTGACTGGCTGGTTTACCAAGGCGCCTATAGTGTTATATAACCCTGAGGAATTTTTGGGGCTTCGAATTGGTGCTGTTCCGGTAGAAGATGCCATTTATGGACTGCTATTATTGCTTTTGATTACCACTTTTCAAGACTGGCTAGTAGGCCCAAAACCTAGTAAACATTAGGTTAATTCACGCTCTAGAATTTGGTCAAAAAAAAAAGGAATATTTTTTCAAAAAATATCACACAGATGTTTGCTTTTTCTCTAGATGGTAGTATCTTTGCAGTCCGCTAGAAAGAACTGGCGTAAAACATAAATATTAGAGGCTAACGAGTCTTTAAAAATATAGGAATTTTCCGCTGTCGGCGTTTCCTTGAATGGAGAATGTGAGATAAGAAAGTTTAAAGAAAGTTCATTGACACTTTGGAGAGCAAGATTTTGGAGGAAGACCAAAATTTTAGCAGTACGTTTAAGAATAGACACTTAACAACCACTAGCGGGCTATCTACGGATAGCCTA
>CALFWO010000056.1 GCA_937928045.1 uncultured Saprospiraceae bacterium | reverse complement strand
TAGGCTATCCGTAGATAGCCCGCTAGTGGTTGTTAAGTGTCTATTCTTAAACGTACTGCTAAAATTTTGGTCTTCCTCCAAAATCTTGCTCTCCAAAGTGTCAATGAACTTTCTTTAAACTTTCTTATCTCACATTCTCCAGTCAAGGAAACGCCGACAGCGGAAAATTCCTATATTTTTAAAGACTCGTTAGCCTCTAATATTCATGTTTAATATGCTTTTCTTCAAAAGCGATTGCAAAGGTACACACACTTCCTAAGTTGTGCAAGCATAAATGCATTATTTTTCGAAAAAAAATTCAGATAAACTCGGGATACTAATTTGATTGCTTAAAGGCGCAAAACTGCCAAATGGTTGTAAGATTTTAAGCCTCTGTAAGATACATAATTTGGCAAAAAGGTGCAAAATATTTTTCCATCATAAAATTGTCCTTTCTTTAATTCTAGGTCGCAAAAAAGAAGGCTAGATTTATTGTAATACAGTACTTTTAGGCATCAATATTTATTCTTGAACTTTACCTTTTAACGACCATGAGTAAAAAATATAATTTCAGCGCCGGACCAGCGATTCTCCCTGATAGTGTAATCAAAGCTTCTGCTGAAGCAGTGGCAAACTGGGATGGAACTGGACTTTCACTTTTAGAGGTTTCTCACCGTGGAGCCAAGTTTGTTTCTGTATTAGAAGAAGCTATGGCCTTAACCAAAGAGCTACTCGGACTTCCAGACAACTACAAGGTATTGTTCTTGACAGGTGGGGCAAGTTCACAGTTTTATATGACCGCTATGAATTTGCTAGACAAAAATGGCAAAGCTTGTTACGTTGATACAGGAACTTGGTCTACTAAAGCGATTAAAGAAGCCAAGTTGTTCGGACCCACTGAAGTGATCGCCTCTTCAAAAGAGCAGAACTTCCAATATGTTCCTAAAGGATACGAGGTTCCTAAGGATGCAACTTACTTACACCTAACAAGTAACAATACCATCTCAGGAACTCAGATGCACGAGTTGCCAATTACCAATACTCCGATTGTTTGTGATATGTCGAGTGATATATTTTCTAGACCTATAGACATAGAGAGATATGGATTGATCTATGCAGGAGCACAAAAAAATATGGGACCAGCAGGAACGACATTAGTGATCGTTCGCGAAGATATGTTAGGCAACGTGGATCGCGAAATTACTTCTATGCTAGATTACAACACGCACATCAAGAAGGACAGCTCGTTCAACACTCCGCCAGTATTTCCAATATTTGTTTCCATGTTAACAATGCGTTGGATTAAATCACAAGGAGGTGTGGCTGCCATGGCTAAACATAATGAAGAAAAAGCGGCTATCATTTATAACGAGATTGATAGAAATAGTCTATTCAAAGGAGTGGCGGCGAAAGAAGATCGTTCATTAATGAATGTAACATTTGTCGCGACCAAAGAGGGAATTGAAAAAGACTTCTTAGCAGCTTGCGAAGCAGCTGGCTGTGTAGGTTTAAAAGGCCATCGATCTGTTGGAGGATTTAGAGCTTCAATTTACAACGCGATGAGTATTGAAGGTGTGAACACTCTGGCGCAAGTCATGCAAGATTTTGAAAAAGCAAATGCTTAAATAATATAATGGCAACGGTTCGAAAAACATTGATGGTTGTTCACGGAAAGCAGATACCTGCTAAGATTTACTGTGAACAACGCAAAGATGTAAGAGCTAGCGTTGGAAAAAAATCAGTAATCCTTAGAATTCCTAGTTGGATGGATGCTGATTTGCGAAAAGAGCAGATGATTTGGTTTGAGAACTGGATTGAAAAAACTTTTCAAAAAAGTCCAAACCTCTTTTCCAGATTTTATGGAAGACAGTACCAGGATGGAGATATTCTAAAAGTTGGTAATTATGAATATAAGCTTCGCATAAGACCGGCACATCGAGAAAATCACTATGCAAAAAAAATAGGCAGCACCATTCTCCTCGAAATAAATGAAGACGATGAACCTGTCAATATGCAGAAATCGATTCGACATCTTTTGAGTCGCGTTGTTGGCAGGGATCAAAAACCATTCATTAGTCAGAAGGTTCACGAGCTGAATGCAAAGCATTTCCAGCAAAATATTAGATCAATAAATCTTAAATATAACTTGACGAATTGGGGCAGTTGTTCTTCAACTGGCAATGTCAATTTATCTACACGGTTGTTATTTGCTCCAGAAGAAGTAATCGACTATGTAATAATACATGAGTTAGCCCACTTGATTGAACTGAATCATTCAGATCGATTTTGGGCATTGGTAGAACGAGCAGATCCTAATTACAAAGCAAGTGAGAAATGGCTAAAGTTATATGGAGAGCAATGCAACTTTTAGCAAGAAAACCCACTCGGCCGAGTGGCAACGAGGGACAGCCAAAAAATCAAAATTCAAAAGGGCCAACAATCATAAGACTGCTGGCCCTTTGTATTTCTATTTAGTAATCGCTTATCCAGCAACTACTTCAAAAGCAACTTCCTTTGTCACCTCTGGGTGCAAGTGTAAAGTTACCGTGTAAGCACCTAAGTTCTTCACATCATCCGGAAGAACAATTTTCTTTCTTGGAATTTCCAATTCGAATTGCTCTTTAAGGGCGAGTGAGATTTGAACGCCTGTAATAGAACCAAAGATTTTACCAGATGTACCTGCCTTAGCTGCAACTTTCAATGTCTTACCATCTAGTTTTGCTGCCATTGCTTGGTATACATCTAATTTCTTAGACTCTTCTCTTGCTTCTCTTTTTGCAAGATCATCCAAACGTTTTCTATTACTTGAGTTAGCGATCAAGGCCAAGCCTTGAGGGATGAGATAATTTCTACCGAAGCCTGATTTTACGCTTACGATGGTGTGCTTATCTCCTACTTTTTCTATATCTTTTAAAAGAATGACTTCCATGTCGAAAAATTTTCCGGGTTAACAGATAATTGAATAGACTTATTTCAATAAGTCAGTTACATACGGCATCATTGCCAGGTGACGACAACGCTTAATAGCGGTAGACACTTTACGTTGATATTTCAACGAGTTACCAGAAATACGACGAGGAAGAATCTTTCCTTGCTCGTTCACAAACTGTAACAAGAAGTCCGGGTCTTTATAGTCAATATACTTAATACCGAATTTTCTAAATCGGCAATACTTTTTTCTATTCTGTCCAATATTTGGATTGCTAAGAAATTTTATATCATCTCTAGAAGCCATAATGTATCGAATTGAGACTCACGTTGAGTCGATTAATTAATTTAGTTTACTCTTCTTCTTCTTTCTTTGCTTCAACTGGCGGAGGCGTTGGCTTTGGTTTTGGAGCAGCTTTTTTTACTGGCTCCTTTGCCTTGGCAGCTTGAGCAGCAATGCTAATTTTCTTCTTAGCCTTTCCGATTTTTCCATTTCTTTTGTCTTCATTGTACTTGATACCATATTTATCAAGTGCGACAGTCAAGAAACGCATGATGCGCTCATCTCTTCTCATCGCCAATTCGACATTAGAAATTAAATCAGGCTTGCTAGCATTGTTGAATTCGATACAATAATAGATTCCCGTTGTTCTTCTTTTGATAGGGTAAGCCAATTGTCTTAGGCCCATCTCGTCTGTATTGATGATTTTTGCTCCTTCTTTAACTAGGAGTTCACCATAAGACTTAGCTGTCGCTTTAATTTCATCGCCCGACAGAACTGGATCTACGATGAAAGTCACTTCGTGGTTTCGCATTGGAATTGAAGTATTTTTTTTGTGAATAAATTTAAAAACGGCTGCAAAGATACATGAATAAGATGAATTGCGCAAAGTATTTATTAAAGAATTGATACTCAAGGCTTCCAATCAATTATCTGCTTTCTAACAAATAAAAATATCAAACGAAATTCAGAAGGAATCTTGCTAAAAGAACCAATAATAAATTCTACGAAATAGTATTCTAAAGATGATTTAGAACAATGTTCGGATCAAACTCGCCTTCTAGTATAGGCGTTTGTAGCTTGCCAGTGTAGTCTCGCACTTCTTTATAGATATAGTTGAAAAGCTCCTGAAGTACTAGTTTCTTATCTGCATTGATGTCCGCTTCACCTTTTATGCCTTTGACCAAAAAGTAAGTGAATACGCCTTGTCGCAGTCCTTTTGATTCTAATGAAGTCTCTTTGGACTTGCTTGAAAGGATCAAAGCTGTTCCAGCGTTTTCTTTGTAAAAATCAGCATATAACTGCTTGAATGAATTTTCATTGGCGCCTTTTGCAGCAAATAAGCTTCCTGAATGACAAGCATCTGCAATACAGATTTTCTGTTCCGCCTTGGTCTTTGCTAAAATGCTATTCACTTCTGAATGGAATAGTTGGTTATTGAAGCCATCATAATCTATTGGAAGAAATGATCCTTCATGCCCATGGCCGGAGAAATAAAATAAAACCAAATCATTTGGCCCAGCTTGTTCTTTGATATTATTTAGTTCAGCAAGGATATTCTTTCTGGTGGCTGATTCGTCGATTAGAATCTTAGCCTGCTCTTCATCAATATCCAAACCTGAATTACTGATCAGGTTGCTATAGAAGAGCCATGCGTCATCATCTGCGTATCGCAAAACTGGCATATGTTCGTAAGAAGCAACTCCAACTACCAAGGCCCATGTTTTTCTGGGAGCTGCTGACTGCACAATTTTGTTAGATGTAGAGATAACTTTTGCTATTGCTGCATTTGGAATTGAGAATTGTCCGTTGTTCCAAATTCCATTTAGAAATTTACCTGAAGCTTGTGTCAATCTTCCTTGGCCCGAGAACTTACCGGTTTCCCAAAATCCTTCGTATTGATCTCCATTGGCATATTCGCACAAACCAAAACCTTGAGGTTGACCATTTTTAAAATCTCCTTGATAAGTCGCTGAATTGTTTTTGAAAGAATAGATACCAGAACCATTGATACAATCACCTGAAATGCATTGAGCATGCAAAAAGGTTCCCAGAGATAGGAACAGCAGGACAGCAGTTATGCATTTAGTGATTTTCATAATTATATTGGTTCGTGTTGATGACAGTAATTACTGTAGTATCAAAAACGTCTCCAAATATTATATTTTTTTATATACAAAAACAGCTTACATCCAGTCGAATGGAGGGAATAATCAGCTTTTTTTAGAAAGCGGTTGGTTTTGAGCAAGCAATGGTAGATATGAACTATTCTGTGGTTGTCATTTATTTTTCAAGATAATCTGGTCAATAAGAATAAGTAAGTAAAAACACTGAATGTGATCGAATCTAAGTTAACCTTCTATCAGTCAAGGAAGAACGCAAGACACAGATTAAAAATGGAATTGTATGAAGACTTTGGCGAGAGTAGCCATTTCAGCTCTGGTTACAAACAAAATTTTTCTCCAAAAAAAACAGCTTACCACCAATCAAATGGGGTAAGCTGTCAATGCTTTAAATCAGCAAAAGCAATAAAATGGTTTTGGGTAGTTGGGTTATCTAATGGCGGCTATGGGCATGTTGGGATCAAACTTGCCCGTTAATGTTGGCGTTTGAACATAATTGGTATACTTGGTTACACTGCTGTGAACATAGTTGTATAATTCTTTGACGGTAACAATTCCGTTGTTGTTATTATCTGCAAGACCTTTCAATCCCTTTATTAAAAAGTGGCTGTAAATTCCTTGTCGCAATCCGGAATCTTCTAATGAAAATTCATTCGCTCGAGAACTTAGTAGCAAGGCTGTTCCTCCATAGGAATTCTGAAAAGCGCCGTAATACTTTTTAATGGCAGCTGACGAAGGCGCTTTCGAGGCCAGCATACTTCCGGAGTGGCAGGCATCAGCAAAACAAATTTTATGCTTGGCTTTGCTCCTATCGAAGAGTTGTTGAATTTCAGTGTGCATTAATTTATTCCGATAACCATCGTAGTCAAAGGGAAGGAAACTACCATTCAAACCATGTCCTGAGAAATACATTAGCACAACATCATTTTCATCTGCCTTTAAAAAGGTTTGATTCATTGCCTTGATGATATTCTCTCTTGTGGCCAAATCATCAACCAATACTTTGACTTGATTATCTGGTAGCGCTCCACCTTCTGGGCTCTTAAGAAATGCATAAATTTGGTAGGCATCGTCGTCGGTGTATTTTAACGAAGGCATATGTGTATAACCTGCAACACCGACTACGACTGCCCATACTTTAACTTCTGAACTGTTATCGACTTTTACCGAGTTGTCTGTGAACTTGGTTTGTTTTTCTTTAAGCTCTTCTATCGGTCTTCCATAATGCCACTTTGCTCCATAGACTCTTCCACTTGTGTAGTACATGACCCCTTGACCATGCGGAGCATGCTTGGCCCAACCTCCTTCGTATCGATCACCATTGGCATAAAAGCAAATGCCTTTTCCATGTGGTTTACCATTGGCAAAATTTCCAACCCATCTAGAACCGTCGCTATAGGTGAATTGTCCTTTGCCAGATGAGCAAAGTATATTATTACAATCTCTTAGACTCTTTTTACCTGAAGAGTTTGTTGTTGAATTTACTGCATTAGATTGCTGTCTAGCTGATCCGGTAAAACTTCCTTCAGACCATTCCCCATTTACAATTTCCCCGTTGGATTTTGTATAAGTTCCACTGCCCTCTTTGAGACTATTGCGCCAGTGTCCAGCATATTTTGATCCTGTGTGATAATTCATAACACCGAAGCCATGAATGGCTCCTTTCTCAAAATCGCCTTCATATCTGTCTCCATTATTATAGGCATAAACGCCTTCGCCATGCATATAATCTTGGTACCAGTCCCCTTCATAACGATCTCCATTTGAAAAAGACATTGCTCCTTTTCCTTGTAGCTTTCCCTTTTGAAAACCGCCGGAATAAACATCACCATTGGCGTATTCCAGTTCTCCTTGACCTTGTCGGAATTGATCCTGCCATTGGCCTTTGTAGACATTGCCATTGGAAAAAAACAACGTACCATAATTAGCAATTTTACCATTTTGGAATTTGCCATCATAGATGGCGCCACTAGGATATTTATAAACACCCAATCCGTTTTGACAATTGCCATCAAGGCATTGTGCGGATAAATTAAAAGTTAGGAAAGTACCTAAGATTGAAAGAAACGACCATTGTAAGTTCATGGAATCAGCTTTTACAGTTACATGAATAATTTACCTTGTGCGTTAAGAACAAACTGAATGATTTTCAGTTTCTCAATTTATTCTCAATTTCACATGGCAAGAAAGTAATGGTCAGATCTTATAGACAGGATTTTTGAATGAATAGAAGTGGGTCTAAAACATATTTTCTCATCACGATATTGTACAAAGTCATAGAAACTTTCAAAAGTTGGCTCTAAAGTGAAAATTCGATATTTTTGTAAAAAAAGAATTATGCATAAAATAATAATAGCCCTTTTCACTGCTTTTCTATTAATTGGTTGTCAAGCAGATTCTCAAAATGCCAATTCAAATTCATTTGGAGAAGAAATCACTGCGGAAGGTGCGATTAGCTTAGCTGATCTTTCTCAAAAAATGTCTACCGCGACAGATAAGGTTCACACCAAAGTTCGTGGTAAAATCGATGCGGTTTGCCAAGCAAAAGGATGCTGGATGAATATCGTCAATGATAGCGGCGATGAAATTTTTGTAAAATTCAAAGACTATGGATTCTTTATGCCGTTGGATTGCGCGGGAAAAGAAGTTATCATGGATGGTTATGCATTTAAAGAGACTACTTCAGTTGATGAACTCAGGCATTATGCTGAAGACAATGGAGATACTCCAGAGCAAATTGCTGCGATAACCGAGCCTAAAGAGGAATTAAAGTTCATGGCGCACGGCGTTATCTTCGCTCAATAAGAATTTTGTATATTTGAACAAATTGTGATCAACTCATAGCCAACTATGGTTTTGAATTGAAAAAAGGGCTTTCCGCAGGAAGGCCCTTTTTGTTTTTTGTAGAAATGCTGAAATTCTAAGAAAGTATCCACGCATATTTGTCCATCTAGTATTGTAACTGAATTCAAGTACATTCCGTACTTTCCGTCCATTGCCCCACTCCCGAATCTAGGATAATTCAAAATATTTTCAAGATTTGTCTTAATTTTTCAGAGATATCTTCAATCAAACCTTCAATATTTTAGAAATTTTCAAATAAGGTTATTAAAACCAAGTATCGTTTTGAATGATTATATTGCAATACAGTCATTTTTTGAATATTTTCAAAAAATTAACCATTTTTGTTGAATTATTTGCAATTTATTGAATGATGGTCTATATTTGTATTGTATCTAGAAAGAAACAAAAAGATGTTTCTGATTAGAAAACAAAATCATTGTGAGGTGACGATTGAACGCTTTTTCCAGCAGGCAAAGTAAGCATGTCAATGCTTAAAGTGAATGAGCCGCATTGCGGTTGGGCAGCTTTCATCACCTAACATTTTTTAGAAACTTAAATCATTGTGAGGTGATGAAACGGCAGCCATGCCTCCTTGTCTCGGAGGTGGGGAAAAAGCGATAAACGATAGATATGGGTTGATCACAATTTTAATCTTGTCTACTGGCTAAGCTCCTCTTGAAGGTTCGAATCCTTCTCTCACAGCAATCAAGACCACTCTTTTGAGTGGTCTTTTTTTTGCCTTGAAAGATTGGAGAAAGCTTGCTTTCGCAAACCTTTTGAGGTGAAAAAATTAAAGTACACGACGAAGGAGGGTGCTTTGATTGCTACATAATACCCCCATTTAAAGGATCGCATTTCAGCAATCCTTCTCTCACAGCAATCAAGACCACTCTTTTGAGTGGTCTTTTTTTTTGCCTTGAAAGATTGGAGAAAGCTTGCTTTCGCAAACCTTTTGAGGCGAAAAAATTAAAGTACACGACGAAGGAGGGTGCTTTGATTGCTACATATACCCCCATTTTAAAGGATCGTATTTCAGCAATCCTTCTCTCATAGCAATTCAGACCACTCTTGAAGTGGTCTTTTTTTTGCCTCATAGATTTTGAGACAACTTATTTCCTCAAATTTGTGAAACAAAAACAAAGCACATTACGAAGGAGCTTTGATTGCAATATTTTCCTCCATCTACGGGGTTCGTAGCAAAGCAATCCTTATCTCCTAGAAATTATAAAAAGTCACTTGTTTGAACGACCATTTTTGTTTTATAGATTCATTTTTTCTAAGATTTTAAAACATGCAACAGCATTTCTGAGTTTGATAGCTATGCAGATTCGCTTATTCCTTCGTGTTCAGTTTATGGCTATTCCATTGTTCTGTGCTATCCTACTCAACGGACAATCCGTCAAGATAAATGGCCTCAGTTTTGTTGCACCTCCAGAGGTTTTTAAAGAGAATCCAATGCCAGATATTACGGCTATCAATTCCAATTGGATCGCAGTGATTCCATTTGGTTTTAGTTACAAAGGGAAAGCTTTTGTAAGATACAATGAAAGTAAATTTCAATGGTGGGGAGAACGGCCGGAAGGGATAATCAAAACTATTGAATTGGCACATGAAGCGGGACTCAAAGTACTCATGAAACCTCAAGTATATGTCCCTGGGGATTGGCCAGGAGGAATTGACTTTCAGACAGATCAAGAATGGGAGCAATGGGAAGCAGACTACTCTGCTTATATTTTAGAATTCGCCCAGATTGCTGCAGATCAAAAAGCTGAACTATTGTGCATTGGCACAGAGTTCAAAATTGCATTAAAAAAGAGACCTGATTATTGGAAAAATCTGATTGTGACCATTCGCAAGATTTACGATGGACCTTTGACTTATGCCGCCAATTGGGACGAGTTCTTTTCTATCCCAAGTTCGTTTTGGAAACAATTGGATTACGCTGGACTTGATGCCTACTTTCCGCTTAGTGATGAAAATACCCCTTCTGTCAAAAGCTTAAATAAAGCTTGGGAGCCGATAAAAAAAAGAATAATGGCAAAACAAACTGAGTTCAATATTCCAATAATATTTACGGAGTACGGATACTTGAGTGTAGATGGATGTGCTGGGAAAGCTTGGATTTTAGAAAAAGAAATCAATCAGCGTTCAATAAATCAACAAGCCCAAGCCAATGCGATCGAAGCTTTATTCCAAACCTTTTGGAAAGAGGATTGGTGGGCTGGCGGCTTTATCTGGAAATGGTTTCCTAAAATGCAAGGTCACGAAGGATACCCGGAAAAGGATTATACACCGCAAGGAAAACTCAGCAACACAGTTTTGAAAAGCTGGTTCTCAAAGTAGATTATCTAAAGTCATTGAATTTGGCTTGTCAAAAATGTATTTTTGCGTAAATTAATTTCACTATGAAACAGGTTACTAGAATCTTTGCATTGCTATTATTATTTTCGATAATTTCTTGCAATGACGATACCAAATCAACTGCTATAACGGAGATCAACAATCCCGGAGTGAAGGGTAAGGTGTCTTCGCCAGATGGACGGACTACTCCTGCAAATGGAGCCGAAGTTATTTCGGCTACCAGGACAATAGATCCGACTTATGATGATCAAGGGGTGAATTATGTAAATCTAGCTGCTGAAATCTGTTCTTGTACAACGGAAAGCAATAGATTAAACATTGAAATGGAATCTTTAGCAAACGAAAAGAAATCCAAAGCGTTTGCAGCACTGGCTCCAAAACTTGATGCCGAATTTAAGAATGCCGTAAAATGTAGCGAAGCGAAAGTAAAAGCATTAGGTTCAGAATTTTCTCCTTACAAACTAGTTCCCGAAATGAAAACGCAATGCGGTGAATTACCCCAAGAATTAGTAGCTCAAATACTGAGGGCTTTCGGAGTCAACATCTAAAAGTAGATTAAAGTGAATAATAGATCTCTTGCTTACAAACTCCTTTTAATTTCATTTGATAACCATTCCAAATGGCAAATATTACAATGGTGTTTCCGGCGCTAATGGCCATTACTTTCCACCACTGGTCATCAGCTGCACCAATTTTTATTCGCGAATTGTCTTTATCAATGAGATAGGCTTGGTCTTTATATGTAGGAACAACATCGTGAATTATCAGCGGCAATTCCAAAAGCCAAGGATTCCTTTTTAGATTTTTCTGATAAAAAAGATTCATTGATTTAAAATCTTTAAGACCAGGCAAACTTTTAATATTCAATAAAGCATTGCCAAAATTCCGAATTCGCAATCTTAACGGAGTGGGTCCAGGGTAATAAACAACTTCTCCCGAGAACCACCTACCGATCCTTGGCAAAGGAGAAAACCTTGGCTCTCTGAAGTTAAATTCCATGAGATAACCCAAGCAATTTGTTTTTTTACCAATCAACCAGCACTTCCTGAAATAACCTCCATTTACCGCTTCGGTAATTTCTAAATGAAGCAACGCCCAGTCATCTTCAACTCCAGGCAAAGATTCTAGCACATCAGACTTAGTGGTCACACCACCAATTCTCAAAAGTTCATTTTGCCAATCAGGCTTAAATTGCTCAAAATTTTGAAAACCTATTAGCACCTGATTCAACCAAGCTATTTTCAAGGGCACCAAATCTGCCCATCGATCATCTTCGCGAATCAAGTCATATATTTCATTAATATAAAAGGTGAGTCCTCCTAATTTATGATCCACTGCCCTAGCTATTATACCAGACCAAAATTCCTCAGGTTGCCCTTCTAATTGAGCCAATCCTCTTTTCAAAATATCCAATAGCCAATCCTGAATATGAAAGGAACCAGCTATCATTTGATCAATTCTTTTCTGTCTGTTAGCAGATTTAGCTTGCTTCGCTTTGGCAAGTTTATCCGCTAAATAATTTGGATCAGCGGGAGTTCCAACATCTTTTTTTGCTTTAATCCATTCGACTAAAGACTTCGGAAAGTCATCAGTTGCTTTAAAAGCCTCTTGGTCATCTTCGAACAGCAAAAGTAAAGCCAGTCCATGCTTGCAAGGTGATTGCCGTGAGGAACAATTACATTTAAATTTAAAAGGATCGGTAAGATCAATGAAGGTCTGGTAACGTTGTATAGATTTGCCTTTAAAGTTGGCCCAAATATATGCTCCTTTTTTACTTAAGCCTTTCCAAAAGGAAGCTTTGGATAGCTTTTGGCCTTGATGAACCGTTGTTCGATTCTTAGATAATTTTAATATTTTTTCGACTTCCAACATTTACAAGTTGAAAGTTAGTTGAACTAATCCGTCAATTCCTTTTTTGGAGGAGGATTATTTGGTTTTTCTTCATTTGAATTTCTTGCAGGGCGGTTTCTAAAATTTCTGCGATTCCCTGATTTTTGATTCTTGCTAGTTCCATTAGGCGCATCTTCTTGCTTTCTAGTAGTAGCTTGAGGCTTATTCCTTTTAGCAACAGTTTTTTTCGGAGCTGCTTTTACAGGAATGTCTAATTTTATATTAGGAATCTGGATGTCCTCCCAATCTTCGTTTTCTTTGACGCGATTGTTTCTTGACTTATTCTGCTTTATTGGGTTTTCTTTTCGCTCAGGTTTTCTATTTTGAGTTTTATCCTTTGTTACTAGATTTTTTCTTTGCTGAGACCTGCCATTATTATTTCCTTCAGTCTTTTCAGGACTCTTAGCATTTGAAGTCAATGACTTATTTTGCACTGATTCCTTTTTAGATTCCTCAGGTCTTCTTTCCTGCTTAGATACTTCTTTACGTTGTGGTCGGCTTCCACGATTACTCTTTTGATCCACCTTAGGTTTGTTGTTAACTTTAGGTTTTTCGTTCTTTGGCTTCTCACCTCTTCTTTTGTCTAAGGGGCGCTTATCTTTTTTATTGATGTTCTCTTTTTTGCGAGCAGGTCTACTATTTTTATTAAGGAACCCAGATTTTTTATTTGGTTTTTTAGACTCATCTAATGTTGGAGCTACTAAAATTCCGAGGATTTTCATTGCTTTTTCAGAAGCTGTTTGCTCCGCACTTTTCTTGTTAAAATCATCAGCCTCCGCTATTTTTTTGTCATCGATTAAAACAGCAACTTTAAATCGATCTCTTTTCTCGAATTTGTACTTAGAAACCATTTTATAACTAACCACCTTACCATTTTTTTGACACCATTCAAGCAATTGGCTTTTATAATTGTCATCAAAATTTTCTAGTTCCTTAATGTCTAAATACCCGAGCAGGATTTTACCCACTACAAATCTTTTGGTTCCACCATATCCTTTTTCTAAATATACTGCACCTACTAAGGCTTCTAATGCATTACCAAGCATAGACTTGCTCAATCTTGTATTGTTGTATTGGTTCAAGAAAACATCAAGTCCCATTTTATCAGCAATGGTGTTAAGGGATTGTCTTTTAACAATTTTCGACCTCATTTTAGTCAAAAACCCTTCATCACTATTGGGGTATTTCTTGAACAGATATTCGGCAACGATAGTTGCCAATACGGCATCGCCTAAATACTCTAACCGTTCATTACTCTGAACGGCATAGAGTTTTTCTGAAGTTGTTGATTTGTGGTAAAAAGCTAATTTAAAAATTCCAATGTTGGAAGGAGTAAATCCAAGAAGTCCCTTTAAACGCTTTACAAAAACCTTGTCCTTTGAGAATGTTTGGTTATAAATCCTCATGAAGAACTTGAAGAAATGAATCATAAAAATTCTTTGCCACTTCGGATCATTCGTCCAAAGTTGGTTTAAATGTTATAGTCATTTCAGCGAGGAAGGGTAACTCGTGCAGTCCTATTATTAGACTGGACGAACTACTTTCTTTAGTCTTCTAGCGCCTTGAAAATGACCGATGAATTGTGTCCTCCAAAACCAAATGTGTTACTAAGCACCGCTTTTACATTGCGTTCTTGCGCTTCGTTGAACGTGAGATTGAGTTTAGGGTCAATCTCAGGATCATCCGTAAAATGGTTAATAGTTGGTGGCACAAAATTATTTTTAATTGCCAATACACCGGCAATTGCTTCAATGGCTCCGGCTGCTCCAAGGAGGTGTCCGGTCATTGATTTAGTTGAGCTCACATTCAAATTATATGCATGTGATCCAAAAACTTGCAGAATAGCTCTTGTTTCAGCTATATCTCCAAGTGGTGTCGAGGTTCCATGTACATTTACGTAATCTAGGTCCTCAGGGTTCATTTTTGCATCAGCAATTGCTTGCTTCATCACATTTTTTGCACCTAATCCATCTGGATGTGGGGCAGTCATGTGATATGCATCTGCGGTTGCACCATATCCTACAATTTCTGCATGAATGGTCGCTCCCCTTTTTTTAGCATGTTCATACTCTTCTAATATCAACGCTCCTGCTCCTTCTCCCAGTACAAATCCATCTCGATCTTTGTCAAAAGGTCGAGATGCCGTAAGAAAATCATCATTTCTCGTAGAGAGCGCTTTCATGGCGTTGAATCCTCCAATACCCGTTTCACAAACCGCAGCTTCTGAACCTCCGGTGATCATAATGTCTTGTCTTCCCCAGCGAATAAGGTCAAAACAGGTTCCAATGGCATGGGTGGAGGATGCACAAGCAGATACAGTGGCATAGTTGAACCCCATGAAGCCATATTTTATGGAGATTTGACCAGAGGCGATATCTGCGATTAGTTTTGGTATTAAAAATGGGTTGTATCTTGGAGTTCCGTTTCCACGGGCATGTTCGGTGATTTCATTTTGCAAAGTGCTAAATCCACCGATACCAGAGGCCCAAATAACCCCTGCTCTTTCCAAATCAATAGCTTCTAAATCAAATCCAGCGTCATCCATAGCTTCAGCAACTGTGACCATTGCGTATTGAGCAAATGGATCTAATCGTCTGATATCTTTGCGATCTAATAACGCTTTGGCATCAAAGTTTTTAATCTCAGCGGCAAATCGTGTTTTGAATTTTTCTGCGTCAAAATGAGTGATAAGGTTAGCACCATTTGCCCCATTTTGCAAACCTTTGGAATACTCTGAAATAGTATTTCCAATAGGAGTTAATGCTCCTAGACCAGTTACAACAACCCTTCTCATTTTTTGAATTTTGCTATGATTTTCCCAGAGCTGGGAAAAAAATCCACAAATCAGGGATACCCGATTTGTGGATGTATTCAGGTAATAGCTATTACCTAGCTAAATTATAAATTCATTTATGATTAAGCTTGAACTTGAGATTCAAGGTAATCTACAGCGTTACCCACTGTTTGAATATTTTCGGCCTGCTCATCAGGAATAGAGATATCAAACTCTTTTTCAAATTCCATAATAAGCTCAACGGTGTCTAGAGAATCTGCTCCTAGATCATTTGTGAAAGAAGCTTCTCGAGTAACTTCAGACTCATCTACGCCAAGTTTCTCGACAATAATTTTGTTCACCCTTTCGGCAATGTTGGACATAACTTACATTTTAGGACTTAATATTATTTAACTTACTGATTTGCAAGCATTAACAAAAAGTCACGATTATCTAATTCACTGCAAAATAAATCATAAGTCTAATCTTAACCAAAGTTTTCTTCCTTTTTGTAAGTTTTACCAGGCTTTTATTACTCTAAACTCGGTTAATATCTATCTTAATCCTTCTTTTCAGCGGTTTTATGGACGTTCCTAAATGACTAAAGGACACATTCATTAACGTTTTTTAACTTATCTTGCCAATATATTGTAAAAAATACACTAAGAAATGAAAATAGTCGATCATCAAAATACTAAAATTGTAGCAACTGTAGGACCTGCGTCAAGTTCTTATGAAAATTTATTGGAGTTAATAAAAGCAGGAGTAAATATTTTTCGCCTCAATTTTTCTCATGGCGCTCATGAGGATCATAAAAAAGTGGTTGATCACATTCTATATATAAATGAAAAGTACGGAACACACATTGGTATTCTAGCTGATCTTCAAGGACCAAAATTGAGAGTTGGTAAAATCAAAGACAACAAATTAGTGTTAAAAGAAGGTGATATACTCACCTTTACAAATAAAGAGTGTCTTGGAACCAAGGAGGAGATTTACATGAGTTATCCTCAATTTGCTAGAGACGTGAACGTTGGAGAAAAAGTTTTAGTGGATGATGGGAAACTGGAATTTAAAGTAGAATCTACAAACGGTGTAGATCAAGTTAAACTCAAAGTATTATTTGGCGGGATACTAAGTTCGAACAAAGGAGTAAATCTTCCACAAACCAAAATCTCATTACCATCACTTACCGAGAAAGATCTAGTTGATCTCGAATATATTTTAACGCTTCCAGTAAACTGGATAGCGCTTTCGTTTGTAAGATCTCCAAAAGACATCAAAGACTTAAGAGCAAGATTGGACGCAAAGGGTCACCCTGCTAAAATCATTGCTAAAATTGAAAAACCCGAAGCGGTCGAAAAAATCGATAAGATCATCAAGGCAAGTAATGGGATTATGGTTGCTAGAGGAGATCTTGGTGTTGAAGTTCCGATGGAAAGACTACCGGTGATTCAAAAAATGATCATCAACAAATGTATCCAAAGAGCGCGACCAGTAATAGTCGCAACTCAAATGATGGATAGTATGATCACGAATCCTAGTCCAACAAGGGCGGAAATTACAGATGTAGCAAATGCTGTTTTAGATGGTACAGATGCTGTAATGCTTTCTGGGGAAACTTCAGTCGGGGCGCACCCCGTGCTAGTGGTTCAAGCCATGAACAAAATCATTGCTGAAGCGGAGAAAAGCTATTCTATGCTTGGCCGAAGACCGATTCCATCACCAAAGTCCAGAACCTTCCTTTCTGACGTAGTTTGCATCAATGCGGCAAAAGTTTCAGAAGAAATTGGAGCCAAAGCGATCATTGGCATGACTAGTTCTGGCTATACCGCCTTTAAAGTTTCAAGTTATAGACCACAAACAGCAATTCTTATCTTTAGCGAACAAATGCACATGCTTGCTACACTCAATTTGGTTTGGGGTGTTAAGTGTTTTTATTATGATAAATTCTCAACTACCGACGAAACGATTGCTGACGTATCAGAGATATTAAAAGAAGCAGGATTGGTAGTTCCAGGCGATTTGATGGTAAATACAGGATCAATGCCAATCCATAAAAGGTATCGAACAAATATGCTTAAGATTACCCTTGTCGATTAAAATAAGTTGAAAGGAATCTAATTAACTGTTCTATCGTATTATTTTTGTGATCAAATTATCATTAAAGAGTACTTAGAATATGAAGATTATTATTCCAATGGCCGGACGTGGTTCAAGATTAAGACCACATACCCTTACAACTCCTAAACCCCTAATCCCTATTGCTGGTAAACCTATGGTCCAGCGCCTAGTGGAAGACCTTTCAGCAGGAATTTCCGAAAAGGTTACCGATATCGCTTTTATTATTGGTGATTTTGGAAAACAAGTGGAAGCCGATCTTTTGGATGTTGCCAAATCTCTTGGAGCAAAGGGTCATATATTTCATCAGACTGCGCCCTTAGGAACGGCACATGCCATTCTTTGCGCTGAAACGGTGCTAGATGGAAAATGTATTATCGCGTTTTCGGACACGTTATTCAGAGCAAATTTCAATTTCAACCTAGAAGAAGATGGAATCATATGGGTACAAAAAGTTGAAGATCCTAGAGCCTTTGGTGTGGTGAAAACCGATGATGATGGCGTCATCACTGATTTCGTTGAAAAGCCAGAAACTTTCGTTTCAGACATGGCTATTGTCGGAATATATTACTTCAAAAAAGCAGAAGATCTCAAAAGAGAGCTTCGTTATTTACTGGACAACGACATTAAAGAAAAAGGAGAATATCAATTGACTAATGGATTAGAAGCCCTAAAAGCTCAAGGATTCAAATTCAAACCAGCATTTATCGAAGAATGGTTGGATTGTGGAAATAAACAGGCTGTTTTACACACCAACACGAGATTCTTAGAGTTTAAAAAAGAAAATATGGTCTCAGATGATGTCGTTTTAGAAAACGCTGTTATCATTCCTCCATGCTATATAGGAACCAAAGTTCGATTGAAAAATTCTGTGGTTGGACCATTTGTTAGTATCGGAAACAATTCCGAAGTATCTCATTCCGTTATTCAGCGAAGCCTTGTACAAGGAGATACAAAAATAGAAAATGCCAATTTGGACAACTCTATGATCGGAAAATTGGTTAACTATGAAGGATCTGCTGCTGATATTAGCATAGGCGATTTTTCTGCCTACAAATCATAAAGGGAATATATACTTTGAAAAAATTACTATTGTTACCATTACTTCTATGCTTTTGCATAATTGCATTTGCACAAACAGAACGTATTTCTGAAAAAGAAGTAATGGTGCAAAAGTTGTTTATAGAGGCTAACAAGGAAAAGATACTAGGCAATTATGAAACCTCAGCTTCGCTCTATCGCGAAGTACTTGGAAAGAACCCTAGAAATGATGCTGCTGCTTATGAATTGGCAAGAGTATATGACGTAATGGATCAAGACAAAGATGCTTTGTCCTCTATCAATATTGCTGTTACTATAAATCCTGTGAATGATTGGTATCAGATGTTCAAATCCGACATTCTTGAAAAGCAAAAAGATTACATCGGAGCAGCAGGTGTTTATGAAGACCTGATTAAATATTTTCCAAAAGAAGATTACTATTATTATAAGCAAGCCTATTATTTGGTCAAGGGTAACGAGCCCGATAAAGCAATTAAAGTTTATAATCTTCTAGAAAAGAGCATAGGAATTACCGGTGATTTGACAAAGAAAAAATTCAATCTTTACATGGGATTGGATAATCAAAAGAAGGCTACACAAGAATTGGTTAAATTAGTTAAAGCTTATCCCTCCGATATTGAATACCGACTAGATTTGGCTCAATTTTATACTCAAATCAATAGAGCAGATCAAGCTAAAAAAGAGTTTGAAAATATTTTAAAAATTGATCCTAATAATGGAGAGGCTGGAATCATGCTCGCTTCGAGAGATCAAACAGCAAAAGGATCCAATCCACTTGCTCCCTTAGAAAAAATATTTAGCAATCCTGAAACAGGCATTGATGTTAAAATGAAAGAGTTCATTCCTATCATTCAAAACATTGCTGAAAAAGGAGATTTATCTTTAGCTAAAGAAGCTACGGCTTTGGCTCAAATTTTAGAAAACACGCATCCAAATGAAGCCAAAGCATATGCTGCTTATGGCGATCTTTTGAACTACACTGGAAACAGAACAGCGGCTAAAGAGAAATACAAAAAAGCGATTCAACTAGATAAAACAGTTTTCAATATTTGGGAACAACTATTATTTATAACTGAAGCAGAAAGAAATTATGGCGAGCTGGTCAAAATTTCAAATGACGCCCAGGTCTTTTTCCCTAATCAATCAACTGCTTATTATTTCAGCGGAATTGGTGAATTTGGACTAGGTAACTATGAGAGAGCAAAATCAGCTTTCAAGCGTACACTTATAATGTCTAGAAGAGATCCTTTGCTTCAATTTGACACGCAACATCGATTGATGCTAGTACATACTGAAATGGAGAACTGGGCGGCGGTTAAAGACAGTTATGAAAAAGCGACTGCCCAAAAAGCAGACCATCCCGGTTTAATAAGCTCATATGCTCTTGCCTTGGCGAAAGAAGGAAAAGATTTGAATAAAGCTGAAGATCTTGTATCAAAGGCAGATAAAATCGCTCCAAATAATTACAGAGTTCAAAGAATATTTGGAGAAGTACTCTTGGCAAAGGGCGATCTGAAATCCAGTCAGAATTGGTTGCTCAATGCCTTATCTAATAAAGGAGAAAAAGATCCTGAAACATTGGAAACCTATGGTGACTTACTACTTCAAATGAAAAACTTGGAAGAAGCTAAAACCTACTGGCAAAAAGCTATTGACTTTGGAGGCAATGAGTCTATCCTAAAAAGGAAAATTGCTCAGCCAGAAACTGCCAACTGATGAGTAGAAAATTCATTTTTTATATTTCATTTTTTGTTATTCTCTTTGTAGCCGGTGGTTGTAAAGCAGGAAAAAAAGCTGGAGGTTCAAAATTGAAATCCAGAAATGCAAACTATGTTTTGAAAAAAATGGAGAAGGCAGCTTTCGAAGCAGACTGGTTTGAAGGAAAAGCAAAGGTGAACATCACTTACTTAGGACAAAAACTTCCTGGTGTAACTATGAACATTAAGGTTCAAAAAGATCAAATCATTTGGGCCAATATGAAAAAACTAGGTATTGAACTAGGTCGTTTAAAAATTACTCAGGATTCTATTTTTGTTTTGGACCGATTCAACAAAAATTATTTAGCAAAAGGAATAGGCGAACTTACAGCGATGTATGGAATTCCAGCAGATTTTGGTACCATTCAAGATGTCCTTTTCGGGAATGCCTTCTTTTGGGGAAAAGGGAACTTGGAAACTAGGGTCGCCAAAGAAAATTATCAGATCGTTGGAGAATCCGGCAGACAAAATTCTACGCACCTGGTAGACGGGTTTAATTACTTTTTGCAAACTCAATATTTACTAGATCAAGAACAAAATTGGGAATTGGATGCCAGTTATGAAGGTTACAACCAACCGGAGCATCCAAATTTTTCCTACATTCGGAAAATAAAAGTAACACAACCTGAGCCTATTACTTTAACTTTGAGTTTTTCCAAAATAGAAATCAATCAACCCACTACTTACAAATTCAGCATCCCGGCGCATTACAAGCCACTTCAACTTGACTAAAGCTATACTTAGCTTAGGAGTATTCTTATTTTTTTCTACCTCCTTATTTTCTCAAAACAAAGCCGCTCTTGAAAGAAAAAAAGCGAATATTAATGCAAAGATAGCATTGACCTCTAAGTTATTGGCAGATGCAAAAAACAACAAGACCAAGGTACTCAGCTCTTATGAAACACTTCAAGAGCAAATCGAAAACAGGAATGAATTAATCAAAGTTATGGAGGATGAATTGAACTTAATGGATTCGATCATTTTGTTTCAGCAATCCAATGTTGATAATTTAAAGTCAAGCTTTGATAGCCTTTCTTTAGAATACGGAGAAATGATGCGATTGGCAATCAGACAAAAATTACAAGACTCTAGATTACAATTTATTCTTGCTGGAAATTCCTTGACAGAATATTACAACCGTTGGAGATTTTTAAAGTCCTATCAATCGAACCGAGAACAACAAATGCAAAGGTTGAATGATACGAAAAGTGAATTGGATGAAAAACTCATTGCACTCAAATTAGTTCGAGATGAAAAGCATAGTCTCGTTTCTGATGAAGCTTATCAAAATGAACTGCTATCTACAGATTTGGTCTTGATGCAAGGTACCTTGAAAACTATCAGAGAAAATGAAGTTGCATTGAAAGCCTCACTTGCCGAACAAGCAAAGAATCGGAAAAATTTGGAGCGAGAAATTCAAAAGATAATAGAGAACCAAGTCGTAAAATCCAACGAGCAAAATTCAAACAAAAACATCAATAAATCTTCACCAAAAAACAATTCAAATGAAGCCAAATATGCCGCAAATTTTTTAGCAGCAAAAGGAAAATTATCTTGGCCTCTAATGAATGGAGTTATCGTAAGAAAATTCGGAACGCAAGCTCATCCAACACTCAAAGGAATAAATATAAGTAACAATGGGATTGACATTCGTTCCAATCCAGGAGCAACGGTAAAATCGGTCTTTAAAGGTGAGGTAATCCAAAAGCAAAACATTGCTGGCTATGCGAATGTAATCGTCATCCGTCATGGAAAATACTATACAGTTTTTTCCAATGTCGGCAGTACCGATGTAGAAATAGGTCAACAAATTGAACAAGGACAAAACATTGGTTTTCTCCCAGATACTGGTGCCGTTCATGAAGATCTTCACTTTGAAGTCTGGAAAGGAAAAGTTCCATTGAATCCAATAAGATGGATAAAAAAATAATCGGGAACCAATTCTACATCTTTCGGCGTTAATACACACATAATGATGGCAATTAGTCTAACTATTGTATCGAAATCGATACTTTTGAAATAATATATGGAGAACAATAATTGGAATTTAGGGGAAAAAGGAAAGAAGGGCCTCAAGAAAAAAGTTGAGCAAGCTGTTCTAGTAGGGTTGATTTCCCAGCATCAGACTGCGGAGCAAGTTGAAGAGTATTTGGATGAGTTAGAATTCTTGGCAGAAACTGCGGGAGCTAAAACTGTAAAGCGCTATACTCAAAAGCTCAGTCGACCAGATAAACGCTTTTTTGTAGGATCTGGTAAAGTTGAAGAAATTGAAGTTTATTTGGAAGAGAACAAAGAAGTCTCTTTGGTCATCTTTGACGATGATCTTTCAGGAAAACAAACAGGAAATTTAGAAGAGCAATTAAAGGTAAAAATAGTCGACCGTTCTAGTCTTATCTTGGATATATTCGCAAATCGTGCGCAAACAGCACAGGCCAAAACCCAAGTTGAATTGGCGCAAATGCAATACTTATTACCGAGACTTCGTGGGTTATGGACGCACCTAGAGCGTCAGCGTGGTGGTATCGGAATGCGTGGTCCTGGTGAAAAAGAAATCGAGACAGATAGACGGATTGTCAGAGACAAAATCTCTTTGCTCAAAAAAAAGCTGGCCAAAATAGATCTTCAAAATACTACCAGACGAAAAAATAGACAAGATCTTATCAGAGTTGGATTGGTAGGATACACCAATGTGGGTAAATCTACGTTAATGAACATGCTCAGCAAATCAACTGTATTCGCTGAAGACAAATTATTCGCAACATTAGATACTACTGTCAGAAAAGTAGTGTTTGGTACTACTCCATTTTTACTGTCAGATACCGTAGGTTTTATCCGAAAGCTTCCCCACCACTTGGTAGAAAGTTTTAAGTCAACTTTGGATGAAGCAAAGGAATCGGATGTTCTGCTACACGTGGTAGATGTATCTCATCCACAATTTGAAGATCAAGTTCAGACTGTTCTAAAAACATTGGTCAGCTTGGGTTGTGAGGATAAACCAATCTTAATGGTGTTCAACAAAATCGACAAATACAGAGAAATGTATTTGGATAAAATGTTGACAGAAGAAGAAAGAAATAATATTGAAACAGATTTCAAAAATCAATTAGAAAAACAACAAGATTATCCTAGTGTCTTCATTTCAGCAAAAGAAAAGGAAGGAATGGATATATTACGAGCAAAAATTTTGGAAATGGTAACTGCCAGTTATGCGGTAGTCTATCCTTACCAAAGCAAACAATGGTCCTAAACTTTTTTTACCAAAATCCGTAAAACCGACATGCTCGTACTCGAAAAATACGCCGATTTACTATTGAACTACTGTTTAGAATTAAAACCTGGAGAAAGGTTATTCATTCGAAGTACCTTTCTTGCCGAACCGCTTTTGAAAGAAATACATAAGCTTGCAGCAAAGATCGGAGCATGGGTGGAATACGATCTGGACTTCGCAGGAAAAAGTAGCCTTTTTATCAATAATGCAGAAGGTGATGTCCTCGATATGAGTTCGCCATTCAATAAGATGGCTATGGAAGAATTTGAAGCCTATCTTTTCATTCGGGCGCCCTATAATTTGTTTGAAAATACAAAGCTTGATCCTGTTAAGGTTGGAAGAAGAAAAAAAGCCGGAGCCGCAATATCTAAAACTTATTTTGCCCGAACTGCCAACAGAGATCTTAAAAGAAGTCTTTGTCAGTTTCCAACGGAAGCAGCCGCTCAAAATGCCGGGATGAGTCTAGAGCAATATCAAAAATTTGTTTTCAACGCTTGTAATCTATATACAGATGATCCTAAAGCAGAATGGTTGAAAGTTCGAAAGAACCAACAGGCCATAGTCGATATGCTGAATTCTAAGACCAAAATCCAATACAAATCAGATAAAGTAGACATTAGTTTTTCCACAGAAGGTAGAACTTGGATCAACTCTGATGGCCAAACCAATATGCCTTCGGGTGAAGTTTATACGAGTCCGGTGGAAAATTCTGTCAATGGAGTCATCCATTTTGATCTTCCAACCGTATACATGGGAAAGGATGTTGAAGGAGTGACTCTTTGGGTAAAAAATGGAGAAATAGAAAAGTGGGATGCCAAAAGGGGCAAAAGCTTATTAGACGAAGTTTTCCAGCTGCCTGGCGCCAGAAGATTTGGCGAAGCCGCGGTAGGAACCAACTACAACATCCAAGAAATAACCAAAAATATTCTATTTGACGAAAAAATAGGAGGAACTGTCCACATGGCAATTGGGCAATCTTATCTACAATGTGGCGGTAAAAATGAATCAGCTATTCATTGGGATATGATTGCAAACATGCGAAATGGAGGCTCTATATTCGCCGATGGCGAGAAAATATATGAATCTGGACAATTTTTAACCTTCTAATTAGTACCTTTAGTGTTTATTACGCGCCAAAATAGGATCACTTTTTGAGGAGTTTTCTCAAATTGTTTTATTATTAAAAATTAATACCAACTGTGGATCAAAATACTGCCTTTCTTGAATTGAAGTACGGTAATATATATGGAGGTTATCCGAACTTTTATGCGATATCTGAAGTAGCCTTTCTTCTCTATGAAGCAAAAACCCAGAGAATTTTTCTTGAAAGCTGGAAGAATGAAGTGGATGTGGACGTAGTCAATGTATATTCTAAGGTGAATGAACTTGGAAATACAATCGGAAAAATCAAAGAGGTGGTCAACCTAAGAACCGGCAGAAAAAAAGACTTTGACGAAGAATACAAACTAGGAGAAGAAGACCTAGATGTATCTTTCGACGCTTTACGTCCTACTCGTGCTCCAATGAGAATGTTCTTAGAAAGAGCTTTTAGAAAGTACCGATTTAGAAATATTATCACTTTTGACGGAAACAGAGATGTATTTCTTTGTCAAAAAGCTCGAGTGCGTTTCGATCGATATGACATTATCGACTTGCAGAAAAGTATTACAAAGCAAACCAATTATCTTTTCTCATTGAACAAGCTTGCCAAAGTTGTAGATTTTAAAGCTGATTATGGTTTCTTGAAATCAAACAATCTGGAATATAGATTACACCCAATTGCTTCAAGGCAAATAACGCCAAAAACTGCTGCTTGGGATGCTGCCAGACTTTTGATGGTACACAATGAATACTTAGATCACAGAGATGACTTTTTGATGAAAGGAGCATTGCTCTTAAATAAAATTGAATCTAGTAGAAAGCCTGCTCAGTAAACTGTGTTTAAATAAATACCAAAAAGGGAGTTTGATTGAGAATCGAACTCCCTTTTTCTATTAGGGCTAAATAGGTTCAATAAAATCTGAGTAGCCAATCAAATATAAAAAATGGGAGACTCGATTTTGATATCGCATCTCCCAAAGATTATTTCTTTAAATTTATTAGCAGTAATAATCCAACTGAAAAAATTGTCGTTGCTAGCGAATCAATCAAATTATTTTCCTTCCAATAAATTTCCCATATCTACGCTAGGTAAAATTTTAGCTTTTAGTTCATCAATGCTAACCCGTTCTTGAACCAAGCTGTCTCGATCCCTAACAGTAACACAGTTGTCCTCCAATGAATCAAAATCTATAGTCAAGCAGTATGGCGTACCGATAGCATCTTGTCTTCTGTATAATTTCCCTATAGATCCAGTATCATCGTACATACATTGTATAGAACCTCTCAGCTTGTTAAAAACAGATTTCGCCAAGGCTACAATACGCTCATCATTTTTCTTCAACGGTAAAATTGCACACTTGATTGGAGCCAATGCCGGATGCAACTTGAGTACTTCTCTAGTGTTATTTGGATCATCCTGCCCAGGCACCATCTCAGTTTGTAAAGCAGTAGCCATCGTCGCCAAAAACATACGATCCAAACCAATAGAAGTCTCCACCACATAAGGCACATAAGACTCATTAGATTTTGGATCAAAGTATTGAATCTTTCGCCCTGAAACTTCTTGATGAGCACTAAGATCGAAATCAGTTCTGGAATGAATTCCTTCTAATTCTCTAAAGCCAAATGGAAACTGGAATTCAATATCTACAGCTGCATCAGCATAGTGGGCCAGATTGTCATGGTCATGATAACGCAGTTTTTCTGCGTCATGCAAACCTTTGTGCCATTCCAGTCTGGTTTTTTTCCAGTAGTCGTACCAATCTTTTTGAGTACCTGGCTTGATAAAAAACTGCATTTCCATTTGTTCAAACTCTCGCATTCTAAAAATGAATTGTCGAGCAACGATTTCGTTTCTAAATGCTTTTCCTATTTGCGCAATTCCAAATGGCAATTTCTGTCTAGTCGTTTTTTGAACATTTAGGAAATTCACAAATATTCCTTGAGCAGTTTCAGGTCTTAGATATAATTTTCCTTCTTCCCCAGAAATATTTCCAAGTTGTGTATTGAACATTAGATTAAATTGCCTGACATCAGTCCAATTCTTTGAACCATTTTCTGGATCCGCAATTCCAAGTTCTTCAATCAACTCCTTAAGCGCAACCATGTTATCAGCGGTCATGGCATCTGCCATTCGCTTCATGATCCCATCAATATCTTCTTGGTACTTAACAACTCTTGGGTTCGTACTTAAGTATTGATCTTTATCAAAGTCATCACCAAATCGCTTTTGGGCTTTGGTAACTTCTTTGTCTATTTTCTTTTGAATCTTTTCACAGTACCCTTCCACCAATTGATCGGCCCGATATCTTTTTTTCGAATCTTTATTATCGATCAATGGATCATTGAAAGCATCTACGTGACCGGAAGCTTTCCATGTTTTTGGGTGCATAAAAATTGCAGAATCAATTCCCACAATATTTTCTTGCATCTGCACCATCGATTTCCACCAATAAGATTTGATATTGTTCTTCAATAACACGCCATTGGGACCGTAATCATAAACTGCTGCAAGCCCATCATACACTTCGGATGATTGATAAATAAAACCATACTCTTTACAATGAGCTACTAAATTTTTGAATTTTTGATCTTGTTGAGACATTTATTGCTGTTTTATATCAATGTTAGTATTACGGGTTCTTAGAGATTTTGATTTTAAAATTCAGAAGTATAATGCAAAATAACTTTCGGATGATTTTCTCTGGCCATATTCAATGCCCAAGCTGATTCTGCAAGAAATACCAATTTTCCGTCTTTGTCCTTGGCGATATCTTTCTTACGGCGATCACAGAATTTTTTAATTTCATCTGCTGGGCCATCAATCCAACAAGCCTTATGTAGCGGTAAGCCTTCATAATCACAAGTCGCACCATATTCATGCTTCAGTCGATATTGAATAACTTCAAATTGAAGTGCTCCAACGGTCCCAATAATCTTTCGGCCATTCAATTCTTTGATGAATAGTTGAGCCACTCCTTCGTCCATAAGTTGGGTAAGTCCTTTGGCCAATTGTTTAGCTTTTAAAGGATCCGCATTGTTTACATATCGGAATTGTTCGGGAGAAAAGCTAGGTATACCTTTGAAGTTTAATTTTTCTCCTTCCGTCACAGAATCACCGATTTTAAAATTTCCAGAATCGTACAAACCAACAATATCACCTGGATAAGCTTCTTCTACGATGGACTTTTTTTCTGCCATGAAAGACGTTGGATTTGCGAATTTCATTTTACGATCTTGTCGAACATGTAAATAGTTCGTATTGCGGCGAAAAACTCCCGAACAAATTCTTAAAAAAGCAATTCTATCTCGATGCTTGGGATCAATATTCGCGTGAATCTTAAATACAAAGCCGGAAAATTTATCTTCCAAAGGATCAATCTGTCGCTCTTCAGTAACACGTGGTTGAGGACCTGGAGCTATTTCCACAAAACAATCTAGTAGTTCCTTAACACCAAAGTTGTTAATCGCAGAACCGAAGAATACTGGTGAAACTTTACCATTCAAATAATCATCATGGTTAAATTTAGGATAAACTTCCCTGACCATATTAACTTCCTCTCTCAGTTCATCGGCAGCCTTTTCTCCTACGCGCTCATCCAATTCCTTAGCTGCTAAATCAGTAATCTTGAAAAATTCATCGCTGGTCGCTTGCTTGGAATGCGGTCTGAAAAGATTTAAGTTCTCCTCATACATATTATATACACCTTGGAAGCGTTGCCCCATTCCTACAGGCCAACTCAAAGGACAGACTTTTAATCCCAGCTTTAATTCTAAATCATCCAACAAGTCAAATCCATCCAATCCTTCTCTATCCAATTTATTGATGAATACAATAATCGGCGTATTTCGCATTCGACAAACTTTGACCAATTTCTCAGTCTGTGTCTCTACACCCTTTGCAACGTCAATAACAACTATAACTGAATCTACAGCGGTAAGCGTTCTAAAGGTATCTTCCGCAAAATCCTTGTGACCGGGAGTATCAAGAATATTTATCTTTTTATCGCGGTAATTGAAAGCCATTACGGAAGTCGCTACAGAGATCCCTCTTTGCTTTTCTATTTCCATAAAATCCGAAGTCGCAGATCTTTTGATCTTATTGGATTTCACTGCACCCGCAACTTGAATTGCCCCACCAAATAGCAGTAGCTTTTCGGTCAAGGTTGTTTTACCGGCATCTGGATGCGAAACAATTCCAAATGTTCTTCGCTTGTTAATCTCGTCTTGTACACTCATAATTTGGCCAAAAGTCGGGCAAAAATACAAAGGTCAGCCTTGCAGGGCAAGGTTATTTGGAAGGAGTTTCAGAATACTTTTTAAATACTTCCTTTGCAGCCTGAATTGGGGAGGTTTCTCTTGCCTCAATTGCAGCTAATTGTTCCTTATAGGCAGTTTTCAAAGCTTGGTCATCTTCAATTTTTTCCAAAACCATTTGATTCAGGTGCTTTTGAAACCATTCTTTGGACTGAGACATCCTTCTTTGATCGAAATGTCCATTCTCCTGACATAGGGTCGTAAATTCTTGAATACTTTCCCAAACGTCGGATATTCCTTGTTCTTCTAAGGCTGAGACCTTCAATACTTTGGTAGTCCATCCATTAGGATTCGCTGGAAAAAGATGCAATGCATTTTTATAAGAAAGCCTAGTCTGTTGTGCTAAGTCCTTTGTTTCTCCGTCAGATTTATTCACCGCAATGATATCGGCCATTTCAACAACGCCTTTCTTGATGCCTTGTAATTCATCTCCCCCGCCGGGTTGAAGCAGCAAAAGGAAGCAATCGACCATAGAATATACTTCTAGCTCAGATTGTCCGACGCCCACAGTTTCAATAATTGTAAGATCAAATCCAGCGGCTTCAATCAAATGAATCGTTTCTTGAGTTTTGGCTGCTACACCGCCTAATTTTTTACCGGCTGGCGAAGGTCGAATGAAGGCTAGTGGATCACTGGACAACTTATCCATTCTCGTTTTATCACCCAGAATACTTCCCTTTGTTTTTTGACTAGATGGATCAATGGCCAAAACAGCGATTTTCAGTCCCTTTTTGGTCAAAAATGATCCAAATGACTCAATAAAAGTGCTTTTTCCAACTCCTGGAGGTCCAGAAATACCAATTCGAATCGAATTTTTGGTTGGATTAGGGAGCTTTTCAATCAGCTCGTAGGCTACTTGTTGCTTGTTTCTGGCTGTACTTTCTATTAAAGTAATGGCTTTGGCCAGCGACAATCTGTCCCCTGCTGCTACCCCAGCTACCAATTGATCGACTTCTAGCACCTTCTTTTTCTTGTTTAGAAAGGCCGCAGAAGCTTTATTTTTTGCCGATTGATCTTTATGGTTTTGTTGCATATCTCAGCCTGAACAAGAAAATTGGTTAAATGATGTTAAATCCTTATTTGAAATGGTTAAGAACTTCTGAAAGCTATAACTCATGCGGGTTCTGTCAACTATTTTTGATGAACCACAAAAGCTCAAATGCTCTAAAAATTAACTATGGGTGGCCGGAAGGGCTGATAAATTATTTGTAACTCAGGTAATTATCAGTACTCTCTTACAAACTTTTCGGTCCCCCATAATTAATTGCTCCAAAAATAGAGAATAAAGAACAATCTCACCGCTTTAACACATTATGGCTTAATTCTCTATGTAAAATCGTTGATTATTAGATTATTATGCTCAAATTTGCCCTTGATATCTATCTGGGTGTTTTTAAATCTCTCAGATGATGGATAATAAATTAACTCATTTGCAACCTGGAATAACTCTATTCGTTCTTGTAAATGAAGTTTATTTCGAGTCAGAGCCAACATAAAAGTGTTTGGCGACGTTTTCGAAAGGATTTTCACATAATTTATAACCTAACACATTTTACATGCAACGCTTTTTTAACGTCAAAACATTATTTATTCTACTCATTGGAGCAACTTTTTTGACTTCTTGTGGAGTAGATGAAAACCCAATACCAACTCCGACTGCTACTCCTCCTTCTGTAAGCCTGCTTACCGAAACTGGATATATTTCAACAGATGCAACAATTGCTGCAGGCGAATCAATCTTGGTTAAGATCGACGCTAGCAAAGGAGAAAATCAAATGAATACATTATTGATTCAAAGAGATGGCGTCGATATCGACCTAAGTGAAATTTCTTATAATGGCGCACCGGCGGCTGCTAACCCAACTTTGTTGTTTGGTGATGACAAAGATGCCTTTACTTGGGATGCAGCTATTACTGCTCATGCCCCTGGAGATGCTTTGTATACTTTCATCGTAACAGGAGATGGAGACAATACCGAAAATGCTATTTCAATTACAATTACTGTAGAAGATGCTATGCCAGAATTGACAGTAAGTGGTAATGGAATGTATAACGCTTTTCCGGGCTCCTCTGCAGGATTTAGAATTAATGGAGTGACAAATGAGGTTGACTTTGCAACCCTAGCTGTTTTACAAGATGGTGAACTTATAGATGGAGATAGAATTAGCTGCAATGGAGTGTTTGCAACTACTAATCCATTTAACTTAGAAGGTGATGACATAACTGGTTTCACAGACAAAGAAATAACTGTAAAAACTACTACTGAAGTCGGAATTCAAAACTATACAGTAGTCGTTGAAAATATTAATGGAACTACAGACTCTGCAGATTTTACTATTGTAACAGGAACTCCAATAGGCGCAATTTTCACTGGTGTCTTATTGGAAAATGCAGCAGGAAATGATCCAACTGGAGGTATTAACCTTTATGATGGCGAAACAGTTTCTGTAAATGCTTCAAATGCACATGTGATCGATTTAGGAAACAACTCTGCTGGAACTGCTTGGTTGGAAAGAATCGGTGGCGACAATGGTGGAACAATCAAAGCAATCAGCGCAGCTCAGATTGATGCTGGAATGACTTTGGCTAGTCTTGAATTCATTGAGCAAGTTAAAACTGCATACGATGAAGCTGTAGTTCTGAACAATAACGAAAGTGATGTTGTAGAAATAGGAGATTTCTTCTTCGCTAATGTTGACAATGATTACTTCGCATTAGAGGTAAAAGAAAAAGGTGTAAATACTGCTGGACTTGGTTTTTACAGATTTGATATCGTAAAGGCTGAATTCTAAGCTTAAATTATAAAAGAATTTTAGGAGCATCTTCATTTTGGAGATGCTCTTTTTTTATGCGCTTTCTAAAATTATTTAGGGAAAAACATTGATTGTGATTTATCTCCAGTTGACCACTAAGCATATGCTTTGGTCTGAAACTTAGTCCAAGCTTGTTCAGCAATGCGCTCTGTCAACGCTTCCAAATAATGACTTCCTGCCAAAGGGTCCCCTACTTTTCCTAAATGGGATTCTAGATTCAAAAGATGCTGAATATTCGCTGTGATACGTTGCAAGAATGCTTTCCGATTGTTATCCAAATTCGGCAGAATAATTTGATCGGCTCCTCCAAGATTTGCTGAGAGTGTCATCGAAGTCATTCTAATCACATCCAATTCCGCTTCGCCAGAGAATGCACCTGGGTCCGTCCCAATCTGAAATTTTATATTCGAATTGTCAAGACTATACAGATCTGCTATTAGATTCATAAGTAATCGAATCGCTCTAAGTTTTGCAATTTCTACTAAAAATGAATTGCCGATTTTCAAATGAATCTGAACATTATCAAAAGTCTCCTGAGTATTGGCTTCCGTTTTTATGCTGTCTTGTATTAATTGATTTGTGGCTAACAGGATATCGGTCAGACTATCAACAATAGAATTTTTGAAACTGCTAATTGAATAAAATCTCAGCTTTGGAAATAATGAATGATAGTTCATCAGCTGTTGATCACCATTCCGGGCTTTTCCCACAGATACCGCTCCCGTCAATCCATTGCCTGGAGAAAAAACCTGAGCAAGTGCATCTAATCCTTGTTTTGCGATGTCGACAGATTTGAAATGGAGTTGAACTTGCAGATATTCATGCTGGACATTGTCAAATAATTCTTCCCATTCATTTTTAGACAAGACCCGAGAAATCTTGAGAACAGGAGCAGATATCCCTAGCATGAGTAATTCTAGTAAAGCTTTATTGGCGGCCTCGATATCTTCCGCTACTTCTAATTCATGACCAATCCAATTATTTTCTTTGGCTTGAAAAATTGGTTCATTAGTTTGTTCCAAGTCAAATTGGGCGGGATCCATGGTCAAACCCGGCTCGATTTCCCATTGATAGTCCTCCCAGTTTTTTCCCTTCAAATCTACCTGAATGCGATCCATCCATTGATTCAAATCCAGAGATTGGAATTCCGAAAAGTCTAAAATTGTAGATTTTGGATGCTCATTCATCGGGCCAAAATTGATATTCTAAGATATATTAATGCAATAATAGCTTTTCTTGGACTTTTTCCGACCAAACACAAAAACCATTTTGGCTCAAAAGCGTTATATTTGCACGCTTAAACAAACTTAACTAGACCAAATCTAAATACATTTTTGATACATGGATAAACGAATGATTTACCTCGACAATAATGCTACAACTCCAACTGATCCTAGGGTTGTGGACAAGATGGTGCCATTCTTTTACGAGAATCCGGGGAACGCAGCTAGTAGAAACCACCCATATGGTTGGGTTGCAGAAGAGGCAGTAGACTATGCAAGAGAGCAGATTGCTAACTTGATTCACGTTGATCCCAAGGAAATTATCTTTACTTCAGGTGCTACTGAAGCGGATAACTTAGGGATTAAGGGCGTATTCGAAATGTACAGCCGTAAAGGGAACCATATCATCACTTGCAAAACAGAACACAAAGCTGTTCTTGACGCTTGTAAGAAAGTTGAAAAAATGGGAGGCTCCGTTACTTACCTAGATGTGAAAGGAGACGGATTGATTGATCTAGATGAATTAAGAGCTGCAATCACTGATAAAACCATCTTGGTTTCTATCATGTATGCGAATAATGAAACTGGCTTGATCATGCCAATGAAAGAGATTGGTCAAATATGTGAAGAAAAAGGTGTTTTATTTATGTCTGATGCGACCCAAGCAGTTGGGAAGATCGATGTGAATCCAAAAGAATTGGGCATTCACATCATGGCTTTCACGAGTCATAAGATGTATGGTCCAAAAGGAGTTGGAGCACTTTTCGTCAATAGAAAAAATCCAAGGGTTAAAGTTACTTCCCAAATGGATGGAGGTGGACACGAGCGCGGAATGAGATCTGGAACATTGAATGTACCTGGGATTGTTGGATTCGGTCATGCAGCAGAATTAGCTGCCAAAGAAATGGTTCAAGACGCTGAGCGTTTGTCAAGATTAAGAGACAAGTTAGAATCTTCGCTTTTAGCTAATTTGGAAGAATGCGAAGTGAATGGTAATCCTGATCATAGAATGCCACATGTATCTAATGTGTCTTTCAAGCATGTTGAGGGAGAAGGATTAATGATGACTTTCAATCAAAACATTGCTTTGAGTTCTGGCTCTGCATGTACCTCAGCTTCGTTGGAACCATCTTACGTTTTGGTTGCCATGGGAGTTGGTGATGAATTGGCGCACTCTTCGCTTAGATTTAGTTTAGGAAGATTTACCAAAGAAGAGGATATCGACTATGCTATTGAAGCAGTAACCAAAGGAGTGAATCACATGAGAGATTTATCTCCAATTTGGGAAATGTATAAAGAAGGAGTTGATTTGAGTTCAGTTGAATGGTCTGAGCATTAATCGGAACCTTTTTGACAAAATTTGACTTATTCTTTTAGAACAACTATCTTAGTAAAAAGCAGATCTTTGATCTGAAAATATAAAAACAGCTTATGGCTTATTCAGAAAAATTATTAGACCACTTCAAGAATCCTCGTAATGTTGGAACACTTGACAAAGGGAGTAAAACAGTTGGAACTGGCTTGGTAGGAGCTCCTGAATGTGGTGATGTTATGCGTCTTCAAATTGAAGTAGACGAATCAACTGGAAAAATTTCAGATGCTAAATTCAAAACTTTTGGATGTGGTTCTGCAATTGCTTCTTCCTCATTGGCTACTGAGTGGCTAAAAGGTAAATCAGTTGATGAAGCATTAGCAATTGACAACATGGAAATTGTTGAAGAGTTAGCACTTCCTCCGGTGAAAATTCACTGTTCTGTTTTAGCAGAAGACGCGATCAAATCTGCTATTGCCGATTATCGTAAGAAAAATGGTGCTGAAGTCGAGGCGGAGGCTACTAGTGAAAAAGCGTAAGACATGTTATTCGTAGCTGATTCTGCAAAAGAAAAAATTGCTGACCTCAAAGCAGGTGAAAGCATTAGTGATGATCACTTCATCCGAGTCTCTGTAGTTAGCGGAGGCTGTTCAGGTCTATCCTACAAGATGGACTTTGACGATGAAGACCAACCAAATGATCAAGTATTTGAAGACAACGGCGTGAAAGTCGTTACTGATCTAAAATCATTCCTTTACCTCTGCAATACCACCTTGGAGTTTTCTGGTGGGTTGAATGGAAAAGGATTTTATTTTAATAATCCGAACGCCGCACGAGAGTGTGGATGCGGAGAGAGTTTTGCTGTATAAATTATTAAGGTCTTTATAAAGATCTTACTAAAAAAGTCCTGCTCATTAATTTGAGTAGGACTTTTTTGATTTCGACTAAAAGTGAAAATTATTATGTTTGAGTTATCGTAATAACTTGATGATAATCACCTTGATCTTAAATTTCCTAAGTCAAAAACCTATCTTCGCTATTAGAATCAAACTTTATGAAGTTAGCAAATAAGGTGGTTTGGATTACTGGAGCCTCTTCCGGAATTGGTGCGGCGATGGTCAAAATATTGGCGGAGAAAAATTCCAAGGTCGTATTGTCTAGTCGACGTGAAGCGGAGCTGATCAAAGTAAAAAATGCGGCAGGATTGTCAGATGAAAATTCATTGATTCTTCCATTGGATTTATTGGATCATGAATCCATGTCTTCAAAAGTGGAACAAGTATTAGAAAAATTTGGTCGTATTGATGTCTTAATAAATAACGGAGGTATTTCGCAACGATCGCTTATCATGGACACGGATTTTTCTGTGTATAAAAGGATCATGGATATTGACTACTTGGGAACCGTTGCTTTGAGCACCGCAGTACTGCCTGTTTTTGTAAAACAAAAATCTGGACAATTCGGAGTAATCTCTAGCCTTATGGGAAAATTTTCTAGTCCACTCCGATCAGGTTATTGCGGAGCCAAACATGCGCTTCATGGTTTTTTTGATGCCCTAAGATTAGAACATGAGGATGATGGCATTGGCGTTACTATTCTTTGTCCTGGTTTTATACGAACCGATATTTCTAAAAATGCTTTAACTGGAGATGGCAATAAACAGGGAAGTATGGACCAGGCTCAAGATACTGGAATGACTGCAGAAGAATGTGCCAGTCAAATTCTCCGTGCAATTGAGGAAGAAAAAATGGAAGTGAATATTGGCGGAAAAGAAACTTATGCAATATTAATAAAAAGACTTTTTCCAAAGTTATTGCACAGAATTGTGAAGCGATCGAATGTTACTTAATGGAATCGTGCCTCGGCAATCTCTAATTAATAATTTAGCAATTTCCCAATCCCTTCTTCAACCTTTTCAATAGACGGTATCATTGTTTGTTCTAGAATAGAATTTAATGGAATCGCCGGAAGATTTTCAGAGCCCATGGTCATCACCGGAGCATCCAAACTTTCAAAACAATTTTCTTGAATTCGCGCGGCTAGGCTTTGAGCAAAAGTATTATTAACCGGTTCTTCGGTAACGACCAAACAGCGATTGGTTTTTCTAACGGAATAAAAAACAGTTTCAACATCCAATGGAGCAAGTGTTCTCAAATCTACGATTTCAACTTTTCCTTTGAATTTCTTAGCTGCATTTAGTGCCCAGTGAACTCCCATGCCGTAGGTTACTACCGTACATATGTTTTCTTCCTTTTTATCAACTGTCTTGACAACATTTGCTTTTCCTAAGGGAAGGATATAATCTTCGGCAGGTTCCACGGTCATAGCAGCGGAAGTACCTTTGACCTTAGACCAATACAACCCTTTGTGTTCTAAAATAACCACGGGGTTAGGATCGTAATAAGCAGCTTTTATCAAGCCTTTTAAATCTGCGCCGTTTGACGGATAGATAATTTTAATCCCACGAATGTTAGTCAATACAGATTCTACAGAAGAAGAATGATATGGTCCTCCTGATCCATAAGCACCGATTGGAACTCTTAAAATCATTGACACCGGATACTTTCCTGCCGTTAAATAACAGGATCTTGATACTTCAGTGAAAAGCTGATTTAAACCTGGCCAAATGTAATCAGCAAATTGCACTTCAACTATGGGTTTCAATCCCGCAGCTGACATCCCTACAGTACTTCCAACTATAAACGCTTCTTGGATAGGTGTATTGAAAACTCTATCATCTCCGAATTGCTGAGCAAGCGTGGCAGCTTCTCTAAAGACTCCTCCTAATCTTGCTCCAACATCTTGACCATACAACAAACATTCGGGATGTTTTTCCATCAACTCGCGTACTGCAAATAATGCGCAGTCAACCATTACTGCTTTGTCTTTATTCTTAGGTTTTCTGACGCCAGTTTCTTCCGTAATTGGTGTAGGTGCAAATTCATGTGTAAATAAATCCTCTGGCAATGGATCTGCAGCTTTGCGTGCCAGTTTGAAATCTGCCAATACGGTTTGCTTTGCAGATTTCTCTATAGCAGCTATTTCTTTTTTGCTCAATCCTAACTCCAATAAGGAAGTAATCAATTTAGGATAAGGATCTCTTAGCGCGGCTTCTTCTAAGTCATCTCGATACCATTCTTTTCTTACTCCTGAAGTATGATGATTAAGCAAAGGGACTTTTGCATGAACCAAAAATGGTCGACGTTCTTTTCTGATTATTTCAACGACTTCAGACATGCAATCTTGACAAGCTTGGAAATCTGTGCCATCAATTGATCTAACTTCGATTCCTGGAAATCCTTTTGCATATCCAGCGGCATCAGTAGTTCTAATCTCACGCGCATGGGCAGAAATATCCCATTCATTATCTTGCACTAAATATAAGATTGGCAATTGTTTTAAGGCAGCCATTTGAAAAGCTTCGGCCACTTCACCTTCCGTAATTGAAGCATCGCCAAATGAGCATAGTACGATCGGATTGACTATCGCTTCCCCATGTCCCAAACTCGTTTTCTCCAAATAATCTAACCCCATTGCAATTCCTGTTGAAGGAATTCCTTGCATTCCTGTTGCAGAAGATTGGTGAGGAATTTTTGGCTTGTCTGGATCTTTCAAACTTGGATGACTATAGTAAGACCTTCCGGCAGAAAATGGATCCTCTTTTTTTGCCATTAGCTGTAGCATCAAATCATAGGGTCGCATGCCGATCGAAAGTAGCATTGCATCATCTCGATAATATGCCGACATAAAATCATCCTTGGCCAACTGTAATCCGGCCGCAATTTGAATAGCCTCATGACCTCTTGAAGTCGCATGAACATATTTAGACACTTCTTTAAAATTGTCTTCATACAACTCTGTCATGGCTTTGGCAGTAGCCATGATTTCGAACGCCTTGGTTGCGTTTACAAGTCTAGAATCTGTCTTTTTTTTAGTCTTGAGCATTTGGTCTTACTTGAATCCTCAAGATAAGTATAATCCCAAGGCTAAAGGGTCGATTGAAGGTCAAAATCCTTTTTGTCGGCGTAAATCTTCAATAATTGGGAAAGTGTGTGTGAGGTTCCTTCGGAGGCTACGCTTCCATCCAAGATTTCAGCTGCCAATTCCTTTTCGACATCATCATTTGAGAACTCTTCTAATCCTGTTAAGGAAACAGATTTAGACAAGGAGGAAGTTTGTATGGTTAGCTTTAAAGGTTCTAGTCTGACTATTTGAATTTCGTTCCAAGGAATTTTAGTCATTTGAAAATCAGATACACCAATATGCGTATTTGAAAGCATGACTTTGGGATAACTATTTTCAGTGATTTGACTTAGAAAATAAAGAAACAGCACGGCAATCATTACCGTGTTAAAACTGTAAATATCATCGTAGTGGTAAACTAAGGCTAGTTGGGCTAAGACAATGGCTATACCTTGGAGTGCCAGGCTATTGAAATATTTGCTTTTTTTCCGAATCTTAATGACTTTTTTGGACTCTTGCGATTGACCAAAAGCAGTGGTAATTAAATAAGCGCACCACACGAACAAATAAAGTTCTAAGATTGATTTTAAAACGATGAAGGTTCTTGAAAAATCAGAAGTAGCATCGAATAGAATCAACACGAAAGTACCGATTACTAAAGGCCATACTAAAAATCGATTTTTCAACATAAAATCATGTTTTAGATTTAAACTTGGCAATTGCATTTTTAGTGTATGCAGACAAAACCAATTTGCCAGAAATTGCCGCACGTTCACTCAACAAATCATCCCAGTTCTCTGTACCAGACCAAAACGCTTTTTTCATTTCGCTCATGGCCTCTGGATTAGAATCGGCTAGTTTGGTGGCCAAAGTGAGTACTGCTTCGTCCAGCAATTCAGTAGAATCATAGATATTGGCATACAATCCTTTTTGCGTGGCCCACTCTGCTGTTTTCCATGAAGTCGCATCGAAAGCCAACTGGGTCATTGCTGAATTTCCAATTTTCCGTTCGACGGCTGGGCCGACAACAAATGGTCCAATTCCAACTGCTAATTCACTTAGTTTAACAGCGGCAAATTTAGTGGCCAAACAATAGTCAGTTGCAGATGCAAGCCCGACGCCTCCGCCAACAGCTTTGCCTTGAACTCGACCAATAATTAATTTAGGGCATTTTCTACAAGCATTAATAACATTAGCAAATCCCATGAAAAATGTATGTCCAATATCAAAATCTTCGATACTCATTAATTCATCAAAACTTGCTCCAGCGCAAAATGTTCGATCCCCTGAAGATTTTAGTACGATTACTTTTGCGGCTTCATTTGTACCTAGACCAGTGATCGTATCCGCCAATTTTGCCAAAAGATTTCCAGGCATTGAATTGTGTGCAGGATGCTCAAATGTTACTGTTGCAATTCCGTCCTGTATGGTCAGTGAAACACTTCCTAGTTGTGTATTATCTTCCATTAATTGTCTGCTATTTTTTTGACCATTGTCAATATGGTAGCCAAAGCTACAGTTTCTCCAGTTTCATCATATACATCGACAAGAAACTTAACAATTCCTTTAGATATGTCCTCTTCATCTCTTTTTTCCTGATCGACTTTTTCCTTGACTGTAAAACGAACGCCTATTGTCATTCCCGGATAAACAGGCTTTGTAAATCTACATTCATCTATTCCATAATTCAGCAATACTGGGCCTTTCTTAGGATCAACGAATAAACCAGCTGCTTTTGCTAAAACAAAATATCCATGGGCTACTCTACCTTCGAAAATGGTTCCGTCCAATGAAGTTGCATCGGTATGGGCATAAAAATTATCGCCGCTGACATTTGCAAAGTTTACAATATCAGCCTCGGTTACGGTATGCTTATGTGTGAAAACAGTTTCTCCGATTTCGAGTTCTTCAAAATGCTTTCGGAAAACATGTTTGTCTTTTTCTATTTGCGCTCCTCCGTATTGATATACTTGAGTAACATTAGATAAGGAGGTTGGACTTCCTTGAAGCGCACAAGTTTGTAAGTAATGTTTTACTCCTCTCATTCCTCCCATCTCCTGACCTCCCCCAGCACGACCTGGGCCTCCATGGTTAAGCAAGGGCATTGGAGAACCATGTCCAGTACTTTCTTTGCTACTCGCTTCATTTAAAATCAGAATTCTTCCATGGTCTGCTGCCGCTTCCATTATAAAATTTCTGGCCAGTTGATCATCGGATGTACATATAGTACTAACTAATGATCCTTTTCCCATTCTTGCCAGTTCTGCAGCCTCGTCCATTGTTTTGTACGGCATTATAGTACTGATTGGACCAAATGCTTCAATCTCATGGGAAGAAGTATTATTGAAGGGGTCTGAATTTCTCAAAAGTGTAGGTGAGACGAAAGCTCCCTTTTCTCTATCTGCCGCAACAACATCAAAAGTATCCTGATCTCCGTAAACTAAATCGGAAGATTTTAATAAAAGATCTAATCTTTTCTTCACCTCTTTTTGCTGGGACTTTGCCACCAATGTTCCCATCCTTACTGCTTCGTTCATAGGATCACCAATGGTTACTTTTGACAATTGAGCCTTTAATGCCTCTTCAACCGGGGATAATAAGTGTTCAGGAACAATAATCCTTCGAATAGCAGTACACTTTTGCCCACATTTTACTGTCATTTCTTTTCTAACCTCTTTGATGAAAAGATCAAATTCAGGTTTTCCTGGTTCTGCATCAGGTGCAAGAACAGCGCAGTTCAATGAATCTGCTTCCATATTAAATGGAACAGATTGATTGATAATTTCTGGAAGTGTTTTCAACTTTCTTCCTGTGCTAGCTGAGCCCGTGAAGGTCACGACATCCTGTGCATCTAACTTATCTAGAATTCCGTGCCCATTCCCGCAAATTAGCTGTAGTGCTCCCTCCGGTAATATCTTAGAATCGGCAATATCTTTCACCATTGCTTGGGTAAGAAAGGAAGTAAGTTCGGATGCTTTCACAACTGCCGGCATTCCTGCCAGTAAATTAACCGCAATTTTCTCCAACATTCCCCAAATAGGAAAATTGAATGCATTAATATGAATAGCCACTCCTCTTCGTGGTACCATAATATGTTGTCCTACAAAAGTGCCTCCTTTGGAAAGGCCTACAGTATCACCATCGACGAAATAACTTTGACTAGAAAATTTTTTCCTTAGGCTGGCGTAAGCAAACAGAGTTCCAATACCACCGTCAATATCAATCCAACTATCCACTTTAGTTGCACCGGTCCAATAGGAAAGTGGGTAATACTTCTTTTTTATGCCGTTTAGATGAAGCGCTAGTTTCTTAATCATTTGACCTCGCTCCTGGAAAGTCATTTTGCGAAGTGCTGGTCCTCCTTTTTCTCTTCCATATTTCAGAACAGCTGCAAAGTCAATATTATCATTACCAACTTCTCCAATTAAAGAACCTGTGACAGCATTAAATTGAGGTATAGTATTTTTTTCAGGATCGATCCATTGACCTTTGATATAATTTGGAATAAGCATTATTTATCTAGTATTGGTTAGTTAGCTCAAAAGTAACAAGAGTAAGCTAAAAAATTTGCAAAGAATTCAAGGACTTAATTTATTGATTACCTTAGAATTACACTTGCACGTTAAAAGAATGTAAAAAATAACTAAAAAATCAGGCTCTTGGTATACTATTTGAACATGGATAGATGTCTGTATAGTTTTATGGTGTTCCGCAAAAACAACACAAAAAACGAATTCTCCCACTAACAGATTTCCCCTAATAAATTCTTCCCCTAAGATTTAGGAATTGAAAAATTCTTTAATATTTATAAATAATCTTGTCACGAAGACAATATTTTTTGATAAATAAATAGCTTGGTTTTATCGCAGATTGCGTAAAATATATTAATTAATTAATTAAATCCCATTACATGAAAAAGTTACATGACCTAAGACTTTTACTGTCGGCAGGAGCTCAGTTGAGCCAAGCGGATTGTTTAAAAATCAAGGGAGGAGAAGGAGACAAGAGAAAGCCTCGTCCATCAAATGGCGGATAGATTTTTCGATCCTTAGCTCTTTCTTATAGCGTATGCCATTAGAAAAAGCTTCCTTTAGAACTTTTGCGAAATAGATAAATGTCTATTTCGCAATTTTTTTGCCTTTTTTGAAGAGTAGGAACGCTTTTTGAATTACAATATGGATTGCGTTAAGAAAATAATGAACTTTATAAAAGCAAATATTAATTCCACTTACTTTTTCATGATTCTAGTAATCATGTTAAACGCCGCTGTCGTTAGGGCAGGTCAAACTCAAGTGGATAGTCTGCAGGCCATTATTGAGCCAGAACTAAAGACTCAAAAAATTCTGGAAATTTTAAAATTGGCGGCTCAACATTCGTATCGAGATATCGATAAAGCATTGGCATATACAGAAATAGCCTTGAATAGAGCAAGAAATAATAGTGATTTAGAAGGCCAATTTCAAACTTACCGCGAGCGAGGTTTTATCCTAGAAGAGAACAATCGAGTTCTAATGGCACTCAAAGAATTTGAAAATGCAGAAATAGTTGCTCAAAGTCTGAAGAATGACTCCCATATCTTAAGTATATACACTGATCTGGCGATTGTAAATAAAAAGCTAGGAAATTATAAAACAACCACGGACTATCATACTAAAGCTCTTTTCAAAGCACAAGAAATTGGAGCATTAGAAATGATTGAGGATAGTTATCACGGGTTAGGCTCCATATATGATGTAGTGGGCGATTATGAAAAAGCAATTGAATATTACTTTAAGTCTTTAAAAATTGCTGAGCAGAGAAATACAGCATCTGGAGTGGTAATCACGCTACAAAACATTTCAATGATCTATTTGAAAACAAATGATCATCAACCTTCCTTATCAAACATTGAAAAAGCCTATAAAATTTCCAAAACATCTTCTGATACCATTTTGATGGCAGGAGTTCTCATTGATTATGGGAAAGTGCTGTCTAAAATGGAGAACTATGATTTAGCCTTGGTTAAGTTGAATACCGCTTTAAAATTGAGTCAAACTTTAGAGAATCCTGTAATCATGGTTAAAGCATTGATTGAGATTTCAGATACTTATACTCAAAAAGGTAACCTTGAGGTTGCCAATGATTTTTTTCTGAAATGTTTCGAATACAAAGACTACATATCTACTAAAGATCAAGCACTGCTTTATTCCAAACTCGGAACATTGAATAAGCGGAGAGGCGATCTCAATTTAGCCAAAGATTTCTTTATGAAAAGCTTGGCTTCTGATAGCAAACTGGAGAACAGTTATTTATCGCAACAAAACAATTATTCTTTATACGAAATAAATAGAGAAGAAGGAAATATTGAATTGGCTCTGTCATACTTGGAAAATTATGACAAACTTCAAAAGGAAATTTTAAATAGTGAAAAGGCACAACGTGTAGCTGAGAAAAGATTCCAGTTTGAAATGGACAAGTCTCAGAAAACGATTCAGGCTTTGGCGACAAGTAGAAATAGAACGATTCTTATTGGTATTTCTGCTACACTATTATTAATAATTACTTTCTTATTTTTCATGAACAACTTGAGAAAAGTAAATAATTCTCAGTTAAAAAATAAGCACGAAGAAATTCAATATCAAAATAAAAAATTGACAGAATCTAATGAAGTATTGCGGCAATTCGCATATGCAGCAGCACATGATTTAAAGGAGCCACTAAGAAATATCGGTAGTTTTATTAGTCTCATTCGTAAACGATATGGCCAAGAAATGCCTGATGAAGCGAACACCTATATGGATTATGTAGTGAAAGGGGTCAAGCGAATGAATGATCTTCTTTTGGACTTGCTGGAATTTTCTGCTATCACCACGGAAAAAGCCACCAGTGATTTGGTTAATTTAAGAGCTGTACTGGACGAAGTAGTATATAGCTTGAATGATAAAATTATTTCTTCTAATACTATTGTAGATTATCCAGATCATTTTCCAAAAGTGAAAATGAAGAGACTCCACTTAATTCAGTTATTTCAAAATCTTATTAGTAATTCAATTAAATTTAATTCGTCCAATCCGATTATAAATATAAATGCTGTATTGGAACAAGACAAAGATACTTTGTTGATTTCTGTGAAAGACAATGGAATTGGAATGGAAAAAGAATTTGAGCAAAAAATATTTTTACTATTTCATCAACTGGACAAGAAAAAAGGATACGAAGGAACCGGTATCGGATTAACGATTTGCAAAAATATCGTTGAAAAATATAATGGACAAATTTGGTTCGAATCTGATTTAGGTAAAGGAACTAAATTCTTTATTAGACTACCAATGGATCCAGATAATCCAAGTCAAGAATTAAGAGATCTGCGAGATCAAATGAAAATAAAAGAGGCTATTATATAATATTACTTTTTCTTAATCTCATTCCACGTTTTAAACAAACTTTCCTGTTTTGGTCGATCCTTCGGAATCTCCCGCAAGGGATTTACTGGACGAGAAGATTCTCTCAGATCATCTGGCAAAGTTTGATATAACTTCGTCCCTTTACGCTTCCAAGCAATCATATCTTTCGATACCTTCTTAATAACTTTTGCGGGATTCCCTACGACCAAACTTCCTGATGGAATTTCAGCATTAGCCTTAACAAAAGCTAATGCCCCGATGATAGAATTCTTTCCAATTTTAGCATTGTCCATTATCACCGCATTCATCCCCACTAATACATTTTCGCCAATCTGAGCTCCATGAACAATGGCTCCATGACCAATGTGAGCATTCTTTTTTAACCTTACTTCTACACCCGGAAACATATGTATGGTACAATTCTCTTGAACATTGCATCCATCTTCAATTACAATTCCTCCCCAGTCTCCACGTATAGCAGCCCCAGGTCCAATATATACATCCTTTCCAATGATCACATTGCCTGTTATAGCAGCTTGCGGATGTACAAATGCAGTTGGGTGAACAACGGGAATAAAACCTTTGAAACTATAAAACATATGGCGAAAATATGGATTTATTAGAAGATCGTTTGTCAACTTAGACTTTTAATTATTAACTCTTTCGCTAAAAAGTCATTGAAAACAAAAAGAACATTTTAACCCTTTGTAATAGCTACATTCAAAAATTTGATAGTAGCATTCTCCTTTTAAAAGTTTATTTACTAAATTGTAAACAAGGAATTAACGGATATATAAAGATAGCCCCAAAGCCATCTCAAATTTTAGGATTTCCCTAAATACATATATCTGCCTTTAGATAATATCCACACTTCAAACTAACATTTATCTCTATTTGGGCGCCCAAATGATAGAGGTTTTATTGTCTCAATCTAATGATTAAATCATGATTGAGTATAGAATGTAATGTTCATTTCCTAATTTTTAAATCCGTAATAATGAAAAAGCTTTTATGTTTTGTCTTTTTATACGGCCTTATCTCTTACAACCTCGAGGCCCAAATATGTAGTGCAAATCCCGGTGGGGATCAATCCATTTGTATCGGAGAACAAATGACCTTGTATGGTGAAGACTCGCCTCTATATCTTGCTCCCTTGGATGCTGAATGGAATCTTGTAAATGCTAACCCTGTTATTCAAGTCACGTTTGACGATAACACCGCTTTGCAAACTGGCGTTAGCCCAACAAATGGCGGTGACTTCCCCGCTGGCACCTACGAATTCGAACTTTGTGTAATTTGCGTTGATCATGAATTGGCTTGTCAAAATTTAGTGGTAACTGTTGGAGAAATAATCAATCCGCCTACTATAGCCAACCATGAGTCTGAAATTTGTGGCGGGAATATAACCTTAAGTGGTTCTGCACCAGACCCTGGTGTCACTGGCAGTTGGTTTGTTGAACCAGAATTTGATGGTACAATAACTCAATCCGGAAATGACCTTATTGTAAACCATAACGGCACCGGTGACTGCGAGTATAAATTTACCTATACACATTCTATTGGAGCCTGTGTCGAAAGCACTAGTACCTCTGTTCAGTTTACGAGAGAATACAGTAGCCTAGGTGCATGGGTAAATAATCCAGATGCATGTCCTTCTTGTTCACGAAGAATACAAATTTGTGGTACAAGTCCTGGTTGTGGAGGAAGTCCTGAATGGACGATTGTCAGCACACCTGCAGGAATTAATGCTAATGATCTTGATGTAGATAACTTCAATTCGCGTTGTACATGGGTAGTTGTTCCAGACGATGGCAATTATACTTTTGAATATACCATCAACAATGGCTCTTGCCAAACCTCAACGGCACAAGTCAGTTGTGAAATTGAAGAGCAAGAAGGTTTTGGATTGTCAAATAACGAACGTACTTATTATTGTCTTGAAGAATGGGAACTATCCAGTATCTTCTTAGATGAGGATTTTATGGCCGGTGCGACCTATAGTTGGGAAGTCACTTACAATAGTAATTCAACCAATACAATAAATATTTCCAACCCGACAAGCCATGAAACCAATGTAGAATTTCCAACTGCTCCTTTCGACATAGGTGATGATGGATGGAGTTTTAGAATCGTTGTAACAATGATGTATGGAAATTGCATAGATTCAAAAACTTACAACTTCCATGTTAATCCTGGAATTAGAGTATTTGAAGAAACACTGACCTTTCTGTGCGGAGGCGATCCTTATTTCCAACTAAGTGATAATTTTACTCAAGTTAATGGTAATGGGACAATCTCTGCAACTGTTTTATCTTCTACCTCATCTGCATTGACTCCAGGAGCTTCGGTTCCTCATAATACTCCTTTAAATCTAGTTGAAGAAGGCACCTATTGTTTCGAAATTACACTTACTCGTAGTACAACTGATCCTTCTACTGGAGAGACTGTAATTTGCACAGACACCGGTACATTTTGCGTAATTGTAGCTGATGTTCCTACAATTGATTGCGGGTCACCAATTACTACCTGTCTTTTAACAACTCAACTTAATGGAAACACACCGACCAACAGTATGGGAGACCCCATTAACATACCTGTAAGTTGGACCCAAACAGGGGGTCCAAGTGTAACTATCTTGAATCCCAATTCTGAAGATCCAGTAATCGAAGGGCTTGCCTACGGAGAAACTTACACCTTTCAGTATACAATTTCAGATGATCCTGACTGTCTGATTCAATGTTCAAATACTGTAACTGTTCTTCCAGAAAACGAATGTAAAAGTTGTGAACTTTCAGTAGAAGTTAGCGAATGTAAAGATGGCTGCTATAATATTTCCTTAAGTGGAGCCGACACCTATATGTGGCAACCTACTGCTGACGTGGATGACTCCGATCCAAACAATCCTGTTATCTGTAACACAACTGGGGGAATCTATCAAGTTTTTGGTTTTGTGGATGGTGAAATATGCGGTTCGGCAATAGTTGAGTTAGAGGCATGCGAATCTGAACCACCTTTGGAATGTGCCTTTACACTTGAAGTTGCCTGTACAACTTGTGGTTGTGGAAAGCCATATGGTGGTGGAAGAATCTATGATGGTAACGGTGACTATATTAACATTAGCAACTACGATATCACTGTTGAATGGTTTATGGATGGTGTTTCTCAGGGCATGGGTTCAAATCCTTTTTATCGTGAATATACAGATCCATATATCTTATGCGCGGAACTTAGTTACCAACAGCCAGATGGGACAGTATGTGATACAACGATGTGTATAGAAGTCGTATGTCATGGAGATTGTCCGACAGTAAATTTTGCGACTTGCGAAGATTTACCATTTTCTGAATATGAAGAATGTAGTAATTACTGGCCGGGAGATAATTGTTCTTGGGATTCTTTTTACGGATATGTATGGGCAGTAGACGCCGCAGGAAATCCAATAGATAACTTCTGGGTAGATTGGTACAACGATGGTATCGCTGAACAAAATCCCTTCTTGATAACCGGATGGAATCAAGATCCATGTTCAGACATTGAGGTTCGAGTATTCAGACCTTGGGGTGATGAATGCGAAACAATTGCTAATTTCTCGACGGATTGTTGTGATACCAATGCTCCGGAAATATCATGTGCTGAGCGCGGTGAAAGAGGATGGAATATCTACGTCAATCAAACTTGTCCGCGAGATTTAATTGTGACAATCAATTGCCTAGGTTACTATGGATATGAAGAGGTCATTACTGTTCCTGCAACTGATATTGTTAATGGTGTTTTTGAAGTACCAAATACTTATGATTGTAATGATATCATTGTTTCGGTTCAATCTGTTTGTAATGACGGAGATATTAGCGCTCCTTCAAATTGTATTATTCTGGATTTTGACCATAATGGTTGTTATGAACTCAGCGAAGGTTGCGATATCTTCAAAAGTGAAGACGGAGGGAAACCAGGTGAAAATGGAAGACAGGGTCGCATGGCTTATAAGGCTGAAATCGAAAATTCCAATATTTTTCCAAACCCGGGACCTTCTTCCAATATCACTATTAATATTTCAAGTACGAAGTATAAAACTTCTCCATTTATTACTTATGAAATATTAGATATTAATGGAAAGTTAATTTATAGGAATGCAGTTCCAAGTTCGGTCGAAAGTATAAAACTGAACCAAGAACTACAGACTGGATTATATTTTGTAAACATTAGAAATAATTCAAACATGGTAAAAGAATCCATGAAACTAATTATTGCAAACAACTAATGTTTTGAAGTTAAAAGAGACTGTCTACTAAGTAGACAGTCTCTTTAATAAATATTGTTTTACATTTGGACTGTTTATGAAGGATATAAATTCAAAAGCAGATATTTCAAAAATGGTCCATAGTTTTTACCATGAGGTACAAAAGGACGATTTAATTGGTCCTATTTTTAATGAGAAAATCAAAACTGAAAATTGGCCAAAACATTTGGAAAAAATGATCAGCTTTTGGACGACAGTTTTATTTGCGGAACAAGGCTATAGAGGAAATCCATTTGCTAGACACATTGGATTGGGACTAGCAAAAAATCATTTTGATAGATGGATAAAATTGTTCAAGGGATCATTAGAAAAGAACTTTGAAGGCCCAAAGGCGAGCGAGGCGCTAATGCGTGCAGAAAAGATGCGGGTCATGTTTGAAATAAAATTGGACTACATAAAATCCAACAATGGTCACCGGCCAATATTATAAGCCCCCCACTAGCGAAGGGCTTGATTTCAAAAATTTACCTCAGCTTAGATTTTTAACCGAGTTATTCAAAACAGCTTAAGACTTGCTCACAATCAATGTTTTCTCCTCATTGTTTCCCAATGCATAAGTAGGAATCTCCATTAGATTTAACGCATGCCTATTTTGATCCAATAAAAAAGCCTCAGTTTGAATCCAACTGAGGCTTTTTGTTTCGCTAAGGAGTAAATTTCTAGTCGCGAAGTTTTGAAAGCAGTCTTAATATCTCAATGTACAACCAAACTAAGGTTATGATTAATCCCATAGCTGAGAACCATTCCATATACTTTGGAGATCTCAATCTCTCTCCTACTTCGAAATTATCGAAATCCAAAAGCAAATTCATGGAAGCGATTCCAACAATTACTACTGAGATTCCTATTCCGATCATACCACCTTCGTGGATGTATGGAACGGTAATTCCGAAAAACGAAAGAACAAAGCTCAGTATGTAAACTATGAATACAGCACCAGTTGCCATAATCACTCCTGATCTTAACTTCTGAGTTACCTTAATGATTTCCATTTTATAGAGAAATAACATCAAGAACAAAACGGCCATTGTAAGTGAAACCGCTTGAAATATAATGCCATCAAAAGCAGCGGCATACATAGCGGAAACTGCCCCGACGAAAAGTCCTTCTACAATTGCATAGATTGGAGCCAAGACCGGAGACCAATGCGTTTTAAAGACTGCAAGTAATACAATTCCTAGTCCAAGCAAACCACCTCCCATTATAAACATAGAACTGGGAAAGACATAGCCAACTAGGGCAAAGGCCAATAAAAGTCCCATTAAAATGAACGATTTGTTAACGGCTCCGCTTACGGTCATGGTTTCACCCTTGATCTGAGTGCCCACCATATCAGCGTCCAAAACGTTATTAGAAGCCTTTTGATAGGCTCTTTCATTCATAACAGGGTTTCCTGAAGAGAAAAATCCACCACGTCTACTCATTGGATGATAATATTTAGTTTGTTAAAGCTTAAAAGTAATGTTATTACATATGAATAACCAAAATTGCTGCCATAAAGTTCCGTCAGGCCTAGCTTTCGAAGGATAACTCGCAAACTTAAACGTTCCAGTCTCTATCGAGCTTGAATACATTCCCTTTGAAGTGTGCGACTAATTTATCCTCTTGATTTGAAATTGTGATTGAATAAACTGCAATTTGTCGACCATTTTTAATTTCCTTTGATTTAGCGGTAAGTACGTCGCCAACTTTTATTGCGGATAGATGTGAAATCGACACTTCTGTGGATACTGCATGCCTTCCGCGACTATTACTTGCAAAAGCGAATGCTGAATCTGCCAACGAAAAACTTATTCCTCCGTGGGCAATTCCAAAGCCATTCACCATTTCTGGCCGAACAATCATTTGAATTTCAGCAAATCCTTCCTTTACTTCAAGAACTTTAATTCCTAACCATTTCGAAAATGAATCTTTGTTCATCATCTCCTCGACGATTGCTTTAGGCTCCATCATGATCTGAAAAATTTAAGGTTATCCTTTTTCATCCTTCTAAGCAATGGGCTGCATCGATATCTTTCTTCATGGTATTCATTAAATAAGCGGTCCAATGTATCTACGCAATGATCGATTCCTTTTTCGTCCGCCCATGCCAAAAGACCCTTTGGGTAATTTACTCCTTTGGTCATTGCCAAATCAATATCCTCTTTGCTGGCAATATTTAAGTAGAGCGCATCGGCCGCTTCATTGATGAGCATCACAAGAATTCGCCAAAATATATTTTTAAGCAATAGCTCTTCCTTATTAATTATCTTAGGCTCAGCATCAGGGCCATAGTCAAAATATCCTCTCCCTGTTTTTCTTCCGAAGTAGCCGGCTTCTGCTAATCTCTTTTGAGTAAAAGCTGGCTTGTATCTAGCATCATAGTAGAACGATTTAAAAACCGTTTCGGTGACGATATAGTTGATGTCGTTACCGATATAATCCATCAGTGTAAATGGTCCCATTCTAAAGCCGCCAATTTCAGTCATAGCGTAGTCAATGGTCTCAGGATTTGCGAATCCTTCTTCGTAAATACGAAGGGCTTCGCCATAGAAAGGTCTAGCCACACGGTTTACAATAAAACCAGGGGTGTCTTTCGCAAGGACAGTAATCTTCTTCCACCCATTCACCAAATCCGTTGTGGATTGAAGCGTTTCTTTTGACGTTTGAATGGCTGGAATAATTTCCACTAACTTCATTAGTGGAGCTGGATTAAAAAAGTGAACACCAATACATCGCTCAGGTTTTTTTAATGCAGCACCTAAACTGGCAATAGAAAGCGATGAGGTGTTAGAAGCTAAAATGCATTTATCATCTACAATCGCTTCCAATTCTTGAAAAAGCGATTTTTTGATTTCTACATTTTCAATAATGGCTTCAATCACAAAGGCACATACTTCAAGACCTCTAAAATCATGCTGATAAACAATCCTAGAAGCAATTTCTGTTTTTTGCGCCTCAGACCATTTTCCTTTTTCAACCAATCTTGCAAAAATCTTTGCATGATGAGCTTTTGCCGTTTCAATCGCTTTTTCAAATTTATCTATTAAAAAAACGGTTGCACCAGATTGCGCCATGACTTGCGCAATACCGCGGCCCATGGATCCAGCACCAATTACTGCAAATTTCATATTGATTTATTTTCCAACGAAAGTTGGTTTTCTTTTTTCTAAAAATGCTGCTACCCCTTCCTTGTAATCTTCACTTTCTCCTGCTTCTGCTTGAAGGTGCTCTTCGATATCTAGTTGAGTATCCAGTCCGTTGGTCAAAGAAAGATTCAATGCTCTTTTTGTTAAGCCAAGTCCTTTAGTAGGCATTCCAGCTAATTTCCTTGTTATTTTTTCTACCTCTTCATCGAATGAATCATCTGGAAAAAACTTATAAATCATTCCCAATCTTTCGGCCTCCTCAGCGGAGACTTTATCCCCAAGCATCATAAGCGCAGTCGCTTTTTGTAATCCTATTAATCGAGGTAAAGTATAGGTTCCACCACTATCAGGTATCAAACCAATTTTTGAGAACGCTTGGATGAAAGTGGCCGATTCTTTGGCAACAACTATATCACAGGCTAATGCAATATTTGCGCCGGCACCAGCCGCAACTCCATTCACTGCAGCTACGATAGGTTTTTCAATTTCCCTTAATCGTTTGATACAAGGATTGTAATGTTGGTTAACTATTTTTTCTAAATCTAATCCATTATCCTCATCGATAGCTTCGGCTAAATCTTGACCTGCGCAAAATGCTTTTCCGGTCGCCGTAACCAAAATACATCTGATCGATTCATCTTGTTGACAATCATTTAGAGCGGCATGAAACGCCATCATCATTTCTCGAACAAACGAATTAAATTTTTCAGGCCGATTTAAGACGATCTTCCCTACTCCATTTTCTTTAGTAAAGTTTATTAATTCCATGAAGTGAAGTTATAAATTTGGATTAGAACAATTGACAAAAAAGTACTTAATGACATTTGAAATAGTCAAACGGTTCCAAACAGTCTAAGCAGCCATACATTGCTTTGCAAGCAGTTGACCCAAATTGGGAAGTCATCTTAGTATTCTGCGATTCGCAATGCGGGCATTGCACAGGTTTTGCTTCGCTGAATAATGCAGACTTGTCGATAGTACCTTCTTGCGGAGGAGCTATTCCATATGCTTTTAATTTTCTTTTACCAGCTTCAGACATCCAGGCAGTTGTCCAAGCTGGACTAAGTACTTCTTTTATATTTACATTTTGAAAACCTTCTGCCATCAATTCCATTCGAATCTGCATAGCAATAACGTTCATTGCCGGACAACCGGTATAGGTTGGGGTGATCGTCACATCACAAGATTGCTCAGTAATTTTTACTTCACGAACTATTCCTAAATCTAAGATGGTTAATACCGGTACTTCGGGATCAGTTACTTTTTCCAGGATCTGCCAGACATCTTTTTCTTGAACGTTCATCATTTACCATTTCGCTCCTGGGTAGGCACGTTGCATGTATTGCATTTCTGCCAAAATAAAACCCATTGCTTCTGTATGTACTCCACTTTTTCCTCCTTTTTGCATCCATCCCTTTTCTGGAATCGGTAAGGTTGCCATACCCAATATTTCAATGACTTTATTGGTCCATTGCGACGGAATTTGAGCCAAGTTCTTAATGACACCAATTTTTTCCATCTCCAAATCCAATTCATCAAACTGAGTCAACTCGCCTGTGAACGGCCAAAGGGCTTCCAAGGCATCCAACATTTTTCCGTGACTCTCGGTAGTTCCGTCTCCTAGTCTTATCACCCACTCCGAAGAGTACCTCATGTGATAAGTTACTTCTTTGATTGATTTGAGAGCGATAGCTGCTAATCGTTCGTCGGAGGAATTTTTAAGTGCATGCAAAAAATAGTATTGGTAGACATCAAAAAAGAATTGTCTCAAGAGTGTCTTCCCCCAGTGTCCATTTTCTTGTTCGCAGATCAAGAAATTTTGATATTCTCTTTCTTGACGAGTAAAAGCCAAATCATCTTCGGTAACGTTTCCACCTTTCAATTCTGCAGCATATTGAAAAAGATTCCTAGACAGTCCTAACAGATCTAATGCTATATTAGATAAGGCTATATCTTGTTCTAAGATCGGACCATGGCCACACCACTCACACAATCTTTGTCCCAGAATTAATGGTGAATCTGCTAAACGCAAAACGTATTCAAATTTCTTCATCGTTACATGTGTGTTATTCCATCAGGAAGATCATAAAAAGTAGGATGCCTATACACTTTATCTTCAGCTGGATCAAAGAGTTCATCTTTTTGATCTGGATTTGAGGCTGTTATTTGTTCAGAAGGAACCACCCAAATACTGACACCTTCTGATCTCCTTGTGTAAACATCACGTGCATTCTCAATTGCCATATCTGCATCCGCAGCATGCAAACTTCCGACATGCTTATGATTTAAACCTTGTCGAGAACGAATAAAAACTTCCCAAAGTGGCCAATTATTTTTCATACAAATTGAATTAATTAATATTAGAATTTAGCTGGCCACGGCCATTTCACGTTGTTTCTTTTTCTCAGCAAATGCGATAGCGGCTTCTCGCACCCATGCACCTTCGTCATGCGCTTTATTTCTAGCAACCAATCGTTGTTTGTTGCAAGGACCATTTCCTTTTACAACAGCCCAGAACTCATCCCAATCGATAGCGCCGAAATCATAATGGCCTGTTTCTTCATTAAATTTCAGATCCGGATCGGGCAAGGTTACATTTAAAATTTCTGCCTGAGCGACACATACATCCACAAATTTTTGACGGAGCTCATCGTTGGTAAATCTTTTAATTTTCCAATTCATTGATCGAGCAGTATGTGGAGAATCTGCATCATTTGGACCAAACATCATTAATGCTGGCCACCACCATCTATTGACAGCGTCCTGCAACATTGCTTTTTGATCTTCTGTACCTTTGGACAAGGTCAACAAGATTTCAAAGCCTTGACGTTGGTGAAAACTTTCTTCTTTACAAACACGAACCATTGCTCTGGCATATGGACCATAGGAACAACGGCAAAGTGGTACTTGATTCATAATCGCAGCGCCATCTACCAACCAGCCAACCGTTCCAATATCTGCCCAAGTAACAGTAGGATAATTAAAAATGCTCGAATACTTCGCCTTTCCTGAATTCAGTTGTTGGAATAAATCATCTCGTTCAACACCTAATGTTTCGCAAGCTGAATAGAGGTATAATCCGTGTCCGGCTTCATCTTGAACCTTTGCCAATAACCCAAGCTTTCTTCTCAATGAAGGGGCACGAGTAATCCAATTTCCCTCTGGCAACATTCCAACGATTTCAGAATGCGCATGCTGAGAAATTTGACGAATTAAAGTTTTACGATAATCATCCGGCATCCAATCTCGAGGTTCGATTTTAATTTCGGCATCTACTTTTTCCTGAAAGCGATCTTGAAGACTTTTAATATCCATGTGCTAAAGCTTTATCTGATTAGGAATATTCCAAAGATAGCCTGAACGAAAGAGAGTTCAAAATAATTTACGAACAAATGTTCGTTTTTTGACAAAGGTAAAGGCTTTTAACCGTTAAATTCTATCAAATAATGAGTTTCGCACTAATAAGAAATGGTAAATCTGCTCAGGAAGATCAGTTTTTAGTCCGAATTTGTAATTCGACTAATGATAGGCAATTTATAAGGGAAAAAGTGAAAGGTGACTAACGCTAGGGTTATACCTGAGATTTTCGGTTAAGTTCATCCTGCAATTTACGCATGGCCTTTTGTTCTCTTTCAAGAGAGCGCTTGCGGTGTTCTTCAAACTCTTTTTGTAGTTCTTCGTAATCCTTTCTAGTACTTACAGTATCAATATTGCTTTCTTTAAACTTAAAAATGAAAAAACCTAGCAAAGAAGCCAAGGCCGCAACGATGAACCACATCAAGGTTTTGTAAGCTCCTTTGCCCATATTCATTCCAAGAAAAGAGATACTATTTTTTTCAGTATTCGTTTGATCTAGATTAGATTGCAAATCAGACAATCTTGTATTTAACGACGCAATGGAATTGTTTTTTTCACCTAAAGTATTCTTTGCCTCACGAAGTTTTCCTCGAACGGAAGCCAAAGTATCTAAGATATTTGCTTTCAACTTCTGGATTTTTACTTTAGGAATCACTTTATAAGTCTTGTAATTATTAGACTCTTTGACTAGATAGTCAATTTGCTCTTCAATACTACCATCTTCTCTTGGTCCACTATTACTGTTCAAAAAATCTTGCCCAGCTACCTGAGTAGAAATCGATAGGATCACAAAACAAAAGATGATTGACAAAAATCTCATAAAATAATAGCTATAATATACTTACGATGAAATTGCACCCGAATTAGTTGCTTACCAAAGGTAAAAATACAAAGGTAATTTTTATTTATAATCCAATGGATAGTCCCAAACGTAATTCATAAATGGAAGGAACAAAATCTATATCCGCAGTAGATTGTTGAACCTCTCTTAAATTCAAAAAAGGATTGCCGGAGTCGCCGGTGAAAGACGCTGCTCTGAAAATTCGAATCGGTAAGGAAATATCTAAATAACCCTTTTTGAAAATTTTAAATTGTACTGCGGGATAAGCTGCTATTGAAACACCAACAATATTTGCAGAAACATTTAAACTTTCATCATCTTCCGAAAGCACATCAATCGATTGTAAAAATGGCATTAATGCCGCAGCTGCTGTCATTCTCCACTTCCCTGTTTCTCCTTCTCCTAGGGTAAACCCGTAGGCAATGTGTCCAAAAAAGTCTCTTCGAGCATAAGACTGTTGTCTATAATTCTGATAAAGCAAGGTATCCACTTCGATATAGGTAGTTGTTTCATTTGATCCAGAAAACATCATCTCTGCCAATCCTATTTCCCAGAAATTTCCATTGTCATTACTATGTGAAAATGCAATTCCTACTCCTGAACCAAACAAGTCCTGACGCTCGACAAAATAATTGAATTCTGGTCCATCGAACACCAGATCTGGCAAAGATTCGTACCTGAAATTCTTGAAAATCTTAATAAAATTATTGGGCATTTTAGTGGTATCCACTTCTACCATGTCTTGCGCAAACAAAAATGAGGAAGCCAAAAGGCAAATCAACAGGGAGTTTAAGGATTTCATCTTTCTTGATTATTTACTTGCAAATATACATATTGGTATAATATTAGAAGGAAAACCAATATATTCATTTGAATTCTGAAACCGAAAAAAGAAATCTAGTTCGTTGATTATCAAATAATAGATAGGATTTCTTTCGGCTCCAGACCTTTTCAAATCACATTTGTTCCCAACTATGTCTTTAAAAATCACATCATTTCTTTTATTGTTTCTTCCCTTTTTAATTCAGGCGCAAGACTTAAATGAATCAAAAGCTATCAAAATTGAATTTCTTCAAGCCTTAAACAAGCTTGAGAGTGGAATCAATCAATCTTCTGATCAACTTGTTGGACAGCGAGATCAAATATTAGAATTGATGACTCGTGAGATTACCAAGAACAATGAAATCACGGAAAAGCTGATGAAGAATCCGGATCGAAGTAAAACCCAGCGAGATCAAATACAGAATCAGCTAGCATTAACTGCTAAACAGAAATACCTGAAGAAGCACTTTTCAGAATTAAACTGGTCAGGTGAAAAACTTTCACCACAACAAACTTTAAACTTAGTTCGAGATTTTATGAACTTGGTTCAGTAAATTATTTTGCAGATTCTTTCTTAGGTTTGGCCTTCGCTTTTTTCTTTGGCTTTGGTGCTTCTGCAACAACCTCTTCCATGGATTCTTCCTTGGCTTCTTCCTTGGCTTCTTCCACTTCCTCTTCAGGAATGATATTTCTTTCGTTCAAGAATTTGAACCACTTGATAACCTTTTTGATATCTCCGGAAAAAACTCGGTCTCTATCATAATTTGGAAGTATAGAGGCAAAATAGTTTGACAATTCTTCACCAGAAGCGGATGAAGCCACCGGAGGGTTTTTCTCAAACTGATCTCGCATTTCTCTAAAGATCACGGCCAATTCAGCTGTATCTTCTTCTCCAGTATAGATTCCAATAGATGCTAGAGGAGTAAATTGATGCTTTCTTGCCGGAGCTAGCTTTCGCTTTCCTGTATCCACATCTTCAATTATCAATCCGTTGGATCGATTCGCTATCAATTTATAAATTCCACTCAAGCCACTCACAGCGACCATTTCATCAAATTTCATATCTATCTTTTTTTGCGGTTGCGAAAGTAGTATTTACCTTTCAAACAGTCAAACGCTATTTGGACGAATATCGTTGCTTATCGTCACTTGAATAATCAATTCAACTGATGCTTAGTCATTGAATAGCTTTTAATAGTTTAGCAGTTTTTCAATTTGAACCTTTAATCGATCTTTTGGCAAATATTGGTGCTCCAAGGGAACTGCAAATGGGATCGGTGTATCTAAGCTAGCTGCGCGCAAAACAGGTCCATCCAAATATTCAAATAGATGCTCTGAAATATAAGCTGAAAGTTCTCCTCCAATTCCACCTGTGAGCGAATCTTCATGAAGAATAATCACTTTATTGGTTTTCTTTACTGCTTCTTCAATAGCCTCATAATCCAGTGGGGCTAATGATCTGAGATCTAAGATCTCTGCTTCCACATTCATTTCATCACAGATTTCAATGGCCCAATGGACGCCCATTCCATAGGTAATAATACTAAGTTCGTAACCTGATTTAACAGTCCGTGCTTTCCCAATTGGCAAAGTGTAATAGTCTTCTGGCACATCTGAAGTTAGACTTCTGTACAAAGCTTTGTGTTCAAAAAATAAAACAGGATTTGGATCGGCAAAACTAGCCAACAATAATCCCTTTGCATCTTCCGGAGTACTTGGGTAAACTATCTTTAAACCTGGCGTATGGAAAAACCAAGCTTCATTAGATTGAGAATGGAAAGGTCCTGCGCCAACACCTCCTCCAGTGGGGAGTCGTATTACCACATCAGGTGCATGTCCCCATCTGTAGTTTAATTTGGCTAGGTTATTAATTATCTGATTGAAACCGCAAGTAACAAAATCAGCAAATTGCATTTCAACCATCGCCTTCATTCCTTTCAAACTTAGGCCCAATCCAATTCCAATAATTGCCGATTCGCAAAGGGGGGTGTTTCTAACCCGCTCTTTGCCAAAAGTCTTGGTAAATCCATCTGTGATCTTAAATACACCACCGTAGTCTCCTATGTCCTGTCCCATTAAAACCAAGTTGGAATATTTCTCCATCGCTTGCTCTAATCCTTGGTGCAAAGCATCAACAAATCTAATGGGTTTAGTTGATCCCTGCGGAGCAACCGTTTCCACTTGGCTGTTATTGAAAACATCAGACATTTCCTTGCTCAACTCAACCTTTGGCATTGGTTCTGCATAAGCCACTTCTAGGCCAGCATTAATTGCTTCTTTATTTTCCTTTTTCCAAACCTCCACATCAGTCTCTGTGATAATGCTTTGTTCGATTAGAAACTGTTCGTAATTTTCAACTGGATCTTTTGCAGCCCAATATTCCATCAATTCCTTGGGAACATATTTTGTTCCAGAGGCCTCTTCATGTCCTCGCCTTCTAAAGGTCATACATTCCAATAAAATTGGCTCTGGATTTTCTCTAAGTTCTTTGCTTAATTTCTTTATCGTCTGAAAAACTTCTAAAACATTATTTCCATCGATGGTATAGGACCTCATTCCATAGCCGACTCCTTTGTCTGCAATTTGAGCACATCGAAATTGTTCTTCTGTCGGTGTTGATAGTCCGTAACCATTATTTTCTACCACGAAGATTACTGGTAGTTTCCATACTGAAGCCGTATTTAAAGCCTCATGAAATTCTCCTTGGCTGGTTCCTCCTTCTCCTGAAAATGCCAGGGATACTTTGCCTTCTCCTTGCAATTTATGAGCAAGTGCAACTCCTGAAGCCAAAGATAATTGTGGTCCTAGGTGCGAAATCATTCCTACAATCGAATGCTCAAGTGACCCAAAGTGAAAGGATCGATCTCGACCATTTGTGAATCCCATTTCTTTTCCTTGCCATTGAGCGAACAAACGTTCCAATGGGATATTTCTTGAAGTAAATACTCCAAGATTTCGGTGCATTGGGAAAATCATTTCGTCAGATTCTAAGGCCATAGCACAGCCAACAGCTATCGCTTCTTGGCCGATTCCGGCGAACCACTTGCTAATTCTCCCCTGACGAAGTAAGATCAGCATTTTTTCCTCCACCATTCTTGGAAGAAGTAATGCTTTATAGAGTTCAATCAAGGTGGCTTTAGAAAGTCTGCCTTTCTTGAAATTTATATTTGGTTTGGTCTGAGCTGGCATTTCTAGAAATTTGCCCTAAAGGTAATGGGCTGCATGATTTAATGCTCTTTTTTACGTGAAAAATTGCCTGAAGTTTGTCGTGAGAAGACAGGTGACAAGATTATAACAAAAATTGGATTTTTTGAATAGACTTTTGGCCGGTGTCTGATATAATTTGTTGGAGGAAGGCGCCTTGCAATTAGGAGCTAAATTTTCGTTATTCAAAGAGCCATTCCTTCCGATAAATGATGTTTCCCAAAATATTTTTTAGCGTCATCATAAAATGGCGGCTTCTGGAAATTTTGACTACAAATGTACCTTCTAAAGAGTTCGAAAAAACCTTGACTTCATAGGTTTAGATGTAGGGTACGTAGGGAGACTTCAGTCTAAATTATTAAACTGAAATCTCCACTAATTCTATTTTGAACGGTTTATTCAACTACCACCATTTCTTTATTTCCTGATCCTTGTTCCCAAAGTTGCAAACATTACATTTGAAAAAACAAGTAAGAGATAGCGGATATAATTCTGGTCATTTTTTTAAGCCTTTACTGTACCACGACTCTCTTCACCCCCAAACTCCCATCTTCCAATTTCAATTTCACCAAATACATTCCTTTACCTAATCCATTGACATCCAATCGATAATTTGAAGTATTAATATCAGACCAATATCTGAGCAACTGTCCACTAATATTGATTAATTCAATACTCTTAATTAGATCTTTCTCAGTTGTTATATTAATAAATTCAGTTGCGGGGTTTGGACTAATACTAAATTCAGCTTTTGGGACTGCGGAATTAAGACTGGATGGAAGTTGATCATATAGTACTTGGGCAAATCGAGCAGCTTCAACAAGCGGTGTTACATCAGGACAAGGATGTACAACTTTTTGAGTTACAATAGCAGCTAAGGAGAATTTAATGGATTCACCTGGGTTTAAATTTGTTGGACCTGATCCTAGAATAATTCTTTGATCTCCCGGGGGAGCTAAAGTACTACACATGCTCCAGCCCGATGCAGAATTAGGAGCATCTGAGTACGCATACTTGGTAACTTCAGAAGAACTGGGATTGTATCCTGTTCCTCCTTCTGTTATGGGTGTTCCATCTCGCCAAAAACCAGTTAAAAGTCTATTCATCTCAAGAGCCGTTAAAGGATCTGACATAGGTGGTGGAAAATTATCTTGTACGATAGAATAATATATAAAAGAGCTCATTCCATTGTCTTCTTGATCTTCATTTTTTGTTCCTTCAAGAACTTTAATACCAAATAATGGAATTCCTAAATCAAAGGTTGGTACTCCATTACAGCTTGTTCCATCATTTCCATCAATCACATCATGGTTATAAACGAAAGCTAGATTTTCCTCGGGGAGACAACCAACATAGTCATCAGAAGAACATCCCAAATCTGGATCCAACCACAATCCTGCATGAAGATCCAAAATAGGTTCTACAGATTGGTTACTAATTTTATATTCATAAAATACCGTACTCGCACCGAAAGGGTTATCATCAAAGGAATAAGACAAAACACTGACGTCTACGGCCATTGGGTTTCCACCAGAAGAAGAGTGAACATTACCATTGTCATTAAAAATCCACCAATTCGCAACAAGGGCACCCTTGGTATCAGGAACATCACCATTTTGAGGATTGTAAATTCCATCATTATCACGATCAATGAAAGGTGCTAAGTATCTTCCACTTGGTAATTCAAATCCTAAGATTCCTTCTAATAAAGGATTGTCTTTTCCAGGCCACATCTGGATTGCCTCTGGAATGGTATTGTCAATTACTCCATTATCTGCGTAATCAGCTTCAAACAGGTTGATATCTGAAAATTTAACTTCCCATAGCCTATCAAAATTCAAACAATTTTCAGAATCGATTAAACCAGTATTATCCAAGGGGCCAGGAGACCAATCAGTATTTCCAGTAATCAATCCATAGGTATTACCGGCAAATTTTAAATTGCCGGCGGGGTCCGAAGCACCTAGCCATAGACTTGCGGCAAAGGCAACACTTGCTGGATGTGTTGCTAACGTAGCGTCTTCAACAACAAATTTTCCGCTGACACCATCCCACCAAAGATCACCGGACGCAGAATGTCTAACTTCAACTCTTGGGCTTTTTAGATCAAGACTCGCTGTCGCTTGCTGACAAAGTTGTGCAGCTGTTTCTTGTGAAAAAGAAAAAATTAGCAGCAATAGAATAAGGGTAAAATTTTTCATGTTGTAATATTTTTGATTGCATTATTTATGATCTTTTGCATTTTCTATTTGTTTTGAATCCGTGTTTAAATCTTTTTAGATGCCGCTTATCCTACAACAGTAGAACAGGATAGAAATTTTTCATACTAGAATATTTTTGATAATTCTATAGATAAACTTACATCCCTTTAAAGGAGAAAACGGCGTTTTGAAAAACTGAAGAAACAATATCGAAACTTGGAGTTTAGAGAATTTTTGATGATCCCGTCCTAATCGATATATTTAAATATCCTGTAATGTTTTCATAGTGAAAAACCGAACTTAATCTATATGTCAGGTTTCTAAATTTGAAGATCATGGGAAATACAGGGGCCTATTTCATGAGAAAAAATGTCGTTTTCGCATACAGTCCTACTATTTTGGCAATATTATGTTCAATGCCCTAATGGAATGAAAATCCCTTAAAAACAGTATTAGGAAATGTTGGATTCAAGAATTAAAAGGACTATCAAGAATGGAAAAAAATGGAATTACCAAATAAAAAGGGACAAATGATTTAAAAAAAACAATACCGAGCAGAAAAATAAAGAAAACACACATTTATCACAATCTCCTGACTACCATTTGCTTAAAAAAGTGATTGAGTCTTATTTACTGTAAATAAGAAGGGGGCCCTAATGGAGCCCCCCAAAAAACACGCCTTAAAAACCCAATTCTTAAACTGATCACAGCATAAGCTTAGATATCAGTCATTTTTTTCTTTTGATGCCACAAAGGTAACCTTTCCGGCGCAGTAAAGAAATACTTTTTCTTGCGCAAAATCAATGATTCTGATCATTTAATTCTCAAACTTCTGTAAAATACTCAATCCAAGTGATGCCAACAACAAAATGACAGAAATAGCAATCCATAATATTGCGAAACCAAAATTGTCTGCCACAAAAAAACCAGTGGCTGGACCAACCACCTGAGCAATCGACCACATTAAACCGTACCAACCCATATAATTTCCTCTAATGATTGGGTCTGCTCTTTCCAGCGCATAACTTACTTGAAAAGGTAGCGCCAAAATTTCTCCAATGGTCAGCAAGATTGTAAATAAAACAAGTACTAAAATCATCGGAATTGGAATGACAAAAGAAAAGAAGCCAAGTGCCATTAATACAACTCCAATTTTTATCACATATAATTTGTTTATTCCTTTTGTAACCAAATAGTGGATAAGAGGCATCTCAAGCAAGAAAATTATAAATCCATTTACTCCTAATAAATTCCCAATTTGAGCTTCTGAGAGTCCAAGGCCTTTTTCCCAATACATTGGTATTGTATGAAAAAATTGGACGAAACAAAAAGCAACTAGAAATATTAACAACAAGAAATAATGGTATCTTCTATCTTTATAAAGGATCTCTTTATTGGCTTTTTTTCGTTCAATAGATTTTGACTTCCTTTCCTCTTTTTTCGGTAGCAAAAAATAGACACAAAGACTAGCCAATAAACAAGTTGCTCCATCTATGTAAAAAAGAAATTCATAACCATATTTTCCTGCTAAAATACCAGCTGTTGCAGGACCTATAGAAAACCCAAGATTAATCGCCAATCGATTCAATGAAACTGCGCGAGTCTGTATCTCAGGTGATCCATAAATTGCAATAGCAGCCATATTTGCCGGCCTCAAAGTATCAGCGACTAAAGTTAATACAAACACGCCAAGCATCAGCTCCGCAATACCTTCCAGCATTGGGAATCCAATAAAAATAATTCCAGTAAAAAAGAGCGATAAAATTTGAACGTAATATTGACCAAAGCGATCCACCAGTTTTCCTCCAATGTAATTTCCAGTCATCGACCCAAGCCCCAAGCATATCATAATCAATCCAATTTCCGAAAGCTCATATCCATGACTTTTGTGCAAATACAAGCTCATAAAAGGCAAGACCATTGCACCTGATCGATTGATCAACATGATCAATGACAATATCCAAATTGGCCTTGGTAGACCAGATAAAGAATCTTTATATAATTTTACTAGATTCATCGAGGGCCTTTATTAAAGTATTTCCCTCAAAAGGAATAAATGTTGCTTTTAGTTCCTCGAATTAGAAATTATTCTAAAATAATTGGAACAACTTTGCTTTCACCTTCAGCAATCAATTGCAGCCAATAAAGGCCAGCGGCAAAATTAATACTCAAATCAATATTCTTGACAAATTCTGAGTTCATGGCTGATTGATTGAAAACCAATTGCCCCATCGAATTGTAAAGGACTACTTCCAAATTTCTAATCGAAGGTTCTTCTAATTTAATTGAAAATTGACCACTGGAAGGATTAGGATAAATAGAAAATTCTGGAAACTCCGCCGGCTCAATTGCCGATACTGTAGGATCACAAGCAATAGATGTCCCAGGGCAATATGCACGAGTAGCTAAAGTACAATCTAAGATAAATGGATTGGCTTTCCCCGACTGATAAGATGCAATAATATTATTCCTATGCCACTCCAACGAGTCAACCGGATCTGCGTAATGCCAGTCACATAAAGTCTGTTGCATACCGCTGAAAAAATTAGATGGTGCTTGGTTCGCCTGGCTGGGATAAATCGCTTTAAAATACATAATTGCCCTAGCGATGTTTCCTTTCATTTTTTCTGGTGGCTCAAATCCAGTAGCTGATCTTTCTGAATACAAATCAATATTGCTACTAGGAATATTTCCTTGCTCGATGTTCATAAAGTACCAAGAATCCGTTTGACTATCTGGAATTTCCTTATAAGGCAACACACCTCGATCGGAATTGACATCGACCCTTGTGGGAAATAAATGGTGCATATCACTTTTAGGATTCCCACTTTCTGCTCCATAAGATCTTGGCCAAGAATGCTCTGTGTTGATCCCTCCACTCGCACCGCCCATAAACACGACTTGCGTTGGGTCTTGACCTAAGGGCATTGGCACCTGATGTCCGGTATATACACAACTCAAGCTATTATTTACCCCATAGACATTCCTGAACATGGTATCTCTTGCGATGTCGTAAGGTAATACGGAGGATGGCTTAAAATCTTGTTCTAACGCTTCCAGAAGATCCTGCCCTTCCAGATTTGACAATACGGCAGTAAAGTTATATTGGCCATATATAGTATTAAATACTAACAAAGAGAGTACAAAAAATAAGCAAGATCTTTTATTCATAATGTAAAGGTACCAAGGAATTGAAAGAATTTTGGAAATGCTTTGAACAAAAAGCACCTATGGCAGTTTCCTAAGCAACGTTTCGTTATCCACTGAACGGGGTGCCTAGCTTGCAAAAGGTGGGCACCTAATTTTTTATCCAAAAGTAAGAAGACATCTTAGATTACAATTTGACCATTTTCAACAATCGTCCGAAAAGTAAATAGGTTCCAATTTTCCGACTGATCTTTTTTTCCACTTTAGGAATAGTTCGCAATAATTCTAAAGTATAAGGCTTTGTTGCCAAGCTGAGATAAAATAGATTTTTCTCATTTTTTGACATTCCTCCAATCCAAGTTCCAATATCATCAAACAGTTTGTCTAAATCTTTTTGATTGGCTTTATTAAATTGATCAATGTGTCTAACAGATTTTTTAACAGGACCAATTGAAAGGGATTCATTCAAAACCGCCAACAAAGTGCTGGCTGTAACATCCAATTTTTCACGGGGTGTAACATTATCTCCCAAAGCACCAACGATGGCAGTTCGGTGACCAGCCAATGCTTCCATCATCTTAGTGGATTTACAGCTGGTAGTAAATAGAAGGATAGTACACACAAATAAAGCGTATCTCATAACTAAGTTCTTGGTTTATTTCTTGCGAAATTAGTCAAATTGAATGAGCATTAAAAAAGCTTCAATTGGCTTGGTTTTTTATTATTCCTAATGATTCGATTCTTTTTACTTTCTGAATCAAACACACTCCTTCCTCTCCAGCCATTCGATTGCTCCCATTCGTGCTTGACAAGTTCATCAATATTGCCATTCGGCACGAATAGATATTCTTGACGGCTTGCCATCTGGTGCAAACTTTTCAAAGCGGCCAATTTTTCAGTTCGTTGAAGTTTCGCCTGTTGAACAATGCCATCCATCTGGTCGATGACTTGGTCATATATTTTGGTTGGTACTGGAAAAGGATGCCCATCCTTTCCGCCATGCGCAAAACTAAATCGAGCAGGATCTGAAAATCTTGAGGGCGTCCCATGAATAACTTCGCTTACCAGCGTTAAAGATTGTAAAGTTCGAGGTCCCAATCCTGGGACAAGCAACAATTCTTCAAAGCCTTTAACTTCTTTTTCTTGAGCCAGCGCCAAAACGGCACCCAATCTTTTTAAATCTACTTGCTCTAATCTCACATCATGGTGAGCAGGCAGAATCATTTTGGTGATTTCCCTTTTAACTTTATCTGGATGTTCCGCTGTTATATTCAGTATTCCTTCGTGAGTAGGTTTCGCAGAATTATCCGTCAGATTAAAAATGAGACCTTGATTTTTTCCCATCACATAAGAGTGAGGTGTCTCGATATATGACTTAAACGCATCAGAATGCCAATGATATCTTCTTGCATAACCAGTCTTATCATTTAACCCTTGTTGCACGACTACCCAACGCCTTTCTTTGGTCACGATAAAATTATGCAGGTAAATTTGAAATCCATCCTGCAAAGCATTATTGTCAACTTTAGCGGTGAGTCTGCTGGCTCTTATTAAGCCCTGCGCGTCCATCCCAGTACGGTACCCTAATCGAGTCAACTCTTCCGGAGTCTTGCGAGAATGTTTTCCCCGACCGCCACAAATATAAATACCTAGCTCATCACTTACTGGTTGAAGTCCATGCTTCAAGGCTCCCATCACGGAAGTAGTGATACCTGAAGAATGCCAATCCATTCCAAGAACACAACCTAATGCTTGAAACCATCGCGCATCTGCCATTTTCTCCAAAAAATGATCTCTACCGTAGCTAATCACCATGGACTCCACAATAGGTTTTACCAATCGACTCATTCGATTAGCCAACCAAGGAGGTACTTTCCCATGATGCAATGGTAGATCTGCTTGTGATTTCACACACCAAATGTACTGATTTTAAAAACAAAATGTTTTTCCAGCTAATTATTCCAATATTGTTGAAATTTTCAATCTTCGCATAAATTGAGTTATGCGGCCATATCCTCAAAAAGTATTGGATTATTTGAATGAACATTCCAAAGCGGATCTAAAACGATTAGCTTTGAAATCTTCTCCTTTCGAAAGCTTTGAAATGAAAGCATTGATCCAACAACTGACTGGAATTCAGGTGGCCAAAAAAAAATTTCCTAGCTACTTAACGTATCCTCAAATTCGATTCCCTAAGAGAATATCACTGGAGCAATCTTCTTCTGAGGCGCTGGCCAAGTATAAATCAAAATTTATCAAGGGAGAATCTTTCGCAGATTTGACTGGCGGCTTTGGAGTAGATACATTTTGGTTAGGGAAAAATATGAAGGTAATCCACTATGTTGAACCTAATGCTGAATTACAAAACCTAGCAAAATTTAATTTTTCAATATTAGGACTACCTTCGGTGAATCACCACGAACAAAAGGCAGAAGATTTTTTAGCAAAATTTAATGGAAAATTGGATTGGATATATTTAGATCCATCTAGAAGAGAAGGAGCTGAACGCAAGATTGGATTGCAAGGATATCAACCTAATATTTATGAATTAGAATTTCAATTACTCCGTGCAGCCCAACATATCATGATCAAAGTATCTCCGATGCAAGATATTTCCGAAATCATAAATCAACTTTCATCTGTTCAGAAAATAATTATTTGCGAGTGGGATAAAGAAGTTAAAGAAGTCTTGATCATTCTTGGAGCTAAAAATACACCCAAAGAAAATGTTCCAATTGAAGTTGCAAAGATGAATGAAAAGGTATTATTTGAAGCAAAATTTAAAGACTTGCAAACCAAGTCAATTATAGGACCAATTGACGATTACATCTTTGAACCTGGCCCTGGACTACAAAAGTCTGGATTGAACAACTGTTTTGGAAATTCATTTGACTTGAAAAAGATTCACTCCCATTCACAACTCTTCACTTCTGCAGAACCGTTCCTTCATGATTTAGGAAAAACATTCAAAATTGAAGCAACTCTTCCTTTAAACAAGAAAAAAATATTACCGTTTTTACCTTCTAAAAAGGCGAATGTAATTGTAAGAAATTTCCCAATTAAAGCTCCCGCTATCAAACAGAAATTAGGTATAAAAGAAGGCGGAGAAATCTATTTAATTGCTACGATGGGCATGGATAACAAACCAATTATTTTAGTCTGCCAAAGAAGTAATTAGGTCATTAGTTTAATGCCTGTTTCACTTGCTTCGCCAAAACAGATTGTAATGGAACAAACTTTAGTTCTATTCGCCGGTTTTTGCTTTTTCCTTCAGGTGTACTATTCGATCCAGTAGGAGCAAATTCTCCTTTTCCCGCTGCCATGATTTGATTTTGGCTGACGCCATTTTCAGTCAAAACATTGACTACTCCAACTGACCTAACTGTGGAAATCATCCAATTATCAGCATAGCCTGTCTTTGGCTTTCCATCATCTGTATGACCAATAACTACAATATTTATTGTAGGATAACCATTCATAACATTCGCAACATTCTGAAGCAAAACCTTTCCGTCATCTGAAAGCTTAGACACCGAGCTTGTTTTGAATAAAAGGGATTCATTGATTTCAAGGCTCATCGAACCCGCTGAAGAAATTATTTCATATAGGTTTGGATCATAAGGACCCATCCTAGATCGCAGATCGCCTACCAATGTTCCAAAGTCAACCGTACTGCCATCCACTAAGCTTTTGGCCTTTTCAATCTTGCTCTTTAGGGTCGCAATTTCCTGGTCTTTTCCCTTCAAGGATTTATCAAGATCTGCTTGAGCATTGCTGGATTGAACAGATTGTTCTTCCAACTTTTCTTCTAATTCCTTATTCTTTCGATCCATTTCAATTCTCAAACTTTCTAAAGTTGAAATCGATCCTGCTTTAGTGGCTGTTTCGATTTCGATTACTCGCAAGGAATCTCTAACACCTTGTAGCTCTCTTTTAATTTTTGAGACTTGACCACGGCGCAATGCTTCCAATTTCATTTCTTGGCTAGAAAGTGTGGCATAATGATTCTTCTTACTAATGCAGGAAGAAAACATCAATACAAAACTGAAAAGAAGGAATAATAATCTCATGATAAACGGGGTGAAATGACAAAGCGGGTCAGCCTTAAAATTGGCTGACCCGCTTGCAAAGATATATGATCTTATCTAAGTCTAAAACTGCTCGCTCCTAATAATCCAATGTCTGTGTACACGGCTACTCGGTAAAAACCTGCAGCTAATTTTTCACTGAATGCATGATTGAAAGACAGTCTTTGATTAGCAGCTATGTTAGTATCCTTAGCTTGTGCTGCAATCAACTCTTGAGTTTGGCCATTAACAACAACTTTTGCTTTGATAGGATTATCCAATTTCACTGGAGTCGCCTTATCATCAGTTATTACCAAATAAATTGGCCTTACACCTTGATACTTATCTGGAACATTTGTTAAGTCAAAACTTACTTGGATATTCTTGGCTCTTCTTCCTTTAGAGGTAACTTTAGTAGCATTTTTCTTAGCCACCTCTACTCTAAATGCAGAAGCTTTGAAATTCGCCAAAGTCAGTTTTCCAACTTCTTCTTGAATAGTGTTATTCATGTTTGTTAAGGCAACATTTTCATCTTTAGCAATTGCTAAATCAGATGCCAAAATGCCAGTAACATTTTGCAAAGAGTCGTTTTGAAACTGTAGTGCAGTGATGTTTTCTTGTAGTGCAAACTTCGTGTTGATTAAATCTTGGATTTGACCTCTTAAAGAAGCAGCTTCTCCAGCTGCATTGTTTGCTGTAGTTTCTAAGTCAGACTTTAATCCTTTGATTTGTCTGTTTCTACGAGAAACTCTTGATTTCTCATCTTTTAATTCTTTTACCAAAGTCTCATTTGTGAAAGAAAGGTCCTCCAATGTTGTAGACATAGAGTCAATTTCGATTTCTAATGATTCTTTTAGCGAAAGCATATCACCCATTTCCATTTCTAATTTTTCTTTAGAAGAAATAAGCTCAGTCTTTTCATTGTTTAACTGAAATCCCCACATACCAGCGATTACGAGGAAAAGGGCTAGTAGGGCTGCAACGATGCCCCAGGTTCGATTCGAGTTCATGATTGTTGATTTTCTGAATCTTTCTATCTGACTATCAGTCAAATAAAACTGATTCGATTTTATAATTTGAGTGCAAAAGTAGGTTTTGTATCTCAATAGCACTACATAGAGTGGAAACTATTTAAAAGGGTTGCACAAATTTTTTCATGCTTTCAATAAAACCGACCCATTTTTGATGTAATCTCTTGACTTTCTATGTATTACTACGTAATAATGATTAGGTAGCTTTTGCTACTAAAAAACCCTGAGCTACTAAACTAGCTCAGGGTTTCTTTTATTGTGTGCGTAATTTATCTCAGTTGAAGTTGGTTGAAAGGTTGCTGCCTTAAAACGAATTTTAGCCAATTTCAACATTCGAATTCTATATGTCCAATAACATCTTCTGCGGATCTTCTAGTAGTTGTTTCACTTTAACCAAGAAAGTAACAGAAGTCGAGCCATCAATAACTCTGTGATCATAGGATAATGCTAGATACATCATCGGACGAATCTTAACCTCCCCGTTAATGGCCATCGGTCTCTGTTGAATGGTATGCATTCCTAAAATCGCCGATTGCGGTTCATTCAGAATAGGTGTACTCATCATAGAGCCAAAAACGCCACCATTAGTAATAGTAAAAGTTCCACCTGTCATTTCCTCAATAGTCAAATCTCCCGCTCTTGCTTTTCCAGCCAGAGCCTTGATCTTTTGCTCGATTTCAGCAAAGCCTAGTGATTCAACATTATGAATCGGCGGTACAACTAATCCGTTCGGAGTAGAAATTGCTATAGAGATATCAGCGTAATCATGGTACAAGATTTCATTGTCTACGATTTGAGCATTTACATCTGGCATTTCCATCAAAACTTTAGCACAAGCTTTGGAGAACAAAGACATGAAGCCCAGTTTGATTCCGTATTTCTTGACAAATTGTTCTTGGTATTTTTTACGAAGTGCCATTACAGCTGTCAAATCCACTTCGTTGAAAGTGGTTAACATGGCAGTATTGTTCTTTGCGCTTACCAATCGCTTCGCAATTGTTCGACGCATACGGCTCATTTTCTTTTTATGTGTATTTCGGCTGAAAGCTTCAATCGGAGTGAATACCGGTGCCGGAGCTGCTGGTTTTGCAGCTGGAGCTGGAGCCGGAGCTGATTTCGCAGCTTGGGCATCTTCTTTTGTGATTCTGCCATCTCGACCTGATCCATTCACTGTTGCTGGATTGATTCCCTTCTCTGCAAGTATTTTAGATGCCGCAGGACTTGGATGACCTTTAGCATAGCTTTCTTTGGTAGCAGCCACTGGTTCTGGCGCCGGAGTAGCTTTGGCCTCAGCTTTTGGAGCTTCAGTTTTTGTTAGTGCAGCCGGTTTGCTTCCTCCCGCTGGAGCTTTCACAGAAGTATCAATTTTTGCGACTAAAGCGCCGATTTCTAGATCATCGCCTTCGCCTGCTACAAAAATTACTTTGCCTGCCGCCTCTGCAGGGAATTCCAAAGTAGCCTTGTCTGATTCAAATTCGCAGATAGGATCATCTAGATTGACAAAATCTCCATCGCTTACTAACCATTGTGATAAAGTAACCTCGGTTACGGATTCTCCAATGGTAGGGACTTTCATTTCAACTACGCTCATGTCGCTATTGTGTGTTATTCTATGACTAATACGTTATAATCCCTTAATGGTTGAATCTTTCAAAAGGAATTTGGACAAAAGTATTTATTTTTTGAAAGAGATTGAAGACAAATTGCTGGTGAGCCTTCAGAAACCATGAAATAATTATTAAAGATTAAGATTGTGCCTGTTTTTGTAAAGCTCCGTTGACCATTAATATGTTAATGTTTCGCCTATTTGGTAACGATAGTCGTTTCTTTGCGGTATAAAGTTAGCATCAACATCGATTGATCACCTTCAATGTTTTTCCACTATTAAAAAAGGATGACTAGAATACTGCTAGTACTAGGGTTTTTTATCGGGCTTAAAAGTATGTCTGCGCAAAGTGCGACTTCTACTTTGAAGGCTACTCGAATAAATTCCGCGATTAAAATAGATGGGGCACTCAATGATCTTGCTTGGAGTGAGGCACCAAGCGTGGGTGATTTTATACAATTCGAACCTAAGCCGGGAAGAGCTCCAAGTCATCAAACGGAAATCAAATTACTTTATGACGATAAAGCGATCTATATCTCGGCGGTCATGCATGATGCAGCCCCTGACAGTATAAATCTTCAGTTATCGGAGCGGGATCAAATCGGAGTGGTAGACTGGATTGGGTTTACCGTGGATTCTTATCAAGATGGACAAAATGGGTCTGGCTTTTTTGTAACGGCATCTGGTAATCAAATAGATCGAAAATTTACTTCCGATAATGTTGGCAATAACGTCAGTTTCTCGGGTGATCGATCTTGGGATGCCGTGTGGGAAAGTAAGGTGAAAATTACTGGAGAAGGTTGGATTGCTGAAATGAAGATTCCATATTCCGCATTGCGATTTCCTACTGCTCAAATTCAAGATTGGAATATTAACTTTTTCAGAATGATTCGTCGTCACCGAGAAGTGAGCTCTTGGAATCCGATTGATCCTGCTGGTGACGGATTTTTAATTCAATCAGGTCGACTATTGGGTTTAGAATCTATAAAGTCGCCAGTGAGAATTTCGGCAACACCCTTTGTCGCCGGATATTTAGAAATAACTGATGACCCGAATTCGAATCCATCCATTTCAAATATTAAGTCATTCAATGGAGGCATGGATATCCGTTATGGTATTAATGATGCCTTTACAGTAGACATGACTTTAATCCCTGACTTTGGAGAAGCGGATTCTGATGAGCAGGTATTGAATCTCTCTCCATTTGAAGTTCGTTTTGATGAAAATCGTCAGTTCTTTACCGAAGGAACAGAATTGTTTAATCGCGGTGGATTATTTTATTCTCGTAGAGTTGGAGATCAACCCTTTGATCGTGGAGCTGCTAGTCGAAATTTGGAGGAAAATGAATTTGTCAAAAGCAATCCTGGACGTGCACAATTAATCAATGCTACGAAGCTTTCAGGAAGAACAAAAGGAGGACTTGGAATTGGTTTGTTCAATGCTGTGGAATCTTCGATGAATGCCGTTGTCGGGAATTTAGAAACTGGTGCTGAAAGAATGGTTCAGACCAATCCTTTGACTAATTACAATGTGATCGTTTTTAATCAAAATTTAAAAAATAATTCTTCCGTTACATTGATCAATACAAATGTATTTCGAGAGGGTGCTGCTTACGAAGCAAATGTTACTGGTGCGAATGTTAATCTAAGCGACAAGAAAAATAAATACGAGTTGGATGTCGAAGGAGCATTGAGTCAAAAATACTTTGGATCTTCGACTGGTTTGGGCCATAATCTTTCCGTAGATGTCAGTAAGACTTCCGGGAATTTCAACTACTCCTTAGGATATAGTGAGGAAAGTGATACTTACGATCCCAATGATTTAGGATTTCTATTCAACAACAATTCTAGGGAATTATATGCTTTTGGAAGTATCTCAAGATTTGAGGCTTTTGGTCCATTTAATAATGCGAGAATTAATTTTGGAGTCAGTTATGAAAGATTATATGCTCCAAATGTTTTTTCAAGTCTTGGTATTAATACGCGGAGTAACTTTCAATCTAAAAATTTCAACAATTTTGGGTTCTTTGCCTATGCCCAGCCTATTCCAGAAAACGACTATTTCATCACTCGGTCTGATGACTTGAGTACTTTCCTTAGGGTTCCGGCCTTTGGATCTGGTGGACTTTGGATATCGTCTGACTATCGCAAAAAGTTAGCCCTTGATGCCGAAGTATATTTTGGAGGCAATCAGAAATGGAGCGGAAGGTACTCTGGTGTTTCTTTTCGCCCAAGAATACAAATCAACAATCATTTGATTGTAAGGCCCGGACTAAATTACGATTGGTCGAAAAACGATCCACAGTACATTACCAAGGAAAATGAACAAACCATTTTTGGAAATAGTTTGCAAGAAGTACTCATTTCAGAATTGAACTTCACTTACGTATTTACACCAACGATCTCATTTAATTTAGAAGGAAGACATTATTGGGCGAGAGTCTCTTTTGATGAGTTCTGGCAGGTGGATTCTCAAGGAGCATTAGTACCTACATTCTTCGAAAAATTTTCAGACATTAACTTCAATGCCTTTACGATTGACTCTGTATTTAGATGGAGATTTGCTCCAGGTTCTGACCTGTTTTTCATTTGGAAAAACAATGTGTTTTCATCCGGAAATATTCCAATTCCTAACTATAAAGAAAATTGGAAATTGCTTCATCAAAATCCAACAAGAAATAGTTTTTCTTTAAAGGTGATATATTACTTGGACTACTTATCTTTATCCAAAGGATAGTTCAATTAAATATTATTTTATGAAAATTCTCCTTGATTTCATGCTTAGCATGATCGCCTTACTCATTTTGGTAAACCCTTCTATGAATTCTGTAACAGCCCAAGCCAATTTATCTTATCAGTCGCCTGATCCTATTATCCAATCTTTAATCGATGCGCCGCCAACGCCAGGGGCATATATCAGCCCGGATGGAAAATTTCTTTTGATGGCTGAACGTCCTAGTATGCCGAGCATAGAAGAAGTGGCGCAAGAAGAATTGAGGTTGGCAGGAATAAGAATTCAACCTAGAACTAATGGCTCGAGTCGATCCAGTTATTTCAATGATTTTAAAATCAGGGATCTTTCAAACAACCAAGATTATCCAATCGAAGGACTTCCGCCAAGCCCTCGATTTGAAAATATTACCTGGTCAAGCGATGGTAGTAAAATTGCTTTTACCCAAACATTGAATCACGGGATTGAACTCTGGTTAATCAATGTTGATATTAGAAAAGCAAAAAAACTAACGGAAGCTCGAATCAATGATTCCATGAATGGACTTCCTTATCGTTGGTTTCAAAATGGAAAATATCTCCTCGCAAAATTGATACCTTCGGATCGCGGGGCATCACCCGTAGAAAGCCTAAGACCTTTTGGTCCAACTGTTCAAGAAAATTCTGGCAAATCTGCGCCGGTAAGAACCTATCAAGATTTGTTAAAAAATCAATACGATATTTCCCTTTTTGAATATTACACTAAAAGTGAGTTGTATTTGATCGACCCTTTGGATGCTTCTAAAAAATTACTTGCTCCAAATGCCATTTATGGGGGAATGACTTCTTCGCCGAATGGAGAATATATTTTGTTAACTGAGGTGGTTAAACCTTATAGTTACATTGTTCCTTTTGGAAGATTTGCGCAGAAAATCTATGTTATAGATTCCTCGGGAAAAATGGTGAAATCAATAGCAGATATTCCTCCTTCTGAAAACATACCAAAAGGATTTGGGGCGACAAGAATAGGTCCTCGATCATTTAGCTGGCGAGCTGATGCTCCTGCAACTTTGAATTATGTAGAGGCCTTGGATGAAGGTGATCCAAAGAAAGAAGTAGAATATAGAGATCAAGTTTATTTGTGGAATGCTCCTTTTAAAAATCAACCCGTAGCAGGGCCGAAATTAAAATTAAGATATGGAGGAATAAGCTGGGGAAATGAAGACTTAGCCCTGGTCTATCAGTGGTGGTGGACTGACAGAAAGGAAGTAACAAGCTCTTGGGCACCAAATAATCCAAGTAAGACGCCTAAAATTTTGTTTGATAGAAGTTGGGAAGATCGATATACTGATCCTGGCAACTTCCAAACAACATTGAATGAAAATGGTAGAAGTATACTTCGAACCAGCGCGGATAATCAATCGCTTTATTTAGTTGGTCAAGGTGCTTCATCCGAAGGCAATAGACCATTCATTGATACTTACAACATCACTTCTAGCAAAACAAATAGACTTTGGCGTTCCAAAGCGCCTTACTATGAACGCCCAGTCAAAATAATTGACATGGATAAGGGTTTGGTGTTGACCAGAAGGGAATCGGAGCAAGATCCTGCTAACTATTTCATTCGCAACTTAAATACAGGAGATCTCAAACCAGTGACTCATTTCGAAAATCCATATAAGGCATTAGAAGGAGTTGAAAAGCAGTTGGTAAAATATAAAAGAGCAGATGGTATAGATCTTACAGGCACGTTATATTTACCGGCAGGATATGATGCAAAAAAGGATGGTACTTTACCAGTACTTATGTGGGCTTATCCTAGGGAATTTAAAAGCAAGAATGCAGCTAGTCAGGTAGACGGTTCACCTTACGAGTTTACAAGGTTAGGCTGGTGGTCTCCAATATTTTGGGTTACTCAAGGATATGCGGTATTTGATGATTTTGGCATGCCCATAGTTGGTGAAGGATCGGAGGAACCGAATGCAACATTCGTAGAACAACTGAGTCAGGATGCGGAAGCAGCCATTAATAAACTTGTAGAATTGGGCGTTGCTGACAAAAATAGGTTGGCTGTAGGAGGTCATTCTTATGGAGCATTTATGACAGCTAATTTATTGGCCCATACAAATCTATTTGCCGCTGGGATTGCACGGTCAGGCGCTTATAATAGGACACTTACTCCTTTTGGTTTTCAATCTGAGGAACGCACGTTTTGGGAAACTCCAGAAACTTATTTTAAGATGTCTCCATTCATGCATGCCGACAAAATAAAGGCTCCATTATTAATGATTCATGGAGAAGCTGATAATAATTCGGGAACCTATCCGATGCAAAGTGAAAGGATGTATGGAGCTTTAAAAGGATTAGGCACCAACGTACGTCTGGTAATGCTACCACATGAATCGCATGGATACCAAGCAAAAGAATCAATTCATCACATGCTATGGGAAATGTCAGAATGGCTAGACACTCATGTAAAGGACAAAAATAGCGGCGAAAAACCCTAATTTAAAGACTAACCAAATAGGAGATGATGTCGTCCGAATATGTAACAAATTCGGGCAATTAGAGTATGAAAAGAACCCGATGCTCTAAACATAAAAGATGTCAATAAGCAAACAAATTATTTACAGCTCCTCATTAGTAGCTCTACTTGCCCTATTCGGCGGATATGTCAGCCATCGAAACATGCAGGCAATGCAAACAAGTGTTGATCAGTGCATGGGAAATGCCGTTGGAATGACCAATTCCTTACGTGGGGTACAAGAGAACATTGTCGGAATACATCAATGGTTATTTAAGCCTGGAGAAGAGGAAGAATTCCTTATGCAAATGGAAGTCTTTGAGGATAACATTAAAGATTTATCCATCTTAGGCAATGAGCTAACCAATGGTTTCAAAAAAGTGCATCAAGGCTACTTCGCGCTCAATAAAAAACTGCCGGCTGACTCAAACAATCTATTTTTCGATGAGCTCAGAGCCAATACTTTTCATGGGGAAAGACTCATACGTCAAGCCCAAGTGGCGAATTCTAAATTAATATATATCCAAAACGAGAAACTAAAGACCAAAATGTCTAATCTCAACTATTGGCTGGTATTAATCTGCGTCAGTGTGTTTTTCATGGCAGGAATCTTTGGACAACTAATAGCTAGAGCCTTGAATAGAACTTTATTAAATCTGGAGCATTCAGCGGCTGAAATCCTCAAAGGGAATTTTTCTTCGCGAGTGAAAATTGAGGCCAACAATGAATTTGGCTATCTGTCAGACTCATTCAACTTGTTGGCAAGCAGTGCAGAATCAGGCAAATTAATTCAAGATCAGAAAAATGAATTGGTGAGATTAAATACGCAGTTAAAGTTGAAAAATGATTCCCTGGACAGTTTTGTATATCGCGTATCCCATGATTTAAAAGCGCCAATAATCAATCTAATTTCGTTGCAAAAAGTTCTTGGAAAAAAGGTGGAGAATGTTGAAGATACTAGCATATTGAAGTCATTAGAATTTATGACAAAGAATACCGATAAACTCCAGAGAACTATTCATGATCTATTGGAAGTTTCAAGAATAGAGCGTTCAATTAACACTGCGGAAGAAGCTGTAAACATTCTAGAGTTATTAGAGGAGGTTAAGGAAGAAAACGCAGAGTCAATTGTCAAAGAAACTGCAACTTTTGAATTAGACTTAGCAGTTATAAATCTTCATTTTTCAAAAGCTAATATTAAAAGCATTTTTGCTAATTTAATCACGAATTCCATTAAATATCGAAAGCCAGATAAAAATCCTAAAATTCTAATTGCATCTAAAAAGGTGAATTCGACCGTGGTACTTAAATTTCAAGACAATGGCATCGGTATAGATTTGGCTAAACATGGTCATAAGCTATTTGGAATTTTCAACAGGTTTCACAATCATGTAGAAGGATCTGGAGTTGGACTTTACATTGTAAAGAAAGTAGTAGAGGAAAGCGGTGGCTCAATTTCAATTGATAGTGAAGTAGGTATTGGAACGACTTTTACCATAACATTACCACACAATTTTAAGGAGGATGAAGTAAAAGAAAATGAACTTCAGCAAGCTTAGAGTAACATCAATTTCAGCCAAAAAAAATAGGCTTCGGTAATTCCGAAGCCTATTTTTTTATGTGTAGAATTTTAATTTTTATTCAGCGCTTACACTTTCTAGTTCTTTCATAATCTCTACCATTCTTTCATAGGAAAGTGGCTTGTTAATATATCCACCCAGATCTGTAAATCCTCTAGCCGCTGCTTGATCCTTTGCGTGGAGTGAAGAAGTAAGCATCACCACAACTATACTCGCTTTATACTCATCTGACAATCTTTCATATTCCTCAAGAAATTCAAAACCATTCATGATAGGCATATTCACATCCAAAAGGATTAATGAATTTTTGCTCGCCTGAAACTCTTTGTTTTCTTTCAGGAAGTCAATAGCCTCTTGGCCATTGAGTGCGGTATGTATGTTGTCAGTGACCTCCCACTCTTCCAAGTACATCGTATGAAGGTAGTTTGTTGATTCATCATCATCAACAAGAAGGATTGCATCAAATTTTTTCATCGTTGTCAATTTCTGGTAGTTATTAAGACTATAAACCTATAGTGAAAAACAATGCCAGAAAATTATACACTCCGATAAAATGTCACAAATTCGATAAAAAATTTATTTTTTTGGCTTTAGTGCTAACTCCAATTCTTCCAATTGCTCCATATCTATTGGGCTTGGAGCATCAATCATCATATCTCGACCTTGGTTGTTTTTCGGGAAAGCAATAAAATCTCTGATAGAACTTTGGCCGTTCATAACCGCACATAAACGATCAAATCCAAAGGCAATTCCTCCGTGAGGTGGAGCACCATATTCGAAAGCTCCCATTAAAAAGCCAAACTGAGCTTCGGCCTCTTCCTTGGTAAAACCTAACAAGTCAAAATTCCTAGATTGAAGGGCTCGATCATGAATTCTTATCGATCCACCACCTATTTCTGAGCCATTCAAAACCAAATCATAGGCATCTGCTCGAAGACTCTTCATCGTTTCATGATCTCCATTTAGCATTCGCTCCTCATCTTCCTTCTTTGGAGATGTAAATGGATGATGCATTGCATGAAAACGCTCTGATTCTTCATCCCATTCTAGCAATGGAAAATCCACCACCCACAATGGTTTGAAGTCACCTTCTTTCATTAATCCCATTCTACGACCCATTTCAAGTCGCAATTCGTTTAACTGCTTTCTCGTTTTTTCTTCTTCTCCACTCATGATCAGCAGCATATCTCCTTCCTTAGCACCCATTTTGTCGGCCCAAGTTTTTATCTGTTCATCGGTGTAGAATTTACCAACTGAAGATTTAATGCCATCTGCCGTCAACTTTACATTCACCAAACCTTTGGCACCAATCTGCGGACGTTGCATCCATTCGGTCAATTTCTTGATGTCTTTATTGGAAAATTCACTGGCTTGGCCTTCCGCACAAATTCCTACAATTAATTCGGCATCATCGAATACTGAAAAGCCATGACCTTTTGCTACATCATTTAACTCTACAAACTCCATATCGAAACGCAAGTCAGGTTTATCAGAACCATAGCGTTTCATGGCTTCATCATAAGACATTCTTGGAAAATCCGGAAGATCAACTCCTTTTACGGTCTTAAATAGGTATTTCGTTAGGCCTTCGAAGGTATTCAAGATATCCTCCTGAGTTACGAAAGCCATTTCGCAATCTATCTGCGTAAATTCAGGCTGACGATCAGCTCTTAAATCTTCGTCTCTAAAACATTTTACGATTTGAAAGTATCGATCCATCCCAGCGACCATCAAGATTTGCTTGAAAGTTTGTGGAGATTGAGGCAATGCATAAAATTGACCTTGGTTCATACGACTAGGAACCACAAAATCTCTTGCACCCTCTGGCGTACTCTTAATAAGAAAAGGAGTTTCTACTTCAACAAAACGTTGTTCTGCTAAATACTTCCTTGTTTCAATGGCGAGATTCGATCTAAAAATGATATTGTTTTGAACTTGGGGTCTTCTTAAATCAAGGTATCGATAACGCATTCTAATATCATCACCACCATCTGTTTCATCTTCAATTGTAAAAGGTGGAACCTTGGAAGCGTTCAAAATTTCTAGCTTACTTACTTCGATTTCTATATCTCCAGTTGGCCGATTTGGATTTTTGTTAGAACGCTCTCTTACTTTCCCTGTCGCTCTTAGTACATATTCTCTGCCGAGCTTCGCATCTATTCCTGCTTGATCCTCATCTTCTGCATTAAAAACCAATTGAGTAATTCCATATCGATCTCTCAAATCGATGAATGTCAATCCACCAAAATCTCGGCTGGCTTGTAACCATCCACTTAAGACAACTTCTTGTCCAACATTTTCTATTCTCAAGGCGCCACAGTCGTGTGTTCTATACATAATCTTCGTTTAACAGTTTTCGAGAAAATTCGTGCAAAAATAGGTTTAATGATTTACTTCCGCCAGTCTCGATCCGAATAAGTTTTATACGAATAAGCTGATGATTAGTTGAAAATCTAACAGACAAAGATAAGTTTGGGACATAAAAAAACCTCTTCCTTAACGGAAGAGGCTAACATCCCAAAAACAGAATTAAGATACTACCGTGTTTCATGCCAAAACTGTGCAAATTGACACGAGGTATATATCCTAATCGAGTGAGTAGAGTCACTCAAGTTCTTTATGGTGCCGCTTTAAAGGCCCATTTCTAAATAGGATTGCCTTTTAGGCATTTATGTTCATGGAAATGATGAGATAACCATAAGATTCAATATCTCTCATCAATGATATTAATCTGGCAAAAGCTTTGGAAATCATTACGGGAATGATCGCGAATGTGAATGACTCTGTCAAACACTATGATGCAGGGTTGCTGCAAAATCGATCTTTGAGAATAGGTAAAAAATTGTCGGTCGGTGGGAACGCTGCAAATATATAATATTTCTCTAGAATGGAAAGGATTTGGGAAAAACATTGAAGGTGATCCATCTGAGAATTGGAAAAGCCCAGGTTCTACCTTAACTGATGGCCAAAATTTTGAAGAATGAATTAAGTTTATTAGTCAAATTATGGGTGACATTAATTTTAAAATCAATAGATAATTTTAGATTTTTTTATCAAAAGGCTTGTTTTACGTTGATAAGAGAATTACCTTTGCGTCCGCTTACGGAAATAACATTTCTACAAGCAATAAAGGGCGATTAGCTCAGTTGGTTCAGAGCACCTCGTTTACACCGAGGGGGTCGGGAGTTCGAATCTCTCATCGCCCACAAAAGAATGCCATTACACATTAGTGTAATGGCTTTTTTTATGGCCCGACTAAAGTCATAGACTTTGAGGAGTGGACATACAAAAAGTCAATGCGAGGAACGAGTATGGCATTCATGCTTGAGCTGGTCATTAACTCAGAGATCAATGTAATTAATCTCTCATCGCCCACAAAAGAATGCCATTACACATTAGTGTAATGGCTTTTTTTATGGCCCGACTAAAGTCATAGACTTTGAGGAGTGGAGCTCTATTATCTGCGAAACATTGAAATATTTAACGCAAAGCAAAGAAGATCTTGATCTCGGTCACAATCAATGTTTTCCCTAAATCCAACACTCATTTCAACCAGAGCATTATTCTTTCTAGCATTTTAGCCCTATTTAAAAATATCCTACCCTAGCCTTCGTTAAAATTCCATGGATTCTTGTACTTTTATCATGGTCAGTACATTATGGACACTATAGTATCACCTCCTCAACTTGTCGTGGAGCCAGAACAGGCGCCATCTCCATTGCGAAAAGCAATGAAGCCTTTGCGCATATTGCTATTTGTCTTTCTCGCTTTCTTGATTTTATGTATAGCCATTGCCTCAATCTTCGAGCGTCAAATCGGCGAAAAGCTCATCTCGGTTTTAAATGAATCCATTGCTACAGAAATCAAAGTGGAATCTTTTGACCTGTCTTTACTTCGGAATTTCCCAAAAGTATCTGCTCAGTTGGAAGAGGTAGATCTTATTGATCTTAATTCCGCCTCATTGCTTAGAGCCAAAACCGTCTCGTTTAATCTAGGTTTATTTAGCCTATTTGGAGGTAGCACCAAAGTACCTGAAGTTCAAATCAGCGATGGTACGGTATTTATTCAATTGGATAAACAAGGCCTAGGGAATTACAATATCATCCAAAAGAAAGAGGACTCTTCAGTAAAAGACTTTGCAATAGATATCGAAAAAGCCATATTTGATAATGTGACTTTGATTTATACCGATTTAAGAGGTCCTCATGAAGTTAAGATTGGAATTGAGAATGGAAATATCTCAGGTCGATTGACTGGGAAAGCTTTTGATCTTAAAATACTTGGAGCACTCAATTCCGAATACATCAATCTAGACGATCATAAATACTTGGTCAATACCCCGGCTACAATGGATGCTGAAATGCACATTGATCTGAAGGAAAAAAAGTACACTTTTACGAAGGCACTTTTAAACATTGATGAAAACCCTTTAAAGTTAGGTGGCAGTATTCAGACAACGAAGGAAGCCACTCAATTTGATTTACAAGTCCTGGCTAAAAAAGGAGACATTGCTACTTTGATCAGCTTTCTTCCCAAACAATATACCAAATCAATTGCTGACTTTAAAAGTTCAGGAGATTTCACGATGGTCGGTAAAATAAAAGGTCCACTTTCAGATTCTCAAAACCCAGCGATTGATTTATTATTTGGACTTACCGACGGACAAATAAAAAGTCGAAAGTTTAATCAAACCATCAAAAGCGTGAATTTCAAAGGTAAATTCACCAATGGCCTTAAGAACAACAATAGAACTAGTCATCTTCAAATCAAAGACTTCAAAGGTAGTTTTAGAGGAGAACCTTTGAAATTTAACTTGTCCGTTAGAAATCTAGATCGTCCTTCCCTCAATATGACCTTGGACGGAAAAATTGCAACAGCGGATATCGTAAAGATGATAAATAATCCTTCAATTACTGGCGGAAAGGGTACGGTACGTGTGAAAAGTTTAGGCATCAATGGATTGGTCAAAGACTTAATGGATCCTGCAAAAATGACTAGTACCAAAGCCAAAGGTCGTGCTGAATTTGAAGGAATATCATTTCTCCTGAATAAAGAAAAAGTTGACATTTCTAACGGACGCTTTTTACTTACTGGAAATAAAATGTCTTTATCGAAAATTAAAATTAACGCTGTTAATTCTGATATTAGTTTATCCGGAAACTGTTACAATCTGATTCCAGTGCTGATGGCTGATAGCAGTCATCAAGATGAAATCAGTCTTCGATTTAATGGAAACTTGGTGTCTGAAAAAATGGACCTAGATGCTTTGGCAGTTTTGTTTTCCAACAATGAATCCGTAACAACAAGAGATCAGGAGTTGGTAGGAGTTGAAAAGTTTTCTACAAATAAAACTCAGCTGCTGACTGGATTTTTGCAAGGAACTTTTTCTGCTAAAGTGAATCAATTTCATTATAATAAAATTGAAGGATCAAACTTTGTTGGACAACTTGAAATAGAAGACAACGAGCTAATGGTCGAAGGCCAAGCCAATGGTATGGGTGGAGATTGGATTCTTGATGGGACAGTATTTCTAGAAGAAGAAATGAATGCGGATGCTAGATTGTCTTGTGAAAAAATTGACATCAAAGAGTTCTTCAGACAGGCCAACAACTTTGGCCAAAATGTCCTAAGGACAGAACACATAAAGGGAACACTTCTGGCCAACTTAAAGATTGATGCTTTCTGGGATAAGGATGGCAACTTCAATATGGATGATCTTCATGTGCTTGGAGATGTTGCTATAACTGATGGCGCATTGGATAATTTCGAAATGCTGTATAGTTTTTCTAAATACATCAAAGCAGATGACTTACGACATGTGCGTTTTACAACTATGCGAAATTGGTTGGAGGTAAAAAACCGGAAAATCAGTATTCCAAATATGTTTATTCAGTCCAATGCACTGAACATGGAACTCTGTGGCATGCATACTTTTGAAAATAAAATTGATTATAATTTCAAAATCAATGCCGGCCAAGTATTGGTGAATAAGTTCAGAAAGCAAGATGCGGAATTCATCAAAGAACAGCGGGATGGCCTTATCAATTTACACTATCGTGTTTGGGGATCCATCAAAGATTATCGCGTAAAGTCTGACCCGAAGTATGTAAAAAGAAAACTGCGAGAAACAAAATCGAAGAAGTATAGGATACAAAATACACTGAAGAGAGAATTTGGAAATCTAAATATTCCGGCAGACAATTGGAGAGACAATCCAAGATACTTCCAGCGAGAAATTCCAAAAGAAATTATTAGTCAAGAGGAAATTCCGGAGCAAGTAGAATTAAAACAGGATATTGAATTATCTACTCCAGAAGTCATAACTAAAGATGATCTTGGTCCAAGTGCCGATCAAGAAAAAGATTTCCGATTGGAAGATTTGATAAATAAAAAGAAAAAGGTCAAAACACAATCCGTACCGAGCTGGGAACAAACTCCAGTTGCAGACGACGATGATGACGAGGAATTTTTAGACTTTACTATTGAAGGGAATAAAAAAGGCAACAAAAAATCTGGAGGTGGTTAATAGGAAATGCAAACATTTTTAGGTTCTGTAAAAAACCTCAAAGCTTCCCATCCTCCTTCGCGACCGACACCTGAATTTTTCACTCCTCCGAAAGGTGTTCTTAAATCTCTCTTCAACCAGCAGTTTACCCATACAATTCCGGCATCCAATTCTTCTCCAAGGCGATGTGCTCGGTTCAAATCATTTGTCCAGACTGTTGCGGACAATCCGTAAGCCGTACTATTCGCCAAAGCGATCGCTTGCTTCTCGTTTTTAAATGGCGTCAAGGTAACCACTGGGCCAAAGATTTCTTCCTGGTTTGTTCGACAACTAGGATCCAGACCTTCCAAAACAGTTGGCTCAAGGTATGCACCATTTTTATATTTACCTTTTAATTTGATTTGCTTTCCTCCGTATAAAATCTTTGCACCCTCTTCTTTGGCTATTTCAATGTGACCAAGAATTTTTTCTAAATGACCCATAGAGCTAATCGCCCCTAAATTTGAATCTTTGGCCAAAGGATCACCAACTTTCATTTGTTTGACTTTCTTTACAAACGCTCTTTTAAATTTTTCATAGATACTGGCCTCAATGTAAATTCGCGATCCACACAAACAGATTTGTCCATTATTTCCGAAGGAAGAAGCCACAGTCGTTTTCAACATTTTTTTAAAATCGCAATCTGCAAAAATGATATTCGGATTTTTTCCGCCCAACTCTAAAGAAAGCTTCTTGAATTTAGGTGCTGCTAGGCTGGCAATACGAGCTCCTGTTACGGTACCTCCAGTAAATGAAATTGCTTTCACTTTTGGATGGACAACAATTGCTTGCCCTGCGTCGGCACCCATGCCATGAATAATGTTTAATACTCCAGCCGGTAATCCGGCCTGTATGCAAATCTTTCCAAGCAAATAAGCTGTGCAAGGTGTGATTTCTGATGGTTTAGCTACCACACAATTTCCAGTGGCCAAGGCCGGTGCTATTTTCCAAGTGAACAAGTACAAGGGCAAATTCCATGGGGAGATACAACCTACCACTCCGATCGGCTGACGCAAAGTATAATTGATGGCTTCTCCTGGCATGTGATGCGATTCTGAAGCAAACTGCATTTGAGCAGTCGCAAAGAATTGAAAATTTTGATGTGCCCTTGGAATATCTACGGAGCGAGACAACCAAAGTGGTTTTCCAGAATCCATGCTTTCCGCTAAAGCTAAATCCTCCAAGTTTTTAAGAATGAGTTCCGCGATGTTATTCAATATTTTGAAACGCTCTTGGGAACTGGTTTTGGACCAAGCTGGGAATGCTTTTTCTGCTGCTTTTACTGCTAGGGAAACATCCTTTTCATTGGATGCTGGAATTTTACAAAGGGATTTTCCTGTGGATGGATTCGGATTATCGAAGTACTTTTTATTGCTGGGCGTTTGTAATTTCCCGTTGATATAATTCGCGAGTTTGGCAGGTATTTTCATGTTGCCAAGTTAGGAATTATTTGAAAGAGTAATTTAGTAGGGATTTGGAATCATCCAGGATTTGACTGTTTACTATTTGGCTTTCTTGTCTTTGTTGCAGTTGGTTGAAAGGTGGTCCTTCTGCGTCGGACCTTCCGTTGAAGTTTGTTTTGATTTGAGAATGAAATTCATTTTATGACATAGCTTACTTGGACCGTTCTTTGAACGAGTCTAATTGATTGAACTCTATGGACATTTAGACCTAAAATATGATGAATGACTATTCATCTATTAAGCTTTTATCCTAAAATCTACCGGTAGATTCATTGTACAGAACAGCCAGAACTGTTTGACCCACAGCCTTTAACGTTCTTTTGTCGATAACATCAATATCGTCATTGTGGGTATGCCAATAGTCACCAAAACCGGTTTGTGAACCTACAGGCCTATTAATGATATCGAGCATTGGGATATTGGCGATTTGATTGATGAACAAATGATCATCTACTACTGCTCGAGTTTCTTCGCTCACGAAATATTGTCCATAGCCCATTTTCTGAGCGATGTTCCAAAGCTTGTCGACATATTTTTTAGCATAAGTTCTAGACACTTCTTCCTTGGTAAATCTAGCATCTCTTGCACCAACCATATCTAATAAGATTCCAAACTTGGCTTTGTATCCGGCCTTATGCGGATTCTTGGCCCAATATTGCGAGCCTAAGCACCAAGTGTCAATTCCTTCTGCTTCAGAATTTCCTTGATCTTCCAAATCAATCATCATGATGTCTACGCCCATATCGATTGGATTCGACTGGATGTGTTTGGCGATTTGCATGAGAATGGCCACTCCAGAAGCTCCATCATCTGCTCCGGGAACAGGCTCCTTCGCTAATTTTGGATCTTCGTCTTTGTTCGCAAGTTCTCTTGAATCCCAATGCGCTGCAATCAGCACTCGCTTCGGATGATCAGGATTAAACGAAGCAATTATATTGGTCCCATTGAAAGTCCTATTGTCGAAATGTTTCGCAGTAAAATCCTGTGGATAAACAGTGGCACCGGTTTTTTCCAACTCCCCTATCATCCAATTTCTGGCTGCCTTATGCGCTGGTGTATTTGGTACTCTTGGTCCAAAAGCCAATTGCGCTTCGATCAATTCAAAAGCTGCATTTTGCTCGAACTTTGGAACTTTAACTGCTGGCTTTGTATTTGGCAAGTATGCTTTGATTTGTTTGGCAGACTGGTTGAAGCCTTGTGAGGCTGCGGGTGTTTTATAATGTTATAGAAACGTAGAAAATTATTATCAAAGAGAGCGTCTACGAGAGCCTAC
>CALFWO010000055.1 GCA_937928045.1 uncultured Saprospiraceae bacterium | reverse complement strand
GCCATGGTGATTACGCTCATGACAGAGTAAATCTTGATAATCATCAATGAAACAGAGACCGATATGAATGCCGCCCTTGAAAGTCTTGCCACTGGTTTTCCCTTTTTAATTTTCTATCTCCTCACTATTACTGCGATCTATATTATTGGCCTTGTTATCTATGTGCCCAAGGCCTGCGAAGGATGACCGAGAAGAATTGTTTTCTCCCGTTCCTACCCAAATGTAATTGGATTCCCAATCGACTGCAATATCCCCAATAGTCATTACTGCTTCATTGTCAAAAATCGGATTGAATGAAGTTCCATTATTTTCTGTTTTCCAAAGTCCTCCGCTGGCATACGCTGCAAAGAAAATCGAAGGATCTTTTGGATGTACTTCCAAATCAACTATCCTTCCACCAAAAACAGATGGTCCTACTGATTCGAATTCCATTCCGGAAAACATTGAAGTCTTTTGCATTTCTTTGCGCAGTTCGAAAGCTGCTAATCGTTCTGAGGAAGGAGTAGCCTTAGGAGCTGTTTGTGCTAAACTTATAAAGGGTAGTAGGAAAAAAATGGAAAGTAATCGCAGCATGATTCTAATTTATTTTGCGCCGAAAATGAACTATTCCAGCGTACCCAAAAGTACTTATTTCCTGCTATTTATTGGCCTCTGAAATCCAGAGCTACAAAACTCAAAGGCTATATTTTTCCAATAGCTTTATTCAATGCATTTGAAAACGAATTTACAGAAAGGTTAACATCCTCTTCGGTTGTAGCCCAAGAGCAGACGCTAATTCTTATCACTTTTTTTCCTTTCCAAGTGGAACCACCTACCCAGCAAACCCTTTCATTTTGAATTTCCGAGATGACTTGATTCGTTAGGTCATCAGATGCACATTGAACAATAACTTGATTAAAAACAATATCATTACAAACTGCAAATCCTTCTATGGATGAAAGTTGTTCCGCAAATTGCTTGGCTCTTAGATGTAAACCATAGACCATTTCGTCGATTCCTTTTTTCCCTAAATATTTCAAGGTCGCCCACAATTCTATGATCCTTGCTCTTCTTGACATTTCTGGCGTGTAGTACATCCCATCTCTTTCCTTACCAATGATGATATAAGGTCCAGTGATGTGTAAGGAAGCAATCATTGCTTCTTCATCTTGACAAAGAACAATGCCGGAATCGTATGGCGTATTCAATGTTTTATGAGCATCAACTGCATAGGAGTGTGCAAATTCTAATCCTTTTGTTAGGTTTTTCAATTGCTCGGTAGCTCCGGCCCACAAACCAAATGCTCCATCAATATGAATCCAAGCTCCCGCAGCTCTAGCAGGTTCGCATATCGCCTCAAAATTGTCGAACGCTCCGCTGTTTACATTGCCGGCTTGAAGAATTAAAATGGTCTTTGAATCCAATTCCGGCATGTCATCAGCGATGATTCTCCCTTGTTCATCTGCTTCGACCCATTCAATATTGTCTTTTCCTAATCCTAACATTGAAATGCATTTCAAAACAGAAGAATGCGCTCCTTTTCCAGTAACTATTCTAATCTTTGGAGCTTCAAATAAGCCTTTTTCTGTAATATCCCAATCATGATTTTTTAATATTCTATAACGTGCGGCGGAAAGCCCACAAAAATTTGCCATTGAAGTTCCACTTACAAATCCCGCAACCGTTTTTGAGGGCAATCCAAAAAGTTCTATCAGCCAGTTTTGAACTACTAGTTCTAACTTTGAAGAAATTGGTGAGATCACTTGCATCGCAGAATTTTGATCCCAAAAAATAGATAGTATTTTGGCTGCCAAACCAGTTGGCACAATTGATCCGTTTACAAAACCAAAATATCTTCCACCAACTTGCGAAACGGTAGCCGGCGATCCAACTTCATTAAGTTGATTTAATATCTGAGTTGCATTTCCAATCTCAACCGGCATTTTTTCCTCGAATATTGAGAGATTTTCTAAAGCCTTTTCTGATGGGAATACGTTTCGATCAAACGCTTTTTCTAAATATTCAAAACCAAATTTTTCTGCTTGTTGAAATAATGTTTTATCAGAAATCTCTGTAAACATTTTTTGTTGGACTGATTTTTTATCACTCAATTTGTTAAGATGGTTGTTAAGGTAATTGGCAAAATATACAAAAAAGATGCTAACTACCCTATTAGTAACTAATACGAAAAAATGCTAAAAAGAAAAACCCTCGCGTTCCGAAAAATACGAGGGTGATACAATCAATATTAATTTCTTTTATGCCCTCGGTAATTCTTTGCGGTCCTTAGGCAATTTCTTCAGGTGATCCATTCCGTCGATGTCTAAATCCAATCCTTGAATATCATCATAGCTAAAATTCCCTTCAATACTAAAGAAGAAAAATCCTCCATCTCCATCTTGAATCCTTGCGACGAAATCAGAAATATATTTACCATTTTCACGGATCATAAATTCGACCTTGTCTCCTCCATCTCTAAACTCTGCGAGGGGTTCAAAAGTTGAAGATCTCAATCCTTTGGTCAATTTTCCTAGGGCATAACTTGGTAAATCGGTGGATTGATCGGCTCCCATCAATCGAATAGCTTTGATTTTATTTACTAGCTTTCGTTCTCCTTCAGCTTCATCGCCTAATGCGAATTTTAAAATACTTCCGCTGATTTCTAACCTAAAGATATCTTCGGATTCTGGAACTGCATCGAAGAAAGATTGAATAATTTGGTTTTGGGCATTAAGATTCAGGGATGCTATTGCTAGCACCAAACATAAGATCGTTTTCATTTTGATAATATTTTAGTGAATAACTTGCTTCAAGATAGAAGCTTGGTATAGGTCTTAATTTTTGGCTTTGGTATAAAATTCGTCGATGATCTTTATTAGGGTGATTAGATCACCGACGAATTATTTGGGTTGAAGACTAATTTTTATCCTCTAACTTTTCTAAGTGTTCTCCCCCCGGAAGGCTCAGTTCTTTAGCTAACTTTGATACTTTGTTGATATCGATATTTCCAGTGAAAGAAAGGACTACAAATTCATCTTGTCCTCCAACCAACATTACCAGTTCTCTGATATAATCATTTGACTCATCGATCAGGAATTGAATATCTGATCCTTTGTCTCTAACAAGCATCAAAGGCTCGTAATTACTTTTGCTAAATTTTGCATTGAACTCTTTGTAAAATCCTTGAGGATTTTGATCTGTAGTTAATATTCTTAGACCACGAAGATCTTTAGCTACTTGTAATACCACATCGGCATCTGGATCATCAATGTCATCAGGAGATAATCGATCCAACATTTGGAACATTCTCGGGGTGACATAAACCATGGTGAATCTTTCATCATCCATATATTTCTCGAAGAAATTGGCGATGGCATCTGCTTGAGCAAAACTTGAAGAGATGCTTAAAACAGTGATTGCTAAAAATGTGAATAAATATTTCATGACTTTATTTGATTAATATTAGTTTAATATATCCAGATTTTCACTGGCGTTTCTTATTGAATTAATAGTTGTTTGTTCTCCTTTATTAAAATGCATTCCGAGCAATTCAAAAGCTTCTTTTGTTTGTTCGTAAGCTATTTGTGCTTCCGCCTTTTCCATGTCATTGACACGCTTGGTCCATACCGATCCTACTCCAATCAACAGTAATCCAACTACCGCAATTTTTAACCAATTTCGTTTCGGTAAACTTCTGACTTTCGCTTCTTTAAGAGGAACAACCTTAGCTTCCTTATTTTTGATCTCATCAAAGAAAGCCAACATTTTAGCCTCGCCAGCTTCTGAAATATTAGTTTCCCGTACTTCAGCGAAAATCATTTTTGCAATAGCCAAATCTTTCTGAAAATCATTGTCAGTATTATCAGCTGTGTCAATAGCCGCTGGCAATTGATGCACCAATGTTTTTAGCTTAGCTTCTTCCTCCAGACTACTCTCGCCGGCCCAATATTTCTTCATTAATTCTTGGGCTTGAATCTGAGCGAAAGCTTGTTTGAATTTTTGATCGGCAAGATTAGACATAGTCCCTTGCTCAATCGGTCCAAGGAAAAGACTTTGAAGCGACTTGAGTTCTTCTGGAGCCTTTTGGTCAAACACTGCTTTCCGAAGGATCTGCTCTTCTTCTAGACTGGAAGTTCCTGCCCAAAATTTTTCAAGAAGCTGATTGATATGTTCTTTATTTTCCATAATCTACAATGGTTTGCATTTTTTTACGGAGCGCTATTCGCGCCCTGTGTAAGGCTACTTTTACTTGTGCTTCGGTAATATTTAGTTCCGTTGCGATTTCAGCATAGCTCATTTGTCCAAACTCCCGGAGTTCAAAGACCGCTTTTTGATTCGGATTTAATGTTTCGAGAAAAATTTTCAATTTTCTCATCAAATCACTGCTTTCTAGGTCTTCATAGGGATTAGCAGAAGTTTCTACTTTCACTGGAGCTTTTTCTAGATCTTGGCTTTTATTGTGCCTTGATTTAAGGTAATCCAATGATTTATTGCGAGTTAGGGTCAATAACCATGCTTTCCAACTGGTTAAAGAAGCCCATTCTTCTCTTTTTTCCCAGGCCTTTATAAGTATCTCTTGTACAGCGTCTTCTGCAAGAGTTGGCCTTTTCAGGATATTCAATGCTACCTGAAAGAGTTGTTGCCTCAATGGCCAGATTTTGTCTTGATATTCTGTTGGACTCATTCGTTAAAAGGACGACTTGTGGAAAACTTTAGTTACAACCTTGGATAAAAAAACATATCTTGGATTAGATTTAAGTGTTGAACATATTATAATCCTTTGAGCAACAACCACATACCCAAATGTGGCAATTTCAATGAATTTTCTTTGAAATTGAAATACGCCTAAATTTCATTCATTATCTGTCCAGGCAGATGTTAAACTTTGTTATGAAAAAGGATACAAATAAGACGTCAAGTTCAATTAAGATAAGTGCACTAACTTTTATTCAACAAGTCAAGCCAAAAATTCGCACACTTCCACAAATAGCCAACTAAGGATATTCAAATAAAAGGCTGTTTATCACAGCAAGTCTGTTATTTTTGCGTTATACCCTATGAAACTGGGCGTATATGCTTAAAAAGATAGACAAGTTACTGGTTAAAAGTTTTCTTCCTCCTTTTTTCCTCACCTTTTTCATCGCATTATTTGTGCTGATCATGTCCACTATATGGACATATGTTGATGAAATTGCGGGTAAAGGAGCAGATATTTTTATTCTTTCAGAATTCGTTTTCTATTTATCTATTTCTCTTTTCCCAATGGCATTGCCAATTGCCGTATTGATTTCTTCGGTGATGGTCATGGGAAATCTTGCAGAGCGATACGAACTCACTAGTATCAAATCTGCTGGAATACCATTGCTGCGGACAATGGCTCCTCTAATGGTAGTTTGCTTTGGTATTTCACTTTTCTCTTACTTCTGCGCGAACAAATTGATTCCAGTAGCTAATCTCCAATTCAAGACGAGGCTTTTTGACATTCGGCGACATAAGCCGATGTTAAATTTGGAGCAAGGTGTATTTAACGATGATTTTAATGGATTTACGATGTTCATCGGAGAAAAAGGAAAAGATGGAAAAAGTATTAAGGACGTATTGATCTATGATCACAATCGATACAACCAAGACGCGCCTCCAAGAATATTAGCTGAATCTGGAGAAATGTTTTCAACAGAAGACAATCGTTACTTCGTTATGAATTTATACGATGGCAATCAATATAGAGAGGTGCAAGAAAAAGTTCCGAATAATGAAAAAAAATATCCATTTACTCGATTAGAATTTAAAAAATGGTCCAAAGTTTTTGATCTGAGTGAATTTAATATTGATGAATCTGACCGTCGCGGATTTAAGTCGCATTATAAAATGCTGAGTAGAAGACAGCTGGCACATGCGATTGATAGTTTAGACACCAGAATTGAAAATAAATTTATCGCTTCATTCAATTTGAGTTCAAAACTTCTAACACCTTATAAAGAGGAAATGAAAAAAGAATTCATTAAGGAAGAAAAGATCAATTTAGACAGCTACGAAAAAAAGAAGAATACCAAACCTAATTCTGCTAAAGAATCAGCTGTTAATACAAGCGATAAAAAGCCAACCGGTAAGTCTGTAAATATTTCTGCGGGTAATAATAAAACGAAGGAAAAACTTGAAAAAGATAAAAAGGCCGCAGAGTTAAAATTAAAGAGAGATGCCGGCAAAAAGAAATTAAATGAAGGCCCTAAAAAGCGGCCAACAAATAAAACCAAGCCATACAAACAAAAGATTGATTCTACGCTTTCAAGCTATCCTTCTATAATCGCTTTGTTCGAAAAAAATCATAGAAGGAATCTAAGGTCAAAGGCAAAAACCATGGCTAGAAATTCAAAAAGTCAAATTGAAGCTAATCGAAGATCTTTGGATCGATTCAAAGAGACAAGAGTCAAACATATTTACGAGTTGCACAGTAAATTTACTTTGGCAATTGCCTGTTTTATATTTCTATTCATTGGAGCTCCGATGGGTGCCATCATTCGAAAAGGTGGTTTTGGCTTTCCAATATTAATTGCCATTGTTTTCTTTATTCTTTTTACAGTACTTAACATGTTATTCAAAAAAATTGCGGAAACCTTTGTAATAGAAGCAGTATTGGCAACCTGGATGCCAGTAATAATAATTTTCCCTATTGGTGTGTTTCTAACTAGTCGTGCAATGAGTGATAAAAAAGTCGTAGATTTTGACTTAATGATTCAGTCCATCTCCGGTTTGTTCAAAAACTTCTTTCCTAAAAAAAATAAAATTGATAAAATCAATAATTAATCAATTTAAGTATTTCATCATTCCTTCCCTACTCTTGGTTTTACTTGGAGCTATCGGATTACTTTTCATCGAAACTGGAGATCTGGTTTTATACTTTAATACTAACCGGTCGGAAATCGGTAAAAATATTTTCGCAATCATTACTCAACTTGGTGAAGAACCCATCTACATCTTGTTGCTCTTGACCTCTCTTTTTGTGGCCTTTCGATTTGCAATTATGATTCCAATAATTGCCATAATAGCGACAGTGGTAAGTTTCGGACTGAAGTCTTTATTCAAACATCCAAGACCGAAAATATTTTTTCAAGAGCTTATAGAAAACGGCCAGGTTCAAATGATCGAAGGAATACATACTTTAGGCGGTTATACAAGTTTTCCTTCAGGACACACTTTATCCGCTTTTTGCATTTTTGGTTTTGCCGCCTATTTCTGTTCCACTCAACTTCGCTTTGGAAAGACACTACAAATTTTATGTTTTTTCCTTGCTGCACTTGTAGGCTTCTCTCGGATTTATTTGTTCCAACACTTTCTGAAAGATGTTACACTAGGCGCCTTACTCGGACTTATTCTAGCCATCGGTTTGGCAGCAATCTGCGAGAATTTTAACGATGGATCCGGAAATTGGTACGAGAGAAATTTGAGGAATTTAAAGCAAAAACCTGCTGATAACATAGCTTAATCCACTTACTCTTAATCAAAACCTTGCTTTTCAAGGAAATGGGCAGCATTTTTGCCCCTATTGTAGTTTAACTGATGCCTTTTTAGTTTAGATCAATAGCCATTTACCCATGTTCAATTGTTACAACGTTTTTTTATTACTGATTTCTTTGCTGGTACTAGCGGCCTGTAATCCTGATGATGAAATGCCAGTTAAGATTATTGACTCCTATGAATCCGGTGCATATGTGGTAAATCAGGGAAGCTCGGAGCTAAATGCTTCGGTTTCTTATTACTTAGAAGATTGTAATCAAGTTGAACAAAACTTATACGCTCAAAACAATACCAATCCGTTAGACTCTCCCTTGATGGATATCACTTTTGTCGATGACAAAGTCTTGCTTTTACATTCGAATAAATTAATCATTGCTACAGCAAATAAATTTGAAAAACTGGGAGAAATTTCTGGATTTTCAAGAGCTCAAAGCGTAACGGCTCTAAATAGTCAAAAAGCATTTATTACGAGATACAATACATTGGGAATTGGGGATGGATTGGTGATCGTGGATTTAACAAATCAGACTATTATTGATTCTACTCATCCGAATAAAGCTTCTGATGGTATGTTAAGATTTGGCCCGACACTATATGTAGCCAACTCGGGTGGCGATCTTTTAGACAGCACAATTACAAAATTTGACGCAACTTCTAACCTTGAATTATTAAATATTGAAGTGGGTAAAAGACCCTCACAAATTGTAAGTGATAAAAATGGAAATTTGTGGGTCATGTGCTTGGGATTATTGGTAAATCCTATCAACCCAGATGATCCAGAAAATATCCAAGCGTCGTTGGTGAAGATTGAAAACGATGTAGTCACCTTAGAAATTCCGTTGGGAGTTCGTGGTGGTCAGTTGAGTATTGATAAAAACAAAGAAAGATTGTACTTCGTTAGTCGAGGTTGGACTTATGACATGTCCATTGATGATACATCAATTCCACCATTGCCTTTCGTTGATCGAAGCTTTACAGCCAGTCAAATTGACCCGAATACCAACTTATATTATACTTCAAATGCACGAAACTTTAATGGACCTGGAGAGGTTTGGGTTTGGAATTTAGACAGTAAAGATACCATCAGTACTTTTGAAGTTGGAAATATACCTTTGGGCTTTGAGTTTAAGTAAATAGGGTTTCAGTCAAAAACAGATAAGACATTACTTCAAAGTTTAAAGGAATTTTTTACTACTCTTCAAAAAGTTCCTTGACCTCTTCTTCTGTATTTCTCAATCGTGTTTGACAATAAGTAATCAAAATTTTTGCTCGCTTGACTTGTTCCGTCAATTGATCAACATCTACATGATCAGATTGTAAAGCTTCTACAATCGATTCTAATTCTTCTGCTGCCGCAGCGTAAGATTTTGGTTCTTTATTTTTTTTGCTCATAGTTGTTAATTGTGGATTCCACCTGACCTACCTTTGTTAAGGTGATCATTGCATCGCCTTTATTCGGTCTATTCTTTTCACTAATACTTTTTCCATTCAATAAACTGATGGAATACCCCCTTGCCAGAGTTGCGTCTGGACTAAGAAGTTGAACTTGCTTTTCAAGGCCCTCGATATTCAAAGTTAATTGATCTAATTTAGCCTTTACCATAGGCTGTAATCCTTTTGTCAAATATAATATTCTTTGCTTCTCTAGATTAAGTTGTTGCGGAACATGCACTTGTAAAAAAGATTTGATTTTAGTCAGCGCCAATCTTTTGTCAACAAGTTTGGTAGGTATTCTCAATTTTACATACTCCTCAGATCTACTCAATCGATCCTTTTCTGTTTGCAATCGATCCATCACATTTTCTCTAATTTTATCAAAGTGATGCAAGATTTCATCTTCGAAAACTTGATTGTGAGCAATGATATATTCTGCGACAGCAGTCGGCGTCTTCAAAGATTTATATGCCACCAAATCGACTACAGATTCATCAATATCATGGCCAATTCCAACGAGCACTGGCTTTGGATATTTCGCTACCGCCATTGCCATTGCCAAACTATCAAAAGCTACCAGATCTAATTTCGCACCTCCTCCTCTAATAATTACCACCGCATCATAATAATCTTTTTCACGAATAGCCTCGAGTTGCATCAATACTTCTGGTTCTGAATTCAAACCTTGCATTGCCGCGGGATACAAATCAATAATAAATTCATAACCCATGCTATTTTCTTCCAATTGGCGGTGAAAATCTTGATAGCCGGCTGCAGTAATTGCAGAGATAACTGCTACTTTTTGAATCACAATTGGAGCTTCCAATAACTTATTGACATCCATCAATTGAAGCTGCTTCAGTTTCGCAATAGTCGCGGCTCGTTCTTTCGCTAATTTCCCAATGGTATATTCCGGTTGAACATCTCCAATGGTCATTTTCAAACCATAGCGTTCATGATAAGTCATTTTACATTTTACCATGACCTCCATTCCATCTGCCAATATAGCTTTAAGATCCATTCCGATTTTGCGCATCAAAGTGGCGTAGGTTCCTCGCCAAATTACTGCACTAGATTGCGCAATGATTTCATCTTGCCCCTCCGCCTTTTCAACCAATTCAATATACCAATGACCACGTGATTCTCTGATCTGGGAGATCTCGGCTTTTATCCAAATCTCATTAGGGAAATTTAAAGCAATTGTTCGCTTTAAAAATTCATTGACTTGATATAAAGAATAAGCATCCGCCATAATAAAGATTTCGACCGAAAGATAGCCAATTCGCAGTGACCAGAAGTGTAAACCTTAAATAATTATGGTTGAAGATTTTACCACGCGCTCTTCATCTAGGATAGAATAGTCTTCGTCGTCTGGCACCATGCACCTTGATACCAAATAGGCTAAAAACGCTAAGGCAAATAATGTCAACAATATTTTTTTCCAACGATTCATCTATCCTTTATTATTCGGCTTACCGGAATATGGAATATGCACATTGATCCAAATCGAACGAGCAATTCGATACACCCAAATAAAGGCAAAGCTACAAATCAGGATGAGCAAAAGAAAAGACTTGTTGGTAGAATAGCCCAAAACTAGCTTACAGAAATAAACAAAGGACAAACAAAAAAAAGAAGAAAGAATATAAGATACCAACATAGCGCCATAATAAAAACCGGGTTCAGGCATGAAATTTTGATCACATACTGGGCAATCTTCGACCATTTCAAATGATCCTTTAAAGGAAAGAATAGTATTTTCAAACAACTTACCTTCGTGACACCTTGGACAGCGCATTTTCAAGATTCCAAACAACAAACTTCCTTTTCCAAATATTGACATAGCTCAAAGATACCGGTTTTTAGAAATACACTTTGTTTAATTCTATTTAGATCGTAAAGTATTTGTGGCAAAATGGGCTGATTTTTGCTTCAAAGAGAACGGTGGAATAATCACTAGCTTTCTAGTCAAAAAGATTAGAAAATCATTATTTTTGCGAATTGAAAAAAAGAATAAATGCACCCTATGGCTAAAAAAGTAGATTTTACGAAATTTAAACATCCATACAAAATCAAGAAAGCCTTTGCTAAAAAGTCGGCTTACTTTTGCATGGAGTTTGCAATTGATCAGAGTTTGAAAATATACTCTGGAGGACTCGGATATTTAGCTGGATCCCATATGCGCTCCGCTTATGATCTCGGACAAGCAATGATTGGGATCGGTGTCCTTTGGAAGTACGGTTACTATGACCAAGGAAGAGACAAGGATCAATTCATGAAGCCTTTCTTTGTTGAGAAAAGTTATTCTTTCTTGGAAGAGACTGGGATAAAATTCACAATGGAAGTGAATAACCATCCAGTTCATGTCAAGGTGATGTATCTTCCTCCTGAAGTATTTGGCTCAGCTCCTTTATTTTTACTTACAACAGATATTGACGAAAATGATTTCTTAGCTAGGAGCATCTGTCATAGATTGTATGATAGCAATATTGAAACCAAGGTCGCTCAATACCAACTCTTAGGAATTGGAGGGGCAAAATTATTGGAGCACTTGAACTATCAACCTGATGTCTATCATTTGAATGAAGCACATGGACTTCCTGCCGCCTTTTATGAATATAAAAAACATAGATCATTAGATCAGTTGAGATCTCAATTCGTTTTCACTACACACACTCCAGTAGCTGCCGGAAATGAAAAGCATGATGTTTATCTATTGCAAAAAATGGGATTCTTTTCTGGATTAGATTCAGAAACTGTTCGTAATATTTCAGGAATCAAAAATGAAGTGTTTGATCAAACTTTGGTAGCGCTTAGAATTGCAGGCTTAGCCAACGGAGTCTCTCGATTGCATGGTGAGGTAGCCCGTTCGATGTGGTCTCCTTATCCTGACACAGCACCAATTACGCACGTTACCAATTCTCAGAATAAAAAATACTGGGTAGATCAAACATTAGAAAAAGCATTGGTCAAAAAAGATGATGCTACACTAATTGATCGTAAAAAAGAATTAAAGCGCGATTTGTTTCAAGAAGTTGCCAATCAAACAGGAAAGTTGTTTGATGAAAACTTATTGACCATTGTATGGGCAAGAAGATTTGCCGGATACAAAAGAGCAAATTTATTAGCTCAAGATGTTGAGCGATTTCATCGTTTGATTAATAATTCAAAATATCCCGTACAAATTATTTGGGCTGGTAAACCGTACCCGATGGATTACAATGCCATCAGCATGTTCAATCAATTGATTCACCTAAGCAATCAACATGAGAACCTGGCAGTGCTTACCGGATACGAATTAAACTTATCTAAACTATTGAAGCAAGGTTCCGACATTTGGCTAAATACTCCAAGGGTTCCTCGTGAAGCTTCTGGGACAAGTGGAATGACTGCAGCGATGAATGCATCTGTGAATTTCTCAACAAACGATGGCTGGATTCCTGAATTTGCAAAGCATGGCAAAAATGCTTTCGTGGTTCCCGTGGCCAATCCAAGATGGTCAGAACATGAGGTAGATGATTTTGACCGAGATAATTGCTACCGCTCTCTTGAAGAGGAAATCCTTCCGACTTATTATGATCGACCAAAAGATTGGTGGAACATTGTAAAAAATTCCATGAACGATGTAGCTCCTTTTTTCGATTCAGATCGAATGGCTACAGAATACTACGAGAATTTATTCACGAAGGTTGGGAATAAAAAGAAAGTAGCTAGATAAACAACAGAAATCTAATTATTTATAAAAATATTAGGCTGTAAGCAATCTGCTTGCAGCCTTTTTATTTGAATGTCAGCGTTTTAAAATTTGCATTCTGCATAATTCTTATGCCATAATTTTTAGTCCAAAATCTACATAGGCCCGAACAAAAAATATCATATTATGATTTTTCATATCTAATGGCACCATATTTGCCACTATGAGTCTTCAATCTAAATTTAATGCAAAGACGATTACTCATAATTTTGTTCCTACAAACAGCTTTTCTTTCCACAGCTCAAGTACCTTTCACTTCCGATGATATCAATTTAAAGCTAGGAAATTCTTGGATATTTTCGAGTACTGGAAATATTGAAGTTGATCATGAAGTATTGGGTAGAGCAGGAAAAAATGGAGTTTACAATTTTGAAGCTTTTGGCCAAACAACTGATAGCCATAGCAATGTATCAATCTCTGCAACTAATGAAATCAATGGAAGAACTACTGCTATAATTGAACAATCTGAAATAGAAAATTTACCCAATTCTTATCCTTCAACTGCTCACTACATAAAATATAGCGATGAACATTTTGAAGCTTTGGAGGTAGAAAGTCAAGGACTGATTTCTCATGGGAAAATAGTTAAAGATTATTCTTTTACGCCGGCATTATTTGGCTATCAAAATGACCAATTATTTTCAACTATTCCTTCTAACATCGTTTTGAACGAAGCCATCATAATGAATAGGTCGACAATTATCACGAATGCAGATGAAGAATTTAAAACAGAAGTTACAGAAGAAATCATTCTTGATGGCTTTGGTGAGTATACTTCTCCATGGGGAACAACCTTTGCTAATGTATCTCGATTTATAATCAAGCAGAATATCTTAAGTTTCAATCGCACGATAAACAACGATTGGATTTTTGATGGAGAAGAAGAAAAACAATTTCTAGTATTTAGAATTCCTGAACAATTGATGCCACTTGCCAGCATTCAATTGCCAATTGAATGGAATTATAATCAAATTGGAAATATCGAACTAATGGAAGCAACATTTTACAAAACACTTGAAGTCATCAGTTCCACAATTCCTTATAAAAACTTCAATGCTAATATTGAAATATTTCCAAATCCAGCGGCATCGGTAATCCATATCAAAATCAAAAATCTTGATCAGAAAAAAACTATTTTAAATTGGTACAACGCAAATGGAATTCTGGAAGAAAGTAGTTCCTTTATTTTTTCAGAATCACGTCAAACATCGACCATTTCAACACCGAAAAATTCTGGAATTTATTATTTACAATTGATCAATAGTAAACAAACGGTTACTCAGAAAGTACTCATACAACAATAGATTTTAATAAAAATTTCTTATTCAGATTTCGCCGCAGATTGAAAACTAGAAGACTGCTCTCTGACCAAAAACCAGAGCAATGCAGAAATTCCTAAACAGATCGCAGCTACAACGAAAATCATAGATTTGTCATCTTGTTCCTGCAAGAAACCACCCAGCAGTGAAGCAATGATTTGCGGGATGACAACAGAAAGATTAAAGAGCCCCATGTACAAGCCCATCTTTGATTGATTCACTGTTTCAGACATAATGGCAAAAGGCAAACTTACCACTGCCGCCCATCCGATTCCAACGACAGCCATAAAAATAAAAAGACTGGTTTGTGTATTTCCATAAAATGCCAAAAGCGCATAGCCAATGGCCATGATTGCAATCGCTAATCGATGTGTCTTTACACGGCCGATTTTTTCCGAAATGGGTTTCAAAACAGCAGTAGGTAAAATAAATCCAACTGTATTTAAAATTGCAAAAGCAATCCCAACTTTAAATCCTATAGCATCATTTAATTCTGGCGAAAGGCTCTCCTCAACTCCATATCCCATAATTTCAACTTTGGAATAAAAAAATGTATTGATAAACATAATTTGTACTCCAATCCAAGTAAAACTATGCGCCAAACAAATCTTAATGAACTCTGGCAAATCCGTTTCATTTTGCTTAACGTCAACATCAATTTCTCCTTCAAGCGGTTGATCCAGTTCTCTAGGCTCTTTGATATAAAACCAAGGTAGAATTGAAAAGACAAAAACCAATATCACACCAACATAAATGAGTAAATCATTTCCTAAAAATGCACTGATCAAGTAAGCACAAACACCAAAGAATCCAGAAACCGTTTGCATAAAAGTAAATCCCTTAGTTCGATCCGCTCCCTCGGGAGTTGTATCCGCAATGATACTCCTAGCCGGATTATAACTTACATTGATTGCTAGATCCAAAGTCAAGGCAACCGTCATGGCAACAGCGAAAACACCTTCAAATCCTAAAGCCGAACTGATGACACCAATGTTAGGCAAAGCTAAAATCATCAAGGCGGCAATCGTTCCTCCTATGATTACAAAAGGTTTTCTTCGGCCTCCCCAAAACCAAGCATCATCTGAGATAATTCCCACGATTACTTGGCCAACAATTCCGGCAATTGGACCGGCCAACCATACATAAGAAACTTTCTCCATGTCGAATCCAAACTTGGTATTCAGGATCCAACTAAGCGCGGAGATCTGAACGCAAAGCGCAAATCCCATAGCTGTGGACGGAAGCGAAAGCATTCCGAAAAACTTGTTGTCTAATTTATTTAAGGTATCTCTCATTTGAGGGTATTGTTAATCTTGATAAAAAATGGCTGGACGCTGAGCAGGTACACCAAAGCTGCCACCCAAGGCTTTAGGATTTTTGAATACAACTTCCCCATTGGCTGCATACTTCCAGCGACCATGAGGAAAGTTCACCTTCTTGGTCTGATCACTTCCATTCAATACAACAAATATCTTTTTCCAACGGTCCCCAACAGCCGCGCCATCAATCTCATAAGCTATCAATTGTTCAGAACACTGGCTATTGAAACTAAGATGCTTGGCAATCAATTCTGTTGTTCCCATCCTAAATGCGGGATGAGCCTTTCTCATCGCAATTAGGTCTGCAATGTATTGAACATTTTTCTTGTATTTCGTTTTTCGATTCCAATCCAGTTGGTTAATCGCATCGGGACTTTTGTAGGAATTTTCTTCGCCAGATTTGGTTCTTAAAAATTCAGTTCCGGCATGCAGAAAAGATACGCCTTGCGAAGTCAAAACAATAGTTTGGGCCAAACTGTGCATTCGCTCAATCTGCTTATCTGATGCATTAGGATTTGATATCTTCAATCGATCGAACAAGGTATGATTGTCATGACAGCTAACATAGTTGATACACTGATGTGGCTGAGGAGCCCAAGGAGCATTTGAATAATTTACAGCTTTGTAGTCCAGCTGCGGATGTTGAGTTGATGCTACAATTCCAAACTTGATGCTCTCTTCGTTTCCAATTTTACCCGAAACAAATCCTTGCTCTCTATGATTAAAAACCGAGCCTTTTAAACCGTCCCTAAGGTCATCAGAAAAGGCGGCCACATTTTTCAATTTTGGAACATTAATTTTTGTAGCACGATCTGATTCTGGTAGTGGACTGTCGCCAGCCGTCCATCCTTCCCCATAAACAAATATCGTCGGATCTATTTGATGCAAGGCGGCAGCAACACTGTTCATAGTTTCTATATCGTGAATACCCATTAAGTCAAATCTAAATCCGTCGACTCGATATTCTGTCGCCCAATATTTAACAGACTCGATGATCATCTTTCGGGTCATAGGTCGATCAGAAGAAGTCTCATTGCCGCAACCTGATGCATTGGAAAAGCTACCATTATCATTTTTACGGTAGTAATAATCGGGAACCAACTGATTGAAAATTGAAGTTTCTGTTGCTCCTGTATGATTATATACGACGTCCATGACCACTCGAATTCCAGCCTTGTGCAAGGCTTGGACCATTTGCTTAAATTCTCTAATTCGAGTTGCGCCATCTGAAGGATCGGTAGCATAACTTCCTTCCGGCACATTGTAATTTTGTGGATCATATCCCCAATTGAATTGCGCTGAATCTAATTTGCTTTCATCCACTGAATTAAAGTCATAACTCGGTAGCAAATGTAAATGCGTAATACCTAAATCTTTTAAGTGATCGATACCAGTGCTTAAATCTTCGTTATTTTTTGTTCCATTTTCAGTTAGAGCTAAAAACTTTCCTTTGTTTTTTATTCCAGCAGCAGGATGTAACGAAAGATCCCTCATGTGCAATTCATAAATAATAATATCGGTTGGAGCGGCCAATGCTGGACGCTTATCGGATGACCAATTGGCTGGATTGGTTTTATCTAAATCAACCACTTGAGCGCGAAGTCCATTTGTTCCAACAGCTTTAGCATAAGGATCTGGAACTTCCATCAGCCATTTGCCTTGATGCAAAACTGAAAAGCTGTAGTACTTCCCTGATTGATCACCTTCCACTTTTTTCTCCCAAACCCCTTCCCCACTATAGTCCATATAATGTATGGCAATTGGCTCTGAATAAATAGCTTTATCATAGAACGACAACTTCACTTTCGAGGCGCTCGGCGACCACAATTTGAAGGTGGAAAAACGTTGATTGTAATCAAGTCCTAGATCATTTCCTAAATATTCGGGGTACTCATCAATACTAGAATAAATCTCTGGAGTAGATTTTTGATTGTCTTGCATACAAGAACAGATTGTCAAAATGAAAAGTAGAAAAAAGAGGTTTTTCATTGGATAGAATTGAATGCTTAAAGCTAATCAAATCATGACTTTTCGCAGCAGAAATTATAAATCTATTCTCGCCCAATTATTACAAGCAACTAAAAGAGAAGATTTCCAAAATTGTTCGTTTTATACTCATTTGTTCTTCTAAACCCATTAATTTCAATATAACCAATCATAAAAACACCCAAAAAGCTTTTATAATTCGGCATTTGTCGTTATTTTCAAGACTATCTACTGATTTTACGCTATTTCTCAGATTAAACACCATTTACAGAACCATTTAAACCTACAATTATGCGTTATGCCACTAAAGATTTAAGGAATGTCGTGCTGTTAGGACATCCAGGGTCGGGAAAAACTGCTTTTGCCGAAGCCATGCTCTTTGAAGCCAAAGCGACAAATCGACTTGGAAAAGTTTCCGAAAAATCCACTATTTCGGACTTCACAAACATTGAGCAAGAAAGGGGCAATTCAATTTTCTCGACCCAAATGCATGCATCTTGGAAAACTTCCAAAATTAATATTATTGATACTCCAGGATTTGATGACTTCATCGGCGAAGTGGTCTGTTCTATGAAAGTAGCCGACACCGCATTGATGATGATTAATGCTAGAGCCGGGGTCGAAGTAGGCACAGAAATTATTTGGGAATATGTAGAAAAATTTAACACACCTACCCTATTGGTCATCAATCATTGCGACAACGACAAAGCAGATTTTGAGACTGCATTAGAACAAGCCAAAGAAAGATTTGGAAACAAAGTTCTTCCGTTTCAATTTCCTATTAACACTGGCGTTGGGTTCAACAAAATAGTTGATGCCTTAAGAATGATCATGTATATCTTTCCTGATGGAGGTGGCAAACCAGAAAAACATCCGATACCAGAAGAACATGTTGCGCGGGCTCAAGAAATGCACAATGCCTTGGTGGAAGCTGCTGCTGAAAATGATGAAGGCTTAATGGAAAAGTTTTTCGAAGAAGGAAGCTTGAATGAAAGTGAATTGGCTTCGGGATTAAGAATAGCTTTAGCCAATCAAGAAATTTTCCCAGTTTTTATAGCGTCCGCAGAAAGGAATATGGGTTCGGGAAGAATCATGGGATTCATCAATGACATCGCGCCTTCCCCTGCAGATCGTCCTCCGGCCATACTCGAAGACGGAAGTACTTTGGCATGTGATAACAATGGTCCAGCCTCCGTATTTATATATAAAACATTGTCCGAGCCAAGAGTCGGAATGGTCTCCTATTTCAAAGTGTTTTCGGGAGTACTAACTGCTGGTGACGAATTAATCAATATAGACAATAGAAATCCAGAAAGAATTAATCAATTGTTTGTGGCGAATGGAAAAAATAGAGATGCGGTGAATGAACTTGCTGCTGGAGACATAGGCGTCACCGTTAAATTGAAGAATTCGCACACCAATAATACTTTGAATACAAAGGGTGTGGATCACAAAATTAAGCAAATTGATTTTCCAAATTCAAGAATTCGAGTGGCAGTACAACCGCCTTCCAAAGGAGAAATGGAAAAATTAATGAAAGCTTTGCATCAGATCGAGGAGGAAGATCCAACGCTAATTATTGAACAATCAAAAGCACTCAAACAGACCTTACTTCATGGTCAAGGACAATTACATTTGGATATCATTAAATATAGAATTGAAAAAGTAAATGATATCGAAATGGAATTTATCCGTCCTAAAATTTCTTATCGAGAGACAATTACTCAAGCAGCGAATGATTCGTATCGCCATAAAAAACAAACCGGTGGTGCAGGTCAATTTGCAGAAATACATATGCGCATCGAGCCTTGGTATGAAGGCATGCCTCCTCCGGCGGATTTACCAGTTAGAAAGGAAGAAGCCATTGATTTATCCTGGGGCGGAAAATTAGTTTTCATATGGTCCGTTGTAGGTGGTGCCATTGATATTAAATATTCCAATGCCATTAAGAAAGGAATACTGTCAAAAATGGAAGAAGGTCCATTGACTGGATCTTACTGCCAGGATATTCGCGTTTGCGTGTACGATGGCAAGATGCACCCTGTAGACTCCAACGATATGGCCTTTATGTTAGCTTCAAACCATGCTTTCAAAACAGCATTCAAAGCAGCTAAACCCCAAATTATGGAACCCATTTACGATCTAGAGATACTATGCTCCGGCGACGTGATGGGCGATGTAATGTCTGATTTACAGTCCCGTAGAGCAATCATCATGGGAATGGATGCAGAAGGTCATTATCAAAAAATCAAAACCCAAGTTCCACTCGCAGAACTGTACAAATACTCTGCGACCTTGCGTTCTATCACTCAAGGAAAAGCCAAATTCAATCGTGCCTTTGCTCATTTCTCTCCCGTCAGCGGAGATATCCAAAAGAAATTGATGAATGCCCATGAAGAACTTGCAGAAGCTTAATGCTCAATTTAAGTAAACTTAGCATTTGGATGTGGATTTAAAAATCCATGTCCAATTGCTTACTTCAAATGTGTACCTTTGCTTCGATGGCGAAGCAATTAAAAATAGGTTTTGATGCAAAACGAGTATTTCAAAACTTTACAGGTCTTGGGAATTTTAGCAGAACTTTATTAAATGATTTATCAAAAGCTGATTCCGCTTTGGATTTACATTTATTTGCGCCAAAGAAAATAGAAACTCAACGCACCGCTCCATTCTTACAACCACCATTTCAAACATTTTTTCCAGACACCATCTTTCGTTCCGCATGGAGAACAAGAAGCATGGTAAAAGATTTGATAAAAGAAAAAGTAAATGTTTACCACGGCTTGAGCCATGAACTTCCATTAGGCATAGAAAAAACAAATATTGCATCCGTTGTTAGCATGCATGACCTTATCATTAAAGCGGATAAAAAACAGTTCAAATGGCTTGATAGAAAAATTTATGATTTAAAATTTAAATCTAGTTGCGAGCGTGCGGATAAAATTGTAGCCATTAGCCAATCTACAAAGAGCGATATTATTGAACACTACCGAGTTTCTGAAGATAAGATCCAAGTAATTTATCAAACTTGTCATCATCAATTTAAGGAGGAAGTGAATCGAAAGGAAGTAGCAAAATATCTTGCTAGTAAAAATCTGCCTACTGAATATTTACTATATGTTGGTTCAGCCATTCCCCGAAAAAATTTATTCAGATTGGTCAAGGCCATAAATCAATTGCCAAAGACATTACGAGTTCCACTTTTTGTTGTAGCTGGTAAAAGTAAATATAGAGATAAGGTTCTTGAATATGCAACTAAAAAGAAGATTGACAATTTGCTTTTTTTCATGGACGATCTAGAATTTACAGACTTGCCAAAATTATATCGCGGTGCGCTGGCAACGGTGTACCCTTCGCACTATGAAGGCTTTGGATTACCCATCGTGGAGTCGTTATTCTGCCATACGCCAGTGCTTACCGGCAACAATAGTTCTCTTCCTGAGGCCGGTGGCCCGGGAGCATTGCTCATTGATTCCAAAAGCACCGTAGAAATTACCCGAGGCCTACAAAAATTGTTGGAAGACGAAGCACTTAGAAAATCGCTATCTCATGCCGGTCATCAATATGTACAGCAATTTCATAGTGAAAACATCATCAAACAATGGATTTCCTTGTATCAAGAGCTCGCAGCAAGTAAATAATTTCAATTATTTTGGAAAACCGAGCTACGCTTTCTGCGAAATAAGCCAAATAATATCCTTTAGGTTGGAATAAAAACCGAAACAAAAGTTCTCAATTCAGGTTTCTATAATATACGATATGGAGCTTTGATAATATGCGAATCTTCGCTTGCTCAATCGAAGCCTGAACCATTGATTATCAATGAAATAAGGACTATCTTAAAAGAAAAATAGGCAAGGATTTCGTATCTTCGCAGTCTGAATTAAAATTTATTCAAATACCTCATAAAGAATATTGATTTATGGATTCTGTTCAAACAATGAAATATAAAGTTAAAGACATCAATCTAGCCGATTGGGGTCGCAAAGAAATGGACTTGGCGGAAGCTGAGATGCCGGGTTTGATGGCACTAAGAGAAGAGTTTGGTGCATCAAAACCATTGAAAGGTGCTCGTATCGCGGGATGTCTTCACATGACTATTCAAACTGCAGTTTTAATTGAAACTTTGGTTGAACTAGGAGCAGAAGTTACATGGTCAAGCTGTAATATTTTCTCTACGCAAGATCAAGCGGCCGCTGCAATTGCCGCTTCTGGTGTTCCAGTTTATGCTTGGAAAGGTATGAACGAAGAAGAATTTGATTGGTGTATTGAACAAACACTTCATGCTTTCGAAGGAGGAAAACCATTGAACATGATTTTAGATGACGGCGGAGATTTAACCAATATGGTTTTGGATCGCTACCCTCAATTGGTAGAAGGCATTAAAGGTATTTCAGAAGAGACAACTACTGGAGTTCATAGATTGTATGAAAGACAGGTGAATGGAACTTTAGCTTTGCCAGCAATCAATATTAATGATTCAGTAACCAAGTCGAAGTTTGACAACAAGTATGGTTGTAAAGAATCATTGGTTGATGCGATCAGAAGAGCTACAGATGTAATGATGGCTGGTAAAGTGGCAGTTGTTGCTGGTTACGGAGATGTTGGAAAAGGATCTGCTGCTTCGTTGAGAGGAGCTGGATGTAGAGTAATTGTTTCTGAGATCGATCCAATCTGTGCATTACAAGCTGCTATGGATGGATTCGCTGTTTTGAAATTGGAAAATTCTATTCCACAAGCAAACATCGTTGTGACTGCTACAGGAAATAAAGACATCATCACTTCAAAGCATTTTGATTTAATGAAAGATCAGGCCATCGTTTGTAACATTGGGCACTTCGATAACGAAATCGATATGGCTTGGTTAAACTCAACTCATGGTGATTCTAAAATCGAAATCAAACCTCAAGTTGATAAATATACTTTTGGAGGAAAAGATATTTTGGTTTTAGCTGAAGGACGTTTAGTAAACTTAGGATGTGCTACAGGTCACCCTTCTTTTGTAATGTCAAATTCATTTACGAATCAAGTATTGGCTCAACTAGAACTTTGGGAAAATACAGACAACTACAAGAACGAAGTTTACATGTTGCCTAAGCACTTGGATGAAAAAGTAGCAAGATTACACTTGGCTAAAATTGGTGTTGAATTGGAAGAACTTTCTCAAGAACAGGCTGATTACATTGGCGTGAAAAAAGAAGGTCCATTTAAGCCAGAATACTACAGATATTAAAAGAAAAATTAAGATATATTTAAAATCCTCAGTCGTTCGGCTGGGGATTTTTTATTTGAATTATCCTTATTTTTAACCATGCAAACTACCTTCTGGACCTACCTTCAAATGGGTCGGACACACATCGCTGATTTTCAAGCTTATGACCACATGCTTTTCCTTTTGGCATTGTGCGCAATTTTCAGCATCAAACAATGGAAGCCACTATTACTATTGGTCACTGGTTTCACCATCGGACATTCGGTAACCTTAGCTTTGGCGGGATTAGATATCATCCGATTTTCAAAAGACCTCATTGAAACATTAATTCCAGTTACTATCATTCTAACTGCAATTTATAACTTATTAAGAGGACCAATTTTAGAAGGGGAAAAGCTGAAGGTGATCCACTATGGAATCGCTGTAGGCTTTGGGTTAATACACGGCATGGGTTTTAGTAATTTTCTACGAGCAATGATGATGCCCGGTGAAGAATCAGAATTCATCAAACAACTCTTTGCATTTAATCTAGGAATTGAATTGGGCCAAATCATGATTGTTTTTGGGATTATGACACTGGGTTTACTTTTCTTAAACCTTTTTGGAGTTTCTAGACGTTTATGGAATAGGATATTGTCCGGCGCAGCCATTGTAATTTCCTTATTTTTGCTTTACGAAATTCATTTCGCGGCATAAATCAAACTTCAGATAGCAAATAATGAAGGTTATTCTTTTTTCATTAATTGGTCTCTTTTCGATGCTTCCATACAACATGGATGAAGCACATGAATTCCATATTTCAAAGTGCATCATCGAATACGCTCCGAGTGAAAAAAGTTTTCAAATCATGATGCATCTCTTTTTAGATGATTTCGAACTGGCATTATCGAAAAGAGGAGGCAACGATTTGAAATTATGCACAGCAAAAGAGAAAACAGGAGCTGATAAATTTATATTTGATTATCTCCAAGATAATTTCGGAATGATCATCAACGGCAAACTTAGTACATACAATTACATAGGAAAAGAAAATTCAGAAGATCTTGTTGGCGTTTGGATATATTTAGAAATAGAAAACGTTATCAACTTTGATAAAGTTGAAATACAGAATAGTCTTTTAACTGAACTCTTTGACGATCAAAGTAATTTGGTTCAGATCAAAGTTCCAGGTAGTGGTCCGGGAAGTATCATAATGAATAAAGATAAAACCAAGCAGTCCCTCAATTTTTAAATAATGCTTAAGAAACTATTCATTCTTCCAATCAAATTTTATCAATATGCGATATCCCCTATTTTAGGACCGAAGTGCAGATATGCGCCGACTTGTTCTCATTATATGGTTGGCGCTATTGAAGAATGGGGAGTGATCAAAGGAATTTGGTTGGGTTTAAAAAGAATCGGTAGTTGTCATCCTTGGGGCGGGCAAGGACATGATCCAGTGCCACCGAATCCAAAAAAGAAAAAATAGAGACTAGAACGCTAGTTAAGAAATAATAATAAATGCAAAGAAGACCTAGAAGAAATAGACGCTCAGCTGCCATTAGAAATCTTGTAAGAGAAACGCGATTGCATCCTTCGCAATTGATACTTCCGCTTTTTATCATTGATGGTTCCAATATCAAAATAGAGATATCCTCTATGCCAGGTAATTTCAGAATGTCGCTCGACAATTTGCTAAAAGAAATTGAAGAAGCTGTTGAACTTGGGATTGAATCCATTATTCTATTTCCAGGAGTGGAAGAAAATTTGAAAGATTCTATTGCGTCTTATGCCGATGCAGAAGATAATTTCTATTTAAAAGCAGCAGTTAAAATAAAGCAGAATTTTCCTAATATTCATCTTATCTCTGATGTGGCTATGGATCCGTACAGTTCCGATGGTCACGATGGTTTAGTTAAAAATGGGCAAATACTTAACGATGAAACTTTGCCCATTCTAGGAAAAATGTCCGTTGCTCAAGCAAAGGCTGGATTCGATTGGCTCGGACCTTCAGACATGATGGATGGTCGTATTGGATATATTCGAGAGACTTTGGATCTAGCTGGATATTCCAATACTGGAATTCTAGCATATACTGCAAAATACGCTTCGGCTTTTTACGGTCCTTTCAGAGATGCTTTAGACTCCGCGCCAAAAGCCGGAGATAAGAAAACTTATCAAATGGATCCTTCGAATCGATATGAAGCTCAGATAGAAGCAGAATTAGATGAACTCGAAGGAGCTGATGTATTAATGGTAAAACCAGCCTTACATTACTTGGATGTAATTTCAGATTTAAAAAGTATTTCAAACTTGCCTATTGCTGCTTACCATGTAAGTGGAGAATGCGCGATGCTAACTGCTGCTTGTCAAAATGGTTGGCTAGAATATGAAAAAGCAATGCCAGAAGCTTTGACTTCTATTCACCGAGCTGGAGCGGATATTATATTGACTTATTTCGCTAAAGATTTCGCCAAGTTTCATAAAGCCGGAAAAGTTTAAAAATTAATTCATGGCAAGACTTTCCAAAGGCCCAATTGGCATTTTTGATTCTGGATATGGCGGATTATCTGTTTTTAAAGAAATAGAAAAAGTACTTCCAGACCTTGATTACATTTATTTAGGGGACAATGCCCGTGCGCCTTATGGATCCAGATCATTCCCTACTATTTATAAATATACTTGGCAATCGGTAAAATTTCTTTTTGATCAAGGTTGCAACTTAGTAATCTTAGCTTGTAATACTGCGAGTGCAAAAGCACTTCGAAATATCCAGCAGATCAATTTAAAAATTGAACATCCGGATAAAAGAGTATTGGGAATATTGAGGCCAACAACTGAGATCATTGGAGAATATTCGAAGACAAAATCTATTGGCATCTTAGGAACTTCTGGAACAGTAAGTTCCAATTCTTATCCGATTGAAATATCAAAATTTTTCCCAGAGATCAAAGTGTTCCAACAGGCTTGCCCGATGTGGGTTCCATTAATAGAGAACTGGGCTTATAATAATGAAGGGGCAGAATTTTTTATTAAAAAAAATGTGGACTCCCTTTCAGATCAATCAGCGGAGATAGATACCATATTACTAGCTTGTACGCACTACCCTATTATTGAAGATCAAATAAAAGATAATCTTCCAGATGAAGTCCAAGTTATAACACAAGGCGACATCGTCGCAAAAAGCTTAGTGGATTATATTAGTCGACATGAAGTATTGGCGAAATCATTTCTTAGAACAGGAAAAAGAATATTTTTAACGACTGGGGATGTTGAGGATTTTAATAATCATTCTGAGCATTTCTTGGGTCGGAAAATTACTTCCGAGCAAGTTGATATTGATTAAGTTTTCTTAAATCAACTATCAGACTAAATAATAACTTTTGAATTAGTAAACATTGACTGATCACAATCAATGTTTTCTCTACCTATTAAAAAATATAAATAAAAAAGGTGCCGTCTTTCGACAGCACCTCATTATTTTAGGTTATGCAACTTACGTCGCGAAGGGGAATCTTATTGAAAAATAGCCTCTCGCTCTTCTACCATCTTACGAATATTGATCAAAGCATATCGCATTCTACCCAAGGCAGTATTGATACTTACTCTAGTCAATTGAGAGATTTCTTTGAAACTCATGTCAGCATAGTGACGGAGAATCACGACTTCTCTTTGTTCAGCTGGTAAGGCGTCGACTAATTTTCTAATTTTTTTGTGTGTTTGACTTTTGATAATTTCTTGCTCGGCATTTAATTCCGGATTGGCAATTACGTCAAAAATGTCAAAAGTCTCCGTAGGATTTACGGTTGGTCTTCTTTTTCTCTTTCTAAAATTATCTACACACATATTGTAGGAAATACGCATGGCCCACTGGACAAACTTGCCCTCATGGTTGTACTTCCCTTTTTTCAAAGTGTCAATAATCTTAATGAAAACTTCTTGGAAAATATCTTCCGCCAAAGCATGATCCTTTGTAAACAAGTAGATCGATGTGTAAATCTTCTGACGATGTCTCTTGAGAAGTTCTTCGAACGAACGCTCATTCCCTTTCAGGTATTGACCGATGAGCACCTGGTCACTAAGTTGCGAAACTTGCATAACTATCCTTTTTTAATCCTAAAAAATTTATAGTGTAAAAGTTTCTAAACTTATAGTCGAAGAATTTTTGGTGTGTAAACTAAATTATGAATCGTAAAGGTGTGATAAATCAGTTTTAAATGCAAGGCCAAATCAAAAAAAATAGCCTGAAACACAATTTTTATGGAATTTTAACATCTTGACAACATCTTAAGCCCTGTTTTTATTAGGATTCTTGTCTTTAGGCCAAAATTAAATTTCAGCTGGAAAAGTGGCTCAGAATATTAATTGCTTACAAAAATTTGAATCTCAAAGGAGGTAGCACTCCACTTGGGGATTAAAATTTATCCAGCAAAGTACTTTTTCTCAAGGATTATATCGATTCATTTAATACGTCATAAATGATGTGCCCGAATAAAACAACAAATAATAAATCCAGCGCAAAATAATTGTTTTATCTTTGCGCCGGACAATTTAGAATAGCGTAAAGCCTAAACTTCAGGTCATGATTGCTGTTAACAAATTAGTCTATTCACAACAGTTAGAGAGCAACAAATGGCGAAGAAGTCAAGCGGTACTACCGTTACAGAGAAAAACTACAAACCAGAGCAGGGAGTCTTTATAAAAGGAGCAAGATCTAATAATCTAAAGGACATTTCACTCTTTATTCCGCGAGATCAATTAGTAGTAGTTACTGGTGTTTCTGGTTCTGGGAAATCGTCCATAACCATGGACACCCTTTTTGCTGAAGGACAGCGGAGATATGTTGAATCATTATCTAGCTATGCACGACAGTTTTTGATGCGGATGAAAAAACCGGATGTGGACTACATCAAAGGAATTAGTCCTGCAATTGCCATCGAACAAAAAGTCAGCACCAGCAATGCCCGATCAACTGTAGGCACACTAACTGAGATTTATGATTATTTACGCTTGTTATTCGCAAGGATAGGAAAAACCATTTCGCCAGTTTCTGGAGCAATAGTAAAAAAACATGAAGTTCAAGACGTCGTGGACTTTATCCATAAATTGAAAGAAGGTGAAAAAGTACAACTCTTTATTCCACTACAAACCAAATATGGTGATCGAACTCTCGCTCAAGAATTGCAATTGTTATTGCAAAAAAGTTACACTCGAATAGAATACAAGGGAGCATTGATTAGAATTGAAGCCGCGTTAGAGGGAGAAGGTAAGTTGCCATTAAAGAAAAAAATTGCAACCATTAAAAAGAACCATCCAAGAATATTAATTGACCGATTTGCGGTTTCTAAAAAGGATGAAGAGAATAGAAAAAGAATTGCCGATTCGATTGCAACTTCATTCTATGAGTCGGAAGGTGATTGTATCGTCGCTCCTATCGGAAAAAAAGAAACGGCCTTCAACAATAGATTTGAATTGGATGACATGGTTTTTCTTGAGCCAACACCTCACCTTTTCAATTACAACAATCCCTTTGGTGCTTGTCCAAGATGTGAAGGCTATGGTCGTGTTATGGGAATAGATGAAAACAAAGTTATTCCCAACAAATCACTTTCTGTTTATGAAGGCGCTATTGCTTGTTGGAAAGGAGAAAAATCGGGACTATGGTTAAAAGCACTTTTGAAGTCTGCCAATAAGTTCAATTTCCCAGTTCATGAACCCGTTAAAGATCTGACCAAAGCTCAGCGCAAATTACTTTGGACAGGAAATAAATATTTCGATGGAATAGATGAGTTTTTTGAGCGACTAGAAGAGAAAAAATACAAGATTCAAAATCGGGTAATGCTTAGCCGATATCGCGGTAGAACGACCTGCAACGAATGTGATGGAGGCCGTCTTCGCATTGAAGCTTCGTATGTTCAAGTTGGCGGAAAAAATATCATGGAATTGGTTGATCTTCCGATTGATGAATTAAAAGATTTTTTCTCTAAAATAAAATTCGCAAAAGCCGATGAACAAATCGCAAAAAGGATTATTCTGGAAGTGAACAACCGACTTGGGTTTATGATGGATGTTGGTTTGAGTTATTTAAATATAAATCGTTTGTCTTCTTCACTAAGCGGTGGAGAAACTCAAAGAATAAATCTTACCAGAACGCTGGGATCAAATCTTACAAGTTCACTTTACATTTTAGATGAACCAAGTATAGGACTTCATCCAAGAGACACCAATCGCTTGATTGAAGTTTTGCAAAAGCTCCGAGACTTGGGAAATACGGTGATCGTAGTTGAACATGAAGAAGACATAATTGCCAATGCTGATTACTTGGTAGATATGGGACCGGAGGCTGGCATCCATGGAGGCGATGTCGTTTTTGCGGGTCCGTATGAAGATATTCACGATAAGGCTCCGGATAGTTTGACCGCGGGATACATGACTGATCGAATCAGAATTCCTGTTCCAAAGATTCGCAGAAAAGCCATTGCAAAAATTGAAATAATTGGTGCTTCACAGCATAATTTGCAAAACATTGACGTCACTTTTCCGCTTGGTACATTGACTGTGGTCTCAGGAGTTTCTGGTTCCGGAAAAACGACTTTGGTAAGAGAGATACTCTACCCTGCATTGAAAAGAGAATTAGGAGAACCACATCCAAAAGCTCCAGGTCCGCACAAGAAAATGACTGGGGACTTTAAGCGCATAAAGCGCGTTGAAATGGTCAATCAAAACCCAATTGGAAAATCTTCTAGATCTAACCCCGCGACATATGTAAAAGCTTATGACGGTATTAGAACTTTGATGACCAAACAGCAATTGTCCAAGATTCGAGGATACCAACCAAGACATTTTTCTTTCAATGTCGAAGGGGGAAGATGCGAAGCTTGTAAAGGAGAAGGAGAACAAGTCGTTGAGATGCAATTCTTAGCAGATGTCAGATTGGAATGCGAAGAATGCAAAGGACATCGATTCAAATCTGAATTGTTGGATGTTAAGTATCAAGGAAAAAATATTTCAGAAATTCTGCAGTTGAGTATATCTGAAGCTTTGGATTTTTTCGAAGGCCAAAAAGATATCATTAATAAAATCACTCCGCTGAACGAGGTAGGCTTGGGTTATATCAAGCTTGGACAAGCTTCCAGCACCCTTTCAGGTGGAGAAGCTCAACGCGTAAAACTTGCATCTTTTTTAATCAACTCCAATAGCAAGGAACAAGTCTTTTTCATTTTTGATGAACCGACCACTGGTTTGCATTTTCATGATATTGAAAAATTGCTAAAGGCTTTTAATGCATTGGTTGAAAAAGGCCATACCGTTTTAGTGGTCGAACATAATCTAGATGTAATCAAAGCCGCAGATTGGCTCATTGATCTTGGCCCAGAGGCTGGTATCCACGGAGGGAAATTGGTATTTCAAGGAACTCCAGAGGACTTAATTAAAGTCAAGAAATCACACACTGGATTTTACTTAAAAGATAAATTGAAAAATAAGAAAAAGTAAACTTTGAATATTAATGAATCGCACTTAGAAAAGATTCATTTTCGTTGATTAAAATTTGTAGCCACCATAGGTTTTTGCAGCTACAAATTTTAATCACTTTCAATTTTATTGAATAATTAATTTACCAGTAGTCCCTACTCCATATTCATTATTGAGCTCGTAAAAATAAACTCCTGCCGACAGTTCCTGGCGATTCATAAGATGATATCCTGAACGCAATTCTTTGGTACGAATGATTTTACCAAAGCTATCCATTAATTTAAATTGATAATTAGATCCATTTTGATTATCCCAGATAAATTCAGTGTAATCAGTCATAGGATTTGGAAAGACTTGTAGATCATTTTCTAGTCTATTGTCTAAATCTTTAACATTCGTGGTGATGCCATCCAAGTCTTCTAAATACATCATTACAAGTACCATCATTTCATCATCCGAGGTTGGACCAAAAAACACAGGATTGGGTCCATCATTCATCCAACTTGCTTCATGATACAAACCGTTGCTTGGTAAAAAATTCACTTTTTCAAAGTCATCGAAATAGCGGATTGGAATATGTTGGTAATCAAATTCTGGAAAAACACAATTCGGAACTCCTTCCGCGCAAGCGCCATCATATAGCAATTCTGTTGGTCCACTGTTTTCTCTTTTCCAAACTTTATACCCAGTACCATATTGATGCGTATGTCCCATTAATGCCCACAAGTAAGCATCTCCTCCATTCCCCGAAATAGCTTGACCTAACGTTATTTCTTCTTCGTTATTTGGAATGTTTATACTGATATTAGGAATAAGATCTGTTTTCATTTCTTGAGCCGCGGTACCAGCATCTTGTGTATATACATTCCAATAGACTTCCGCTTTATACGGAAGATTCAAGGAATAATTGATATAGTGAGAATTTAGATCTAAGACAACATCCTTGTCCCACATGAATGCAGATCCCCCAGGTAACCTAATATCACTTGAGCCTTGAACAGCCATCACTAAGGATACATTGCTATGAAACGAATTCAATCTCAAACCTGGTTCTATGTTATTCGCCGCGGAAGGAAAGTCATAAGAGTAAGCGATAAAGTGATGAGATGATCCACTGATTTTAGAGTCCATTCTAATCACCTCTGTATCTTCGGGAAGATCTAAAGCATATTTTTGAAAAAATTCTAACTCATCGTTTATGGAGCCTCCCGGAGCTAAGAAATACGGTCCCATTTTGATTTGAAAACCATCTTCTGGAGCTGGAGCTGGGGGTGGCCCATTCGGAAAACTTTCTTCTCCACCATTTTCATAGAAACTGCGCACAACTTCTGAATCAAAGGCCTCATCATTTGCCCTTGCTCCAAAATTAATCCATTGGCGGATCAGCTCTTTTTCATAATCAGACATTCCATCTGGATTGTTCTTCGGCATGATATCTCCAGCTTGGTCAGCCAAATCAAATGTAGGTTCTAATCCATTGTTAATTTTTCTAAACAAAAACGATAAATCCTGTCTACCAGGATGAATCAAATCGTATCCTCTTCCCGCTGCATAGGCATTTTGCGGAGATTGCTCCACCAGATTATCATATACATTTGCCCATTTTGCACTTATGCTTGATCCGGCTCCCTCTAAATCTAATCCTGCTGTCGGCGAGGCATTGGAATGACAGCTAATACAATGTTCCTGAAAAATGTTGTAAACTTTCAACCCATTAGACTGGGCTCGCATAATAGCTGTTGAGCAAAAAAGTAGAATTATGATTTGGGTAACTTTTTGAGTCATGCCTAGATATTTTAGAATTCTAACGGTAAAATAATACTAAAAGCCATGATTTTGATCGAATTAACATATTCAAGGCCTTTGTCAAGCTCTTTTTTCAATAAAACCAACCCTTTTCGAATAGTTTTGCTCTTTATTTTGGGCCAAAAGTTTTCTTGGCTGGCAACATAATAAACCGTAATTTTGCGCTCTTATGAACGGAAGAATAATCGTTTTCTCTATACTCTCTATTATACTCTTAGGAATCGTTGGTTGTAAAAGTGAATATGAAGCTATTAGGACTAGCGGAGACTCAAAGAAAATTGTTGAGAAAGCTCATGAGTACTTTGAAAAAGGTGACTATTTAAAGGCTCAGACTTTATATGAGTTGATTGTCAATAGTGTAAAAGGTACAGCTGCGGCAGAGCAGATCTATTACAATTATGCTCAAACACACTTTCAGCTGAAAAGCTATATACTCTCTGCTTATTATTTCAAAACCTTTTCGCAGACTTTTCCGAATAGTAGCTTGAGAGAAGAAGCAGATTTTATGAGAGCGTTTAACAACTACAAATTATCGCCATCTTTTCGATTGGATCAGGAAAACACTAAGAAAGCGATTCAACAGTTTCAATTGTTTGCAAATACATATCCTACGAGTCCTAGACTTAAGGACGCGAACAGTTTCATTGATGAGTTGAGGGTAAAGTTAGAAGAGAAAGCGTTTGATCAAGCCTTTCTATATTACAATCTAAAGCAATATCAATCGGCTACTCATGCGTTTGAGAACTTGATTAGAGACTTTCCAGATTCAAAGGATATCGAACGTGTTCGATTTTTAAAAGCCAAGGCAGCGTATCTATTAGCTGAAAATAGCGTTTATACTAAGCAAGAGGAGCGTTATGAGACGGCTAAAGACTTTGCCAACCGATTTGTGAAAAAATACGATAAAAGCAAATACCTCAAAGAGGTAAGAACAATAATTCAAGATTCAAATAAAAAGATAAATACCTTTTCAAAATGAGCGATATAAAAACTCAAGTTCAGGGAATCGACCCTTCAGTAAGTGCAAGAGATATTCACACTTTAGTGGCGGATACTGAGAATATCTATGAATCTCTAGCAATTATTACTAAAAGAGCCAAGCAGATTTCTGTGGACTTAAAAAGAGAATTGCATCACAAGTTGGATGAATTCGCAGTAGTGTCTGACACTATTGAGGAAGTTCATGAAAACAAGGAGCAGATCGAAATCTCTAAGTTTTACGAAAGACTACCAAATCCTGTATTGATTGCTACTGAAGAGTACGTCAAAGGCAATGTATACAATAGATACAAGGACCAAGTAGAAAGAGAAGACGAAGATTCTCAACACTAATCTCTTGTGACCTCATGTCACTAAAAGGAAAAAAAATAATCTTAGGGATCACTGGAAGTATTGCTGCTTATAAGGCTGCATTTCTAACTAGGACGCTAATCAAAGCAGGGGCAGAAGTTCAAGTATTGATGACTTCTGCCGCTGCTGCTTTTATACAACCGCTTACGCTTTCCACCCTTTCCAAGCGGCCTGTTCATATTGATATGTTTTCAGATGATGGTTGGAATAATCACGTCGAATTAGGATTGTGGGCTGATGCTATGGTGATTGCTCCGGCTACAGCCACCACGCTATCAAAAATGGCCTCTGGTCTTTCAGATAATATTTTGTTGGCCACTTATCTTTCTGCTAAGTGTCCGGTTTTCTTTGCTCCGGCAATGGACTTGGACATGTGGGTTCATCCATCGACCAAATCCAATCTTTCAACATTGGCTTCCTATGGTAACCACTATATCCCAGTTGGTTCTGGAGAGTTAGCCTCTGGCTTATCAGGAGATGGAAGAATGGCTGAGCCAGAAGACATTGCTGATCACCTTCAATGTTTTTTCCAAAAAGACCTTCCTCTATCTGGGAAAAAAGTGATGGTAACTGCAGGACCTACCTATGAAGCATTGGACCCAGTCCGCTTTCTAGGAAATAGAAGCTCAGGGAAAATGGGAATTGCAATTGCAGAAGAGGCAGCTGAATTAGGCGCAGAAGTACACCTTGTATTGGGCCCCACTCATTTGACTGCCCATCATTCCAATATTACTACACACAAAATTACTAGTGCTGCAGATATGTTTGAAGCTTGTAAAAAAGTGTTTTCAAATGTTGATATTTCTATACTTGCTGCAGCTGTTGCTGATTTCAGACCGGCTCAAATCGCTTCAGATAAAATAAAAAAGGGAGATAAAGGACTTGAGGTTACTTTTGAAAGGACAACAGATATCGCAGCAACGTTGGGTTTAGAAAAAAAAGAGCATCAAGTAAATGTGGGATTTGCGCTGGAAACGGCAAATGAATCGCAAAATGCGCAAAGAAAATTAGAGAAGAAAAACTTTGATTTTATAGTTCTAAACTCGTTAAATGATAAAGGCGCTGGTTTTCAAGTAGATACTAACAAAGTAAGCTTTTTCTTTAGAGGCAATAAGCGACAGAATTTTGAGTTAAAATCAAAGAAATTAGTGGCGAAAGATATCCTTGCTGCCGCTATTACCGTATTAAAAGATAAAACATCAGCATAAATGTTAAGACTTTTCACTGCATTTGCATTATTACTTTTTGGAAATTCGATTTTCGGTCAAGAATTGACTGTTGATGTTTCAGTCAATACCCCAAAATTACAAACCGTTGATCCTAAAGTCTTTCAAACACTTGAAGGAGATTTAAGAGATTTTTTAAGCTCACAGAAATGGACTGAAGACAATTTCGAGCCTGAGGAGCGAATTAACATGAATGTCCAACTTACCATAAATTCTGAGATATCCCCAACTAACTTTACAGCAGAATTGACAATTCAAGTTACAAGACCGGTATTTGGAAGTAATTACGAAACCGCAACGGTGAACTACAGAGATAAAGATATTGCTTTTGAATATGAGCAATTCCAGCCAATCGAATATAGTATTACAACTTTTAATGACAATCTTTCAAGTCTATTTTCCTTTTATGTATATATAGCTTTGGGAATGGACTATGATACTTTCAGTCCTTATGGTGGTGAAGAATATTTTCAACTTGCTCAAAACATATTGAACAATATTCCTGCAAACGTTGCTAATTCAAAAAAAGGATGGAGAGCCTTAGATGGCAATAGAAATAGATATTGGATGATCGAGAACTTATTAAATCCAGGTTTAAGATCTTTTAGAAAAGGAATGTATGATTACCATAGATTGGGATTGGATGAGATGCACACTGAGCCGGAAAAAGCACGGGCGATTATCCTTAAGACTTTGGAAGACATACAATTAGCTAATAAGAAATACCCTAATTCTCAGATTATACAAATGTTTGTGAATAGCAAGGGCGAGGAATTAGTCTCAATTTTCAGTTCAGCAACTTCGGCTGAAAAACAAAGAGTCAAAGCTGTTTTGGCCAAGATTGATCCTTCTAAGGCTAGTAGATACAATCGTAGATTAGGAAATTAGCGCATGAAAAATATTGCCATTTTTGCTTCAGGGACTGGAAGCAATGCAGAAAGAATAATACAGCATTTTGAGGAGCATAAAGCAATAAAAGTTGCGCTAGTTGTTAGCAATAAACCTACCGCCGGTGTATTAGAAATGGCGAGTAAAAACGGTGTTCCTACCGAAATAATAAATCGCGAAGAATTCAACGAGAATAAAGGATTTTTGGAAAAATTATCTACAAAATCAATCGATTTCATCGTATTGGCTGGTTTTTTGTGGTTAGTACCGCGATATTTGGTTCAAGCCTACCCGAATAGGATTGTAAACATCCATCCAGCATTGCTTCCAAAGTACGGTGGAAAAGGGATGTACGGCATGAATGTTCACAAAGCTGTAAAGGCAGCTGGTGATAAAAAATCAGGACCAACTATACATTTTGTAAATGAACACTATGATGAAGGCAATATCATTTTTCAGGTAAATACTGAAATCCTTGAATCTGATAGTCCTTCGGAAATAGCTGCAAAGGTTCTAAAGCTGGAGCATCAATATTTTCCCATAGTAATAGAAAAAGTAGTAACCGATCTCCCCTAATTGAAATAATTCAATCATGGGAAAAGATCAAACCCATTTGAATTATGAAATTTTTTGTTTCTGCATCATTCATCCTGATGATTTCCATATCAGGATTTTCTCAAAAAGTAAGCTGGAAGTCTCTAGAAAAAGAAGGAGATGCTTTTATTGAAAATGGTAGGTATCCTGAAGCAGCTAAGGCTTTTGAAAAAGCATTTAATCTAAAACCTGAAAAGGAAAAACTAGCAGCAAAAGCTGGAGCGGCTTTCTTCAATTCCAGAGATTACGCGAAAGCACTAAAAATGCTAAGACCTATCAAAAAAGAAGCTCAAGATTATCCTTTAGCTGGATTTTGGTATGCAAAAAGTCTTAAAGCCATGGGAGAATTTGACAAATCCATCAGTGCTTTTAAAAACTTTAGAAGAAATTATCCGGGCGATAAATCCGATGCTGTTTTGGATATGGCAAGAACTGAAATTGAAGGTTCAGAATTAGGTGTTGAAAAAGAAGGACTACCAGTTATCGAAAAAGCTACTGCCATTTCCTTAAACACAAACGCCCAAGAATTTGCCCCAATCGCATTTTCAGATGACATTCTGTATTTCTCAACAAACGAATTTAGCACGGTTAAAATGATGCGTTCTCAATTTTCTAACGGAGAATGGTCTTCAGCTGTTGTTCCCGATTTTCCTAAAGGGCCAAGTGGACATTTTGGACAAGGAGCTTTTAATAGCGACCAAACTGCCTTTTACTTCACAGTTTGCGATAATTCAAAGCCTTGGAATAGTAGAGATGCTCAATGCGAGATCTATGCTTCTAAAAGAGAAAACAATAATTGGTCAACTCCTGAAAAATTAAGAGACTATCTAAAAGGTGATGGATCCACTGCAACTCATCCATTTGTTTATCAAGATGGTGATATGGAAGTATTAATCTACTCTACCAACAGAACCGGCGGAGAAGGCGGCATGGATCTTTGGAAAACATCAAGACCACTTGACTCAGATGAATTCGATTTTTCATTTCCTCAACATTTAGGAAGAAATGTAAATACCAAAGGTGATGAGATCACACCATTCGTAAATTTAACTTCTGGAACATTATACTTCAGTTCTAATGGATTTGCAAATCTTGGTGGATTCGACATTTTCACTACTCCATTTAACAATCTGGAAGAAGGATATATTGAAAATGCAGGCTACCCATATAATTCAAATTCGGACGACTATTATTACACGATGGCACAAGGAGGCACTGTAGAATACTTTACTTCTAATAGGGCAACAAAAGATTGGGAAACGACAACGGATGACAATCTATTCCAAGTTGGTATGGCTTCGAATCCAATTGCAAAAGTATCTGGATCGGTAATGAACAGATCTAACGAAAGTAATATAGAACATGCGACAGTAATGCTTTTAGAAGTACAAGATGAGAACGAAGTTTTGATGACTACTCAAGTCACTAACGAAGGTGCATTTAACTTGCCGGTAGTTGCTGGAAAAAATTACAAAATTCAAGCCGCTGCTGATGGTTATAGCGCAAATGAAGTAATGCTGAATACAGCGGAAATGGTAGAAGGTGCAATGGAAAAAAACATCTATTTGGCTGAGGTTGAAATGATGGAAGAAATTGTAGATGTTCCTGTAACGCCTCCAACACTTTCAACAGTTGTTGAAGAAACAATGTCAGAAGTTGTTGTGGAAAGACCTGCAGTTGCTGTTAGCAATTCTGTACCAACTACAGAAATGCCAAGAAGAAATACTGTTGAAAATTCTAGTCCAGTACACTCAGTACCGACTCCTGTTGAAACAACTCCAAGAAGTAGTAATACTTCTTATGCGAGCACAGTTTCAGAAAGATCAACAAATAATTATACCTCTTCTAGCACAAGTTATTCTAACACTACTTCCGCCGTATCCTCTGGAGAATATACTAATGGAAGATTTATGGGAGATGGTGTAAGAACAAGTGCACCTAAATTGAATGGAAGTTATTATAAGATTCAATTGAGTATTGTAATTGACTACAACCAAAATGAAAGTTCTTACTCAGAGATATCAGACTTAGGAAGAATAGATACAGAATATATTCTTGCTAGAGGATGGACGAGAGTTCTACTTTCTGAGTTCTTTAACAAAGAAGATGCACTACGTGTATTAAATGAGGCTAGAAAAAGAGGTTTCCCTGAAGCTTTTTTAGTAAGGTATCAGGATGGTTATCGCAAAATATAATCAGGAACTGGTAAAGCAGTTTTAAAGCGCTGGTTGAATCCGAGGTTGCCTTGGATTCCACCAGTGTGAATAATCACAAACTCAGATCCTCCTTCGGGAGGATTTTTTTTTGCCCAATCAAGAAATCCATAAACCATCTTTCCTGTGTATAAAGGATCAAGAGGAATATTCGTTTGCTCATAAAATTCTGATATAAAGTCAATCAAGACTTGGCTAAACTTTCCATACCCTCCAAAGTGATAATCAGTCAAAATTTGAAAATTGCTAAGCAAATTATTAGGCAGTAAATTTGAAAAAGCTGGGGAAATCCAATTTCCCTTTAATGCTGGAAAAATCATTAATTCACTATTTCCATTCATCCCATTTAGAATTCCAGCTGCCGTTCCACCAGTTCCAAAAGGACAAATGATGGCCTTAGGCCAACGGCCTAATTGTTCGTATACTTCTTTGGCAACTTCCTCAGTTCCTTTTACAGCTAACTCATTAGTACCTCCTTCAGGTACTATATAATGGGTTTCATCTAATTTTAGCAATTCGATACAGGCTTGAGGATTCTTATACATTGCTCTTGACACATAACTGATTTGCATTCCTAGAGACCTTGCAAATGTTATCGTAGGGCTTTCTATAGCCTCTTCTCCTCTTATTATTCCAATGCAACGGATATCCAATTCATTACAAATTGCGGCTGTAGCGTAAATATGATTAGAATGAAGACCTCCGAATGTAACGAGGGTCTCAAAATCTCCTTTTTGAAAAGCCAACAGATTGTATTTCAGCTTTCTATATTTATTACCGCCCCATTTTGGATGAACAAGATCTTCTCTTTTGATCCAAAGTGAAATACCCAAATTGGCAAAAAATGGTATCTCCAACGGAACAAGTTCACTAGGCAGTCGTAATAATAAGTCTTCGTTCAAACTGATCAATCAAATTATTTTAAAAAATCATATATGATTTGGCATCATTCTTGGATTATCAGCGTAGAACAGAGCATCACACTCTGAAACACAAAATCATAAAATGAAAAATAACACAATCAAACTGCACGATCTAAAGATCAAGACCATCCAGGTAAATCCTAACGATGATGTTGCAAATAACACCAATCTTAATGATGGTGGTTATACGTGGGTAGGATAATCAATATCCAAAAGAAAAAAATAGGGCTTTCCTTGCTTAAGGAAAGCCCTATTTTTTTGCCTTAAACCCATTAAGGCTTTAGAACAACCAATCGTTTTGTAGTTAGTACCTTGTCGTATTGATCTATCAAACTGTATAAATAAGTTCCTTTTTTCATGTCTTCTAGGTCTACACTTATTGTTTGATTTCCTCTAACTTGGTATTGATCTGACCAAACTTCTTGTCCAAGTATGTTAAAAATCTTTAAGGTATAATTACCAATTTCAAGGTTTCTAAAATCGAATCTAACTTCTTCAATCGCTGGATTTGGATAAGCGATCACATCAACCTTATTCCTCTTTATATAAGGAATATCAACGGTAGTCATATCGGATTTGTAAGTAACGGAAATTACATCCGATTCATCGTTATGATTTACATCAACAATGGCCAAAGGTTCTTTTACATCCCCCCAGAAATAGTAATTTAAAGAAGTATCTGGAGCCAATTCAGGATAGCTATTAGTAACAAAATCTGTAACGTCAGACCAAGGTAAATTACCTAGCTTAACTTCTAAAGTTGAAGTCGTGATTTCATATCTTCTTTCTCTCAATGCACCAAAAGTCTTTGTCGGCAAAGTCAAATCTCCCCATGCATCAACAACATCCTCGCGAACGGCGTCAACAGTCAATTGAATAGAATCTACTGCAGTAGACGGCAATTGGTCCAATACCTCCTGTGGTAAATCAGATGCTGGAATTTTTAATTGCAGTCTAGAAGAGGAGCTATTTACATCTTCGTAGATAAATGGAAGGCTTCGCTCTATTCTCGGCGGATCGTATGCTAAAACAGATTGAAGACCAAATCCAAATGGATCATCTCCTGCAAATCCGATTAATTCGACTGAATTCTCTTGCTTGTTGTAGTATAATTCTTGAGTCATTGTCAACTCAATTCTTTGATTAGCTGATGGAAAGCTACTTGCATTTGTACCAGAACTTGCATCAAGAATGATTGTTTCGCTTGAAAGTCCCATTAGACTGGAAAAATCCCAAGATTTATCCGTTCCAGGCGTACCAACATCCAAGTTCTGCGGATCGTTATCAAACGCAGTTCTTAAGGTATCCCCTACCTCAGGTAAAGTTAGGTTACTGATCTCTTGCTGGGCATGAATTCCAGAGGCAAAAAATATTAGTATTGCCGTGGCAAAGTAAAGTCTTTTCATACCTTAAAAATACGAATAAAATCAATGTGATGAAATGCCTAGGAACAAGCAAGGTCATATTTTCGATAGTATGTTAGAAATTTGTCTAAATAGACTGTAACTGAACTAGTTTTTGGTAGATTCCATTCTGGGCAATTAATTCTTGATGTGTTCCAAACTCTTGAATCTTGCCGTGGTCCATTACAATGATGGTGTCGGCCTTTTGTATAGTACTCAATCTGTGAGCAATAACAACCGCTGTCCTTCCTTGCATTACGGCATTGAGAGCTTCTTGAACTAATTTTTCACTTTCAGCATCAAGGGCAGATGTGGCTTCATCTAAAACTAAGATTGAGGGGTTATTTAAAATGGCTCTTGCAATAGTCAATCGCTGGCGTTGGCCTCCACTAAGTTTGAGACCTCGATCACCAATCATGGTATCAAAACCTTGTTCTAATTCCTGAATAAATTCCAAGGCATTGGCCACTTTACAAGCTTCAATTATTTCATCTTGTGTAGCTTTTAAATTACCAAACTTCAAATTTTCTAAAACCGATCCATAAAACAAAATTGCATCTTGAGAAATATATCCGATTTGGCTTCTTAGCTTATTTATATTTATTTTATTGTATTCAATTCCGTCCATTTTTATTTTTCCATTCGTTGGATCATAAAAACGATTTAATAAATAAGCTATGGTGGATTTTCCAGAGCCTGACTGACCGACCAAGGCAATTACTTGTCCTTTTTTTATTTCAAAAGAAAAATCTTTTACTACTTCTTTTTCGTCATAAGCAAAAGAAATATTTTCTAGTGATATGGATTGATTGAATACTGGCGCTTCAATTTGTTCGGTCTCATCGATCAATGAATTTTTGGCTAACAGTATTTCATTAATTCGATTCATTGATGCTTCTGACCGTTTGATGTCATAAAAAGCAACTGAAAGTGATTTCGCAGGATTTATAATCTGATAGAATAATGCGATGTAGGTAATGAACATTTCAGGCTCCAACGCCTGATCTTCAATAATTAATTTGGATCCAAACCAAATTATTGCCAAAACAACCATCGAGCCCATCACCTCACTTATTGGAGAACTTAAATCTCTTCGGTAAAGCATTTTATTCATGAATCCAAAATGCTTTTCATTAGAAGCTTCAAATCTTTTTTGTGTACTTTCTTCAGCGGTATAAGATTTAATAATTGGTAGTGCTCCGATATGTTCTTCGGATAAACTCAACAAGTTTCCCATTTCTTCTTTGGCCTGAGCTGAGGGCTTTTTTAACAATGTACTTATCGAGGTAATGATGATTCCCGTAAATGGAATTAAGATTAAAACAAACATCGTCAGCTTTGGACTCATGATTAACATTACAACCAATGTACTAATGATCATCAATGGATCTTCCACGAATCTTTTTATCGAACTTAGCAATGCCCATTGGATTTCCAAGATATCTGTTGTCAACCTAGAAACGATATCTCCTTTTCTTTTTTCCGAAAAAAAAGGAAGTGGCAAATACATTAGCTTATGATGAATATCATTTCGTAAGTCTCTTTCTACTCCATTTTTAATAAATATTAGAAGTCTAGCTCCGAAGTACCTGAACAAATTTTTGAAAATAAAAAAACAAGCAGCGATAAGCAAAACATAAAATAGGACCTGCTGTTTTCCAACATTAGAAGAATGATAAGTAATCCAATAGTTCAAAGAGTCTTGTAAAAAAACTCTAATATTTACTATTCCATTCCAGATAGGCTGCTTAGTTATAGCTTGTGTATTCTCAAAAATTATATTGAGAATTGGAATTAAAATAGTAACGGATCCTAAGGAAAAAAGGACCATTAACACATGACAAATAATTGAAAGTATGGCCCTAGCTTTATAGGGCTTGGCATACTTTAATATTGATAAAAAATGATGCACTAGCTATCTTTCTTATCAACGTAGTCGAATGTATTGATAAATCCAGTATGAAAATTCCCTGCTTTAAAGTCCTCGTTCTTCATTAATTTTTGATGAAAAGGAATCGTTGTTTTGACGCCTTCAACGATGAATTCATCTAAAGCCCGTTGCATTTTTTTAATACACTCTTCACGTGTTTGAGCGCGGCATATCAACTTTGCAATCATAGAATCATAGTATGGAGGAATTGTATATCCAGCGTATACGTGCGTATCAACCCTTACGCCATGACCTTTAGGAGAATGAAAAGAACTAATCTTTCCTGGACTCGGTCTGAAATCATTGTTTGGATCTTCCGCATTAATTCTGCATTCAATTGCATGCAAAGCAGGTATATAATTTTTGCCTTTAATGGCCTCACCATTGGCAATTTTAATTTGCTCTTTGATCAAGTCATGATCAATAACTTCTTCTGTAACAGTGTGTTCAACTTGAATTCTAGTATTCATTTCCATGAAATAGAATTTCTTGTATTTATCTACCAAGAATTCAACGGTTCCCACTCCCTCATAATTGATGGCAGCTCCAGCTGCAATAGCAGCCTCTCCCATACTTTTTCTAAGCGCTTTTGTCATAAAAGGAGATGGAGATTCTTCCACTAACTTCTGATGACGTCTCTGTATGGAGCAATCTCTTTCAGAAAGATGAACCACGGTTCCATGTTGATCTCCAGCAATTTGAATCTCTATATGACGAGGTTCTTCAATAAATTTTTCACAATAAATACCGTCATTCGCAAAAGAAGCCCTAGCCTCATTTCTTGCTAGGTTCCAAGCATCTTCAAACTCTTCTGGTTTCCAAACAATTCTCATTCCTTTTCCTCCGCCACCAGCAGTAGCTTTAAGAATAACGGGATAGCCAATATCTTCAGCTATTTTCAAACCACCCTTTACATCCTTTAATAATCCTCCTGAACCAGGAACAACTGGCACACCAGCTTTGATCATTGTATCCTTTGCGGTGATCTTATCTCCCATCTTTCGAATTTGGGAGGCACTCGGTCCGATAAATTTAATACCGTATTCCGTGCAAACTTCAGCGAAGTCAGCATTTTCAGCTAAGAAACCATATCCTGGATGCACCGCATCAGCATTCGTGATTTCTACAGCTGCCATAATTCTGGGAATACTCAAATAGGAATCTGCAGAAGAAGCAGAACCAATACAAACAGCTTCATCCGCAAAACGAACATGAAGACTTTCTCTATCGGCTGTTGAATAGACGGCTACCGTTTTGATACCCATCTCTTTACAAGTTCTCACGATTCTCAAGGCAATCTCTCCTCGGTTCGCAATAAGTATTTTATTGAACATAGATCATTTCCTTAGGTGAAAATAGAGGTTGAAAAGAAAGCTAACTATTATCCTTTAGGGTCAACTAAGAACAATACTTGATCGTACTCGCAAGGGCTAGCATCATCAATAACGACTTTAACAACTTTACCACTTACTTCACTTTCAATCTCATTGAAAAGCTTCATCGCTTCTACGATACAAACAGTATCTCCGGCATTTACCATATCTCCAACCTTCAAAAATGGTTCTTTATCTGGGGAAGGGGATCTGTAGAATGTCCCTACAATTGGAGATTTAATTTCCAAATAACCAGCATTGTCATCTTTGGCTTCTTCTTTTGCAGCCGCAGGAGCGGTTACTGGAGCTGCTACTGGAGGAGCCGCTGCTTGAGCAGGAGGCAAATGATTCTGAACTGGCATCATTGCTGGTCCAGTTTGAATAATTGGTGCTTCCGAGAATGATTTGGTTCTAATTGATACTGTAAAATCTCCGTCTTTCATTTTGAATTCCGTGAGACCAGACTTGTTTACCAATTTTATAAGGTCTTGTATTTCTTTAAAAGTCATAGGTTATTGTTTTACACGTTCCATGTACGAACATGAGCGAGTATCGATTTTCACAATATCTCCCTCGTTAATAAATAATGGGACTCTAATTTCAGCACCAGTTTCTACTGTAGCAGGTTTCATTGCATTTGTTGCAGTATCACCTTTCAGTCCTGGCTCAGTATATGTAACCTTCAACTCAATATATTGAGGCATTTCGATTGTTAATGGAGAGTCGTCAGCAGTATTGAATAAAATCTCAGCTTTTGACCCTTCTTTCAGCAATTGCGAGTTTTCAATCATTTTTCCATCAATGGTTGTCTGCTCATAATTTTCTTCATCCATAAAATGATAACCCATGTCATCATTGTATAAATATTGAAATTTTCGTCGCTCTACTCTTACTATATCAATTTTGTGTCCTGCAGGAAAAGTGTTGTCTAAAACTTTTCCTGTAGTTAGACTTTTCATCTTAGTTCTGACAAAGGCGGCACCTTTTCCAGGTTTAACATGTTGAAACTCAACTACTGTGAATACATCATTGTTGTAGGTGATGCAAAGTCCATTTCTAATTTCAGAAGTATTCGCCATTCAATTTTTTATTTTTTCAACTAATTGGGTGCGCAAAGATAGCAAATAGTTGCCTGTCTTTAGGTCAATATGCCCAAGTTAAATAGGTAGCTCCCCATGTGAAGCCTCCACCAAAAGCAGTCAAAATCAGTTTATCCCCAGGTTTTAACTGAGATTCATAATCCCACAAACATAGCGGCAACGTTCCAGCTGTTGTGTTACCATACTTTTGAATATTGACCATTACCCTTTCCATTGGAAAATCTAGCTGACTGGCCACAGTATTAATAATTCTAATATTGGCCTGATGAGGTACCATCCAATTAATATCGTCTTTATTTAGATTATTCCGTTCCATGACCTCTGTTACGGAGCTGGTCATTCCTTTTACGGCATGTTTGAAAACAGGCCTTCCCTCCTGATAAACATAATGTTGCTTATTTGCAACCGTCTCAGCGCTCGTTGGTAATTTTGATCCCCCAGCAGCCATATTTAAAAAATGTCTGCCATTTCCGTCAGATTTCAATACAGAATCTTCGATTCCAAATTCGTCGTGGGCTTCCAATAAAACGGCTCCCCCACCATCTCCAAAAATTACACAGGTTGTTCGATCCGTATAATCTAAAATGCTTGACATCACATCCATTCCAACGACTACCACCTTTTTATGAGTACCTGATTCAACAAATTTGGAACCCGTGGTCAATGCATAAAGAAAACCAGAACAAGCAGCATTAATATCGAAACCAAAAGAATTAACAGCACCAACTTTATCCGCGATAGTATTGGCCGTATCTGGGAAAACCATATCTCCTGTGATTGTGGCACAGATGATTAGGTCGATCTCTTCAGGTTTAGTATTGGTTTTTTCCAATAATCCCTTCACCATTTCACGCCCCATATCCGAAGCCGCCCAGCCTTCTTGTTTAAGAATTCTTCGTTCCTCGATTCCTGTCCTAGTCCGGATCCATTCGTCATTGGTGTCAACTAAAGTTTCCAACTCCTTATTTGTCAAAATATAGTCTGGAATATATCCTTGAACACCGGTAATTGCCGCTTTTTTTCTAGTCATCGTGATGCCTTTGCTTTGCAGGGCGTGAAGGTAGAAAAAAAGGTCGGTTATGCCAGCCTATCATACGAAATACTAAGGATTTACAGGTAAAAATCTTGTTAGAATAATAGAATGGAAAACCGTGAAAATTGGTTCGTTAATTGCCTTATAAATCAACTGATTACGGCTGTTTCAATTCTCTTGTAAAAATTGGGAGAAAACACCGAGCTGTATCCTTTTTGGAAAACTACCGTAAAAACAATCAAATGAAGCCGAAATACAATTCCGGTTTTAAAACCTGTACCATGAAAAATTATAGCTTATTAATCGGTCTAACCGGTTTACTTACTCTATTATCTTGGACATCCAAAGCCGATGTTGATATTACTTTTTTACCAGGCGATCTAAACAACGTAAAGCAAATTGCTGGTTCTGAGGGCAAATTATACCTTGTAGATTTTGTAGCAAAATGGTGTATGCCCTGCAAATGGATGGATGAAACAACATTTGCTGATCCTCAGGTTGCAGACTATCTTAGAGAAAATTACATCTCAACAAAGGTAGATATTGACAATTTTGATGGATTCAATTATAAAAATGAGTACAATATCACTGTTCTTCCTTCGATTTTAATTTTCAATTCTAAAGGTGAAATGGTTGGTCGATATGAGGAATCAATGCCTCCCTCTAAAATGCTTAAAGTTCTGGCAGCTCATAATCATCCTGAAAATCGGGTGATAACACGGACTTATACTAGTGAACCTGAGATAGCAACTCCAGAACCAATCATCGAGGTGGCCGAAGCCCCGACTTATGAAATTAATCCAGCCAGCTTTCCTGAAGAAAATATTGTTGACGAAGTGACAGTAGAAACTACTGATTATCCTATTGAGTTAGAAACACCTAGTTACACGGACAATGTTGAGAAAAATGAGGTAGAATACAATACTCCGGACGTTAATCTATTCCGAATGAGTGCTGTTCCACAAGTAAAATCAGGTTATTCTGTTCAAGTTGGTGTTTTTGCTAACTACGGAAATATTCTTAAAGAATCAGCCAAATTTAAAACGCTTTACAACCAAGAAGCCATAGTAGAAGTTAGCAAGTTGAATGATAAAGAAGTATTTAAACTTTTAATCGGCGACTTTTCTTCCATCGAGGAAGCCCATTCATTAAGAAGGCTTATGGAAAGCCAAGGAGTACAAGGAATAACCAAGGATTTATCTAAAATCTAGTATTGTTTCAATCCTAGAAAATTTCGAAACGGGAAGAAAATATTATCACATTTTCTTCCCGTTTTTTCATTAATGACAATTTCTAGGCATAAGTTTCCCAAAAAGTGTCAATTGGAATAATAAATCAATTGGTTATACCGTCCTTTACTAGCCTAAAGTCTATATTTTCTGAGTGGTTTTAGGTTAACTACAATTGATTGTATCTATGGATTACTTACCTTTACGAGCCATTTATAGACGCCATCGAAATCAGGCTAACATGACTAGAAGATTAATCCCATTTTTCCTTACTGTTCTTTCCTTGCTATTCATATCTCATATTGATGCTCAAGTCAATTTTGATATTGGGGAGGTCAGTGGAGATCAAGGCACAACTGTCTGTGTTCCAGTAACTGTAAGCAATTTTACCGGAGTTGCTGGATTTGGGTTCTCTTTAATCTATAATCCATTAGAACTACAATTATTACCGGACCCTAATGGTGTAAACTTTTTTTTCTCTCCAGCATTAGCCACTGGATCAAATCCAGCTCCAGGAGGTATTCCTATCCCAGGTATTTTAAATGTCAGCTGGGTATTTAGCTTTTTCAACACCCTTGATCTCAATGATGGTGATGTGATTTTTGAGGTTTGTTTTGATGTACTCGCTCCATCGGGAACCATTTCACCTGTGGAATTTAATGATGGTTCTTTGCCAAACACACTTGTACCAGATGTTACAAATAATACGATGACCATCCCATTAGGTAATTTGGATAATGGTGCGATAACTGTAACTGGAGCTACTGGTGGATTGATGGTAAACTACGGAGCTTGTAGCACATTAGATGTTCCGGTATCAAACGGATCATTACAGATACAAATTTCAGGAGGTACGCCACCCTATAGTGCAACATATACGGAAGTCGCAAATCCTGCAAATACAGGATCATTTACCGTTGTTGGTACCGGAGGTTTTACTCCTTCTACCCTTCCTTCAGGGGACTATACTGTTGTTGTTTCTGATGCCGTTGGAGGTATGGAGACTAGTGTAATTACAATCCAACAAACTACACCATTATTGCTTCCTTTGGATAGAACCGATCCTTCTTGTGCAGGAGCCATGGATGGAACGATCACTTTAAATAACAATCTTCCCTTAGGCGGAGTGCCCGGTCATACGATCACTTGGTCGACGTCTGCTGTCAATACACAAATGATTTCTGGGTTGGCTCAAGGTCCTTATTCTGTAACTGTAGTGGATGCCGCAGGTTGCGTTATGTTTGGATCTCAAGCAATTGTGGATCCTTTAATTGTTACAATCGATTCTATCAATCAATCTAATTTGTCCTGTAATGGCCCGGGAAATGACGGTTCTATTACTGTTGCTGGATCAGGTGGAACAATTGGCACTGGTTCTGATTATTCTTATTCATGGACTGGCCCCGGGGTTTTCACCGCCAACACTCCTACTATCACAGGTTTGGTAGATGGGCAATATTGTGTGGAAGTTACCGACGATAATAGTTGTTTGATGACCAGATGTTTTGACATCATACAAGATACGGGACCTTCTATCACAGGATTTACTACTGTTGGAATAGGTTGTCCAAATGATATGAACGGTGGAATTACCGTAATTTTTACTGAGAGTGTTAATGCGCCTTCGACTTTTATATGGTCAAATCTTGAAACCACTCAAACAATTTCTGGATTGGGAGAAGGAACTTATACCGTAACAATAACAGATCAGGTTGGCTGTACAGATACCCTTTCAGAAACTATTGTGGCTCCAAATCCTTTGATGATCGACATGGTCAATCTTGTTTTACCACCCTGCTCGTACGATACTACAGACGGAAGAATTTCCGTGGTTGCCTCTGGAGGTTCAGGAAATTATTCCTTTGCTTGGGATAATGGTCAAATGAACGCTACCAACATTGCATTAAAATGTGGAGAGAGTTATACCGTGACCATTACTGATGGTACAAATTGTCCTTCAGTTGATTCTACAATATTTTTGCCATGTCCTCCTGATATTATTGCTGATTTTCCAATGTCAATGATTACCTCTGTAGACTGTGACGGCGGAATTCCATGTGATGGACAGGCTACGGTTGTTGCATCTGGTGGGCCTACGGGTTCAGGCAGTTATAATTTTATTTGGGAAAATAGCGAAAGTACCAATGGAGCAGGCCAAAGCTCAGCTATAGCTCTTTGTCAAGGTTGGAACACAGTAACCATTAGTGATCTGGTATGTGCTTTTTCTGACTCTGTTTTCATTGATGCTCCTCCTCCATTGAGTATTGTTCCGAGTTCAATTACAAATGTTAGTTGTAACATGGGAGCAGATGGTAGTATCACTGTAATGGGAGCCGGAGGTGTCGGGGGATTCAGTTATCAATGGGATGGAGGCCCAATGTCAGCTACTTATTCTGGATTGACAATGGGAAACTATACGGTAACCGTTACAGATGCTAATCAATGCGAAACCTTTGCAACCATAGACTTGCAAGAGCCCATGCCAATTACATTGGCTGCGCAGTTTGGATTAACTAAGGATCCCAGCTGTAATGGAGATATGGATGGCATCATTGAATTGGGTTTTACAGGAGGAAATCCGGGAGCGGCTTCTTACAACTGGTTGCCCAATGTTAGTACAACAAATATTGCTACAGGAGTATCTGCAGGAAGTTACGATGTAACAGTTTCAGATTCTAAAGGCTGCACCGGAGTATTAAGTTATGTTTTAAATAACCCTCCGCCAATTGATTTTACATTAGGATCAATCATAGAGCCGGCCTGTTTTGGTGAACAAGCAGTGGTGACTGTCGTTGATGCAATGGGTGGAACGGGTGACCCTTTTTCATTTTCCGTAGGGTCCAGCACGAGAAGACCAATCAACCAACCCATTAGAGTGCTTGCTTCTGATAATCTTTCTGTAAAAGTTTTTGATGACAACGGATGCTTTGATGAGCAGTTTATTGATATTGATCAGCCGGATGAAATGATTTTAGAATTTGGAGCGACAATAGAAGAAATAAGTTTAGGAGAATCTACAATATTGAATCCATTTATTTTGACTCAATTTCCGTTAGACTCAGTGATCTGGTCACCTTTAAGTATGCTTAGTTGTGTTGATTCCTCTAATCTGTCAGCAAGCTGTACCGCTGTAGAAGTTTCGCCATTTGATGACACTGATTATACCGTTACATTAGTTGATATTAATGGATGTGAAGTAGAAGCTTCAATCAGAGTTAACGTTGACAAAAATCGTGGTATTTATATTCCGAATGCCTTTAGCCCTAACAACGATGGTAACAATGACTTCTTTTCAATGTTTGTCGGATTAGGAGTTGAAGAGATTACTTCTTATCAAGTATATAGCAGGTGGGGAGAACTGGTGTCTTCGAATAGTACTCCGATTTCTCCTTTGCAAGGAGAAAATCAATTGTGGGATGGATTCTTTGGAGGAAAAGCTATGAACCCAGGAGTCTTTGTATATAGTATTGATGTGAAATTTATTGACGGACAAGAATTCACCTATAGAGGCGATATTACGTTGATGAGATAGGAAATTAAAAACTTGGCAAGTCCGACTTTTGCTGAGGTTTAGGAATTGTGATACAAAAGGTAGCCCCCTGCCCTACTTCAGATTCTACCCAAATTTTCCCACCTAATCGCTGTACTATTTTCAAGCAAATGGAGAGACCAATTCCTGCTCCTTGATAATCTACGCGTGTATGCAATCTTTGGAATATTACAAATATTCTTTCTTTAAATTCTGGAGCAATTCCAATTCCATTGTCACTCACTCTAATAACAAACTCTTCTTCCAATTCTTCAGTATCAATATTAATAATTGGAATGGTATCTTTTTTTCTAAACTTAATCGCGTTGGCGATAAGGTTCTGAAACAATTGAATCAATAAAGATTTAATACTATGAACTTTCGGCAACTTACCACAACTTATTTCAGCACCGGTTTCTTCCACTCTTACTCTAAGATTGATTACGGCTAACTCAACCGCATCTTTTAACTCAATCCATTCAAAATCTTCTTCTGACTTTCCAATAGTCGCATATCTCAGCAATGCTTCCAATAGAGTATTCATTCGAGTAACCCCCTCACTTACAAAGTTGAAAAAAGTAGTTGATTCTTCGTCAAATACTTCTTTGTGTCTGCGGTGGATAAGTTGAGTATAACTACCAATCATTCTCAACGGTTCCTTTAAATCATGACTAGCCACATATGCAAACTGACGCAGTTCTTCATTGACTTGCATCAATTGAGCATTCTTGTTTGAAATATTTTCATTCTGCTTCAAGAGCAATGATTGATATTCATTCTCTTTCCTCAGTTGTTCTATTTCTGTTTGTTTATCCCTAATTGCGTATTTAATTTCCAAGTCCAAAACCTGTCTATTACGTCGCTCTCTTAAGTATCTTTCTTGCGCCGAAGAATACACCAACTGATATTGAAGTGCTTGTTCAAAATCTCCTTGTTGATGATAAATTTTAGCAAGAACTTTATAGCCTCTTATCTCACTGGAATCATCCCTCATCCTTTTTGAGGCTGCTATTCCCTGGCTTGTTAAAATAATGGCTCGATCATTATTGCCTTGTTTAAATGCTATCAAGCCTTGATTAATCAAATTAATCTGACGTCCATTTAAATCCCCCAAGTCTTTCAGTAATTCCTCGGCCTCTGTTGCAAAAGGAATTGATTGCTCAATTTTATTTTCTGAAAGATATGCTCGTGCTAGTTGAGCTGCAGAATGCGCTTGCATTTGTAAATACTTCGCTTCCTTAGCAAGATCTAATGAATTTCTAAAGTACTTTCTAGCTGCTTTAAATTGCTCTCTGGCCATAGCAGCGTTGCCTAAATTATTGAAAGCAATTACTCTCGTATTTAGATTTAGTACATCCTCATATTCATTTAAAGCAGAAAGATATCTTGTCTCTGCTTCTAACTGATTATCAAGGTGACCGTAGATAGTTCCAATGTTTATTAAACACTGGGCTGAAATAGGTCGATGATTTATTTCTTTTCCTTTTTCAAGGGCATCCAAGAAATAACGCATTGCTGTTTTATAATCCGATTGAACAGCATAAAAAACAGCTATATTATTAAGCCCTACTAATTCCTTTTCAACTTCATTCCTTCTTTTGGCAATTTCTATAAGCGACTTGGAATATTCCAAGCTACTTTCATAGTCTTGCTTCTTGATATAAATTTGGGAAAGTTGATAGAAAACTTCGATTAATAAATCTTCTTGTTTTTCTAATCCTTTTTCCAACATCATTTGATAAGCCAGCTCAGTAGTTTTAAGCGCGTCATCAAAGTTATTTGTTGAAATATAAGCTTGACTTTTGGAGCAAAGCACCATGATAATAGTCGGTGTCTTACTATTTGCTTTAGCATAGACTAAAGCTGTTTCAATTTCTTCAAAAGCACTCTCTTTGTTTCCAGTTTGTATCAGATATTCGGCATGCGTCAGATAATAATCAATGGTTTTGCCGTTTGAAGTTTCTAATTCATTTTTTTTGAATGCCAACAAAGTGCTTTTAGCTTGATCCAAAAATTCTTGAACACCAAGAAATTTACCTTTTTGCACAAATCCTTTCCCTAGTAGTAATTGTTGTTTTTGACGATCATTAACTGACAATTGATCAGACTCTATAGCCTGAAGCACTTCAATAGCTTTGTCAGTCCTACCTATTCTGATAGAACTATCAACACGCTCAAATATTTCCTTAAAGTCGGACATGGAGCTTTATTAGCAAATAAAGTAATTAAGTTATGTTGAACCGCCGAAAAGTTGAATTATTCTCTTTTCGTATCCACAGTTCCATCCATATAAAGTGAATAGATAGAAGGGTTTCCATTGGTAACCACACTCATGAACGGTTTCTGACGGCCTAACTTACCTTTACTGTCAAAAGTTACGCCAATAGTCCCATTTTCCCCTGGCAAAATGGGCTCTTTCGGATATGTGGTCTTTGTGCAGCCGCAACTGGCTTTAACATTTGAGATTACAACCGGAATCTGACTAGCGTTGTAGAATTTAAATTCATGTTCAAAAGTGTCCCCTTCCATGATCTTTCCAAAATCATGAGATCTACTAACAAATTGCAGTTTTCCTTGAGGTTCTGCTGGTTCTTCCGGTATTATTTCCTCAAATTCCTCTACAATTTGGCTGGATGTTGACTGGGATGCTAACCTTCTTTGATTTTCTTCTTCAGCAAGTCTTTTCTCTTCTCGAATTTTTGCCCTTTTCCTTCTTGCTGCTCGTTCTTTTACCTTCTTTTCTTCCTCAATGCGTTCCGTTTCTAATCTTTTAGCATCCAATTCTTCTTTTTGAGCCTTTAACTTGGCCAATTTCTCCTGCTTCTCTTTTATCAGAATAGCTTCTTGTTTATTCTCTATCGCTTCTTTGGTACTGGATAATTCGATAGGACCTTCAGCCACTTTGGTCTTACTAGTCTTTGACTGATCAACAGTTACTTCCGGTTCTCCCGTACCATCTGATTGACACGAAATTAAATTAACAACTAATAAAATAGTAGTTAAGTAAATGCTGAGTCTATACATTTCCTTTAAAGTAGTTTTTGCCTCCTCAAGATAGGAATTGTGAGGGAAGGAACAAATCTTATCTTATAAGGGTCAAACTGCCTGATTGGACTTCTTCGTTTGCCTTACATAAAAATCTAATTCGATATAGAAAAACTCCTGGATTGACATCTTGCCCTTGAAAAGTACCATCCCAACCTTCGTTAGGATCATCAGTAGCAAAAACGCGACTTCCCCATCGATCAAGAATATCAAATGAAATCAAACCATCAATTGTCCTAGGATTATTGATTCGATAAATATCGTTTAGATTGTCATTATTTGGAGTGAAAGCATTTGGTAAATACACCGTAGTACAATCCAATGTATCTGGATCTCTGACAATGATCGTAATCTCATCTGTCGCTGTGCAACCATTATCAAAAAACTCCAATGTATAAGTTCTGGTTTCTGTTGGTCTTAATATGGTATCAGAAACGGTTGCGTCATCCACTTCAATATTTGGAGACCATTGATAGGAATCCGCACAAGAATTTGTTGTTTTAATATCTACAAAATCACCAAGAAATATAGCGGTATCTCTATTGACTATTTGATCAGGTTTTAAGTAAAGTTCTCGTACTTGAAAATCTGTTAGCGCATCATCATAAAAGGCGAGTTCATCCAAAAGTCCGGAATATCTGTCGGAACAGAGTTGGTTGGAAAAAGTCATTGGAGCACTACTTGTCAAATTGATTCTTTCTGAAGCAAACGAGTTATCTCTAATTTCACCATTAATATAAAGTAATGATTGATTGTCATCCCGGACGTAAGCGATATGTTGCCAACATTTGTCAGGATCCAAAGTCGCCGAGACATTTCCATTTTTACCCGGTTCTTCAGAAACCAAAACTGAGATTCTGTTTGAGGCTGGATTATAATCAATTGAAAAAGCATTTTCCTCTGAGCAATCTTCTCTTTTGGCAAACAAGTTGGTCAAAGATCCTGTAAAATCAGGCTTTATATAAAAAGATATTGAAAAGGACCTTCTATCGAATGCTCCGCTAAAACCAGTGAAAAATATTAGCTGATCCATTAGACCATCAAATCTCATTGAAGAACCATCAACTCCACAATCGGGCTCACAGTTCGATCGGCCCGCCATTCTGATGATATTGGTTTGCACTCCAGGATCAAAATTAGAAACTAGCACATTGCTACTGTCCAAGTTTTCACAGCTATTGAAATCAAAATATCCCTTTAAACTGGACATCGGAATTTGAGCAGAAGCCAAGAAAGGCAGTACAAATAGAACAATTAGAAGTTTGATTTTCATTAAATCATATTATTAATAAAGAGAATATCAAATACAGCAAAAGCCATTCCGACCTCCCATAAAAACGATTGTCTCGGTCTATTATTTCAATGAAATTGGAAATTGTTATCCAAAAAGACCGGATAAACCTCCCATCCCTGGAGGCAGCATGTCTTTAAGAGAATTAGCAGTAAGTTCTTGTTCAACAGCTGCTGCCTTTTCCAAAGCTCGATTTGTGGCAATTAAGAAAAGGTCTTCAACTTGTTCGCTATCTTCCCATTCCAGCTTTGATTTATCAATTGCCACATTCAAAACCTGTCTAAGCCCATTGCAGGTCACTTGAATCGCCCCTTCGCCGGATTCTCCAATAATTTCTTTGGCAGTCAATTGCTTTTGAATAGCTTCTTGCTGCTGTTTCATGTTGCCCATCATATCACCAAACATAGTCACGTATTTTGATCGTCAAAGGTATAATAAATTCAGTTATTTCCGTTTGCCAAGAAACTATGGAAATGAAGCGGAAAATAACCATATGGCATAAAAAAGGCCCTGATTTGATTAAAACCAGGGCCTTTTATTCTATATGTTGTTAGCTTATTGCTTCACAATCTTCGCAGTTCGAACACTACTGTTTGTATGCAATGAAACAAAGTAAGTACCACTTGCTAATGTAGCGATGTTTAATTCGTAGTTACCAGAGCCATTAGTAGATTCTTTACCCACTAATTTTCCAGATAAGTCATGTACCAAAATCTCTTTAGTTCCACTTTCCTTTTCAATAACTACAGTAGCAATTTCGTTTACTAATGTTGGGAAAATTTCCAAAGATCCGGCTGCTTCCCAAATTACGGACTCTACTTGACTGTAACTAAAAGCTCTAGAGTAATCAACTTGTTGTAAACGGTAGTAATTCGTACCTTTTGCAGGAGCGTCATGATCAAAGCTATATTCTTGTACATTTTCTGTTGTACCTGCTCCTTTAACTTCTCCAATTGTTCTGAAGTTCTGACCATCTCTTGAGTGCTCAACGATGAAGTAGTCATTATTAACCTCACTTGCTGTGGACCAGTTTAAAGCTACATCATTAGACTTTTTAGAAGCAGAGAAAGAGCTAAGCTCTATAGGAGCTGCAGCATCAAAATCCGTAATTAAAATATCATCAATCAATAACCTTTCATCATCTGTAACTGCTCTAATTCTAAAAAGAATATCATCTCCAGTGATTTCAACCACTTCAGAAAACATCATACAAGTTGTACTAGTTACGCTTACAACTCCTCCTATTGCTGTCCAACCTGCACCAGCCATATTGTATTCTACTTGGAACGATACATCTGAACCATCTCCATCCCAATGTCTATAACTGAAACTTACTGTTCCAATTCCAACATCTTTACCTGCTCCATCCAGCCCCATGTAAAGAACGTATTCGTTTGCTCCTGAATCATCATTAAACCTCATGGCTGAACTTCCACAACCATTAGAAGAATTTACCAAGGCATTATTGTTCTCCCACATTCCTCCATTTCCATCTGTGTAGGACGATGTAGCGCCATATGAACCGTCTGACCATCCAGAAAAGTCTTCGGACACGACTTCAGCGGTTAGAATGAAAGGTAATACCATTACCAAAAGTGTAAATAATTTTCTCATTAGTTTCTGTTTTTAGAATTTTTCAATTAATGTTTTTGGTGTTTCAAGCGTTTGTTTTTCAAATTAAGTTACCCTTAATAAACCTACGATTTGCTACTCAATAGACGATATAGCTATTGGCAATTGGTTTTTCTAAATCGACGGATTCGATTTGGATACTGGGGCGAAGATAAATTGAAAACTCACGTAGTGAGTGATGAGCGTAGTTATCAGTGATTTCCAGCCAAATTTACTGTAAATAATTTATCCAGCGAACAATTTGAACAAATAAAATATGTAAAAAAGTAACAATAACATTCCTTCCCATTTAGTAATCCTTTGATTATTTGACATCACCCCAAAAAGCAAAGTCATGGCCAGCATTAAAGGAAGTGAAAAGGCAATTACGGCCGGCGGGATGAACAAAGGTCCAACCATTGATGAGAGGCCGGTTACAACAAAAATATTGAAGATATTGGAACCAAGAACGTTTCCAACGGCCAAGGAGGTCTTTCCTTTTTTTGCAGCCGACAATGATACCACAACTTCTGGCAAAGAAGTACCTAACGCTACCGCTGATAAGGCAATGGTGTCTTTGCCTATTCCTGCCAGTCCTGATAATACTTCTATTGCTACTATTACATAGGTGGCACCGAAATAAACTAAGATACCTCCAAGTACAAGAAAAAAATAGTCCTTGGGTAATACTTCGGGCAGGTCATCTTCAATGTTTTTTTCCTGACTACCTATTGAATAGACCAGAAACATCACAATGCCAAAAAGAAAAAATACTCCTTCTAGTCGTGTTACCTCTCCATCATAAATAATGAATCCCAGTAGAAATGCAGAGCCCCAGAGATAGGACATGTCAACATGCCAGATGTTTTGTTCTAAACTAATCCGACCTACCACCACCGCTACTAATCCAAGGACCAATCCAATGTTTGCGATGTTAGAACCCAAAACATTCCCGATAACGATTTCTGAATCGCCATTCATCACTGCTGCAATCGAAGTAGCCAACTCCGGCAATGATGTGCCGAATGCTACTATGGTAATCCCTATAACAAAAGGTGAAATACCAAAAGACAAGCCTATCTTTTCAGCAGAATCAATGAACCAGTCAGAGCCTTTTAATAAGACAAGGATTGCCACAATAAAGATGACTAAGTTCAGGGACAAGGGTCCAAGCATATTTCCTTTTCTTTTTTGAAAAACAAAAGTAAGGAAATGTGCTTGGGAATTTTAACTTAATAACTCCACAAATCGTGTTCAAAATTTTGAATCTTCTGTTCTTCCATAGCTGCTTGTTGAAGTAATTCTATACCTGAGTATCTATCCATCAGACGATCTCCTCGAATATTGGAAACTTGAAAAATCGTACTTGCAAAAAAGCGGCGTTCTAATTGATCTTCCCAACTAATTGGTTGTGTCGACTGAACATCATGAGCAACTTGATGATTGGCAAAGAAATCACGAGAGGTCGGATAATGCAACCAAAACATAGGACGAGTAAATAATGGATTGTCGAAGTCATCATAGATTGTTTGAATTGGAGCAATGCCGATGATTCTAACATGCATTTTCGAATACTTGGTATCAAAGAACCAAATCTCCTCGATTCTCAATTCTGTTATTTTGGATAAATCTAGGTCATCAGTTATTATTTTCAGTTCAGGCAATCCAGTATCTAAATTTTCTACTTGTACCGTATCCGTGCGACTGAGCATATTGTTTAGATCCATTTTATCCAATCGGTGCGCAAATGATTCCCCTTCTGCCGAATACGCTTTTAGTTTACCTTTTTTCAGTCCATCTATGATCATTTCCATAAAATTATGTGCTGGGGATTGAAAATAAAGATTCATTTTCTCTTTGAAATTTACAACACGAACAACCCTTTTCTGCCAAAGGATGTCTCTTTCATCAATAGATGGATAAGGCAATGGCTTGCGCTCTTTGGAAATCCTTCTTTTGGTAATATCTGTTAACGGGGAGCGGTCTGAGCTAATTTCGCTTTGTGCATAAATTTCGTTGGTTATTAACACCGTCATTAAGATCAAGGCAAAGCTTCGCCAGTAGGAATGTAACATTCTCATTAAATAAGGTTTAGGTATGAATAAAAGTGAGGTCTTGTTTTAGAGCGATTAAAAGTGAAACGGAGAACTATTCTAATAAAATCGGAGAGGAATAGTGCTATGGTTTTTAGAACGAAACGGAAGTTCAAATATTGGGTTTAACAGCAATTTTAAACTCTACTACATAACGTTATGTCTTAAAGAAGATACATGGTCAAATTGTTAAAAAATCACATTAGAACAGTTGAGCGATGAACTTATTTCTAAGCAATGTCATTTTCGACGAACAAATGATATTCTTAGGAATTGATCAAAGCTATTTCCTATTTTTGCGCATTAAATTATGGCATTAGATCAAGTAGATGTAGATAAAATCGGAACCGAAGAGACAGAAATGAGTTTTCTGGATCATTTGGAGGAATTGCGATGGCACCTGGTGCGATCTGCCGCTGCTATTGTTATTTTAGCTATTCTGGTTTTCATTTCAGGAAAAGCCTTTTTCGAGCATGTAGTTTATGCACCATTGCACGCTGATTTTCCAACGTATAAATTTTTGTGCAGCTTAGGAGAAGTTTTCTGTCTTGTTCCTCCTGATCTGGAAATTATATCAGTTGTATTTGGAGGAGAATTCATGACGCACTTGAAAGTCAGTTTGCAATTGGGCCTTATTCTAGCTTTTCCATATTTCTTTTGGGAAATTTGGCGATTTGTCAAGCCGGGGTTATATCCTCAAGAACAGAAAGCCACGAGAGGAGTGGTCTTTATCGCTTCACTTTTATTTTTGAGTGGAGTACTTTTTGGCTATTTTATCATTTCTCCTTTTGCAATAACATTTCTTGGCTCCTATGATGTCGGAGCTACGAACTCTCCAAGTTTAACATCTTATGTGAGTTATATGACCATGTTTACTTTACCCACGGGAATCGTATTTCAGTTACCTCTGGTTGTTTTCTTTTTATCTAAGTTAGGAATTGTTACTCCTGAATTTATGCGAACTTATAGAAGGCATGCCTTCGTCGTTATCCTTGTACTCTCTGCTTTTATAACGCCTCCTGATGCGATAACTCAATTGTTAATTGGAATACCATTATATGCATTGTATGAGGTGAGTATTAGGATAAGTGCCCGAGTTCAGAAAAAAGCATTAGCCAAAGAAGCTTCGGAAAATTAATTACTATGCAAAGAGTTTCTACCTCCGCTACCCTACTTTTAAAATTCTTTATACCGACATTCTGGATAGTCTTTTTTGGCTTTGTCACCTTGAGTTTCTTTTTTGTTGAATTTGATTTTAAAGGCAGAATTCCTGCAAGCTATATGCAAATAGCTTTTGCTTCGATATACATTTTAGTGCTTTTCATGATGTGGCGGACAATTATGAGCATTAAGAGAATTGAAATGGATGAAGAGTATATTTATGTTACCAATTATTTCAAAACATTTAGGTATCCTTACGATAGTATTGAATCAGTAAAAGAACAGGATTATTTATTATTAAAAACTTTGAGTTTTAACTTAAAAGAGGATGGTACTTTTGGGAAAAAAGTGAGTTGCATTCAAAGCCAAAAGTTGTATAGGGACTTCATCCTCGATCATCCAAAGGTCGCTCTTGCTTTGGGCATCAAACCAGAATTTAAATCTTAATCTTGCGCTAATCAAAAGTCAAACTAAAATTTAAAATGGCCATAATGCGAATCGCGATTATGGCCATTTTTCTTAAATAATCTTGCCAAGGTTTATCTTGTTCTTAGCTTGATTACTGGACAAACAATTTCTTCCAAAGAAATTCCACCATGTTGAAATGTATTCTTATAGTAATTATTAAAGTGATTGTAATTATTAGGATATAGGAAAAACTTATCTTCCTTCGCAAATACAAAAGAACTGGACAAATTAGGACGAGGCAAACCTACTTTAAGCGGATCTTTACAAGCTAAAACGTCTTTCTTTTGATAGTTTAGATTACGTCCCATTTTATATCTTAAATTGGTCGTAGTATCTCTATCTCCAACAATCTTAGATGGCGTATTTACACGAATGGTACCATGGTCCGTAGTAATAATCAACTTGATATCTCGCTCTGACAATTTTTGTAAGGCTCCCCATAAAGGAGAATGTTCAAACCAAGATTTAGTCAATGATCGGTAAGCCGTTTCATCACCGGCTAATTCCTTCAACACTTCCATTTCAGTTCGTGCATGAGAAAGCATGTCGATAAAGTTGTACACGATGACACTTAGGTCATTGTGCAAAAAATTCAAGGCGTTGTCCAATAATTGTTTTCCTAAACTTACATTGGTAACTTTTAAATAATCAAACTTAACTGGACGACGAACTGTCCGTTTAAGCTGTTCGCCTAGTAAGTCTTTTTCGTGCATATTTTTTCCACCTTTTTCAAAATCATTTAACCACCATTTAGGATAGGTCTTTGCAATTTCGCCTGGCAACATCCCAGCGAAAATAGCATTTCTTGAATATTGGGTAGAAGTTGGGAGAATGCTGTAAAAATAATCTTCCTCTTCAACTCTAAATAATTCTGAAATAATAGGCTCAATAATTTTCCATTGATCAAATCTCAGGTTATCAAGTAACACCATGATTGTTGGAACATCATCATTGATTTCTGGTAAAATCTTCTTTCGCATCAAATTCTGCGACATAATTGGAGCTTCAATCTTTTCTGTAATCCAGTCTTCATAATTTCGTTCTACGAATTTAGAAAACTCGGCATTGGCTTCAGATTTTTGCATGGTCAAAATCTCGCTCATTTCTCCAGAGGTAGATTGATCGAGTTTTAGTTCCCAGCCAATAATTTTTTTATAGATATCCGCCCATCCATCTAAATCGGGTGCAGAATTGATACTCATAAGTATCTCCCTAAATTCTTGTTGATAGTCAGTTGATGTTTTTTCTCGAACCAATCTTTTATTATCAATGATCTTTTTGAGAGTCATCAAAATTTGATTGGGGTTGACTGGCTTGATAAGGTAGTCTGAGATTTGAGAACCAATCGCCTCTTCCATTACGTTTTCTGCCTCATTTTTTGTGATCATCACAATAGGCAACAATGGACTTGCTGTTTTGATTTTGGCCAAAGTTTCTAGTCCAGTAATACCAGGCATAGATTCGTCGAGGAATACTACATCAATGTCAGTGTTGGATTCGCATTCATCAATCGCATCGTGACCATTGCTCACTGCTACGACTTCATATCCTTTTTTCTCCAAAAACATAATTTGCGGTTTCAACATGTCGATCTCATCATCTGCCCACAATATTTTAATTTTATCCATTCAGCTTGGTTTTGCTTATTCTGATTTTTTGAAATTAATATCATTCCAAGAATTATTCCTTGGATGATTCTTTATAAAATTTACTATCGGAAGAGGGAATTGCTAATAGTTCTTACCGAACGAAAACTAAAGATCGGATATTTCACTAGCAAAAAAAATCAGCGCAATAATTCAGATATTTTTTTCCATTAAAAACTGTCAGTAAACGAAATAATGTTGACACCTTAGTGCTAGAATTATGGAAGGAAAGACAAAAAGAAAGATATTCAATGACCCAGTATATGGATTTGTAGAGGTACCATACGGTATACTCTATGATTTAATTGAACATCCCTATTTTCAAAGGTTACGCAGAATCAGACAATTAGGGCTTACTGACATTGTGTATCCTGGGGCTATACATACCAGGTTCTCACATGCAATAGGAGCACTTCACTTGATGACGCAAGCGATCGAAGTACTTACAAACAAAGGAGTATCTATTCTTCCGCAAGAGGCTGAAGGTGTCAAAATAGCCATACTGCTACACGATATAGGACATGGCCCAATTTCACATGCCTTAGAACATAAAATCGTTAATGTTCATCATGAATCGCTGTCTCATTTATTTATGGAGGCATTAAATAAGGAATTTGAAGGTCGCCTAAATCTTGCAATTCGGATCTTCAATAATGAATACCCTAAAAAATTCCTTCATCAATTGGTAAGCGGCCAATTGGATATGGATCGAATGGATTACTTGAACAGGGATAGCTTCTTCACTGGTGTTTCTGAAGGTGTAATTGGCTATCATCGCATAATTAAGATGCTAACAGTGATCGATAATCAACTGGTGGTAGAAGAAAAAGGGATCTACTCTATTGAAAAATTCCTTATTGCTAGGAGATTAATGTATTGGCAGGCATACCTGCATAAAACGGTATTAGCTGCAGAACAAATGCTTATTAGGACAATTGACCGAGCAAGATTTTTGGTGGCTAAAGGTGTTCAGATAGGTGGTTCGGAGCGAATTTTAGGGTTTTTGAATAAAAAACTAGATGTATCTGATTTCCGAGAGGATAACTTACTACTAACGGAATATGCAAAGCTAGATGATACCGATATATGGTATAGCCTTAAAGAATGGGAAAACTGTTCGGATGCTATACTTAGTTTTCTAGCTGGAAGCTTGGTTCGAAGAAATCTCTTCAAATCGGTATTATCCAGTGAACCACCGAGTGCTGCAACACTTAAATCATTGAAAAACAGACTCATACTACAATACCCTAGCATTGAAAATGAAATAGATGACCTTATTATAACAGGAAAAGAGACCAATAGTGCCTATAGTACCAGTAAAGCGGAGATTCAGATCGCTTTGAAATCAGGTGAAGTATTGCCAATGAGTGAAACGATAGACACCGGTGTAACTGCAAAAATAATTACCAAATATTATTTGTGTTATCCGAAAAATAAGAAGTACATTTACACCTCGAAAGAAACACCAAAAGAAAGAGATCAGAAATAATCTCTAGAACATAGCCAAGACAGCAATCTAAATTTTTGAATCGCCAATTTTGTTAACTCTAAACCAATATTTTCTACTATGAAAAGATTGAACTTAATTTTTGTAACTAGCTTTTTGTTGTTCGGAACTATGGCTTTCGCACAGCCTGAGGACCTACCTGCCGGATCAGAACCTGGAAAATGTTATGCTAAGTGTCTCATCGCAGATGAGTACGAAACCGTAACTGAACAGATTCAGACTAAGGCAGCTTCGACGAGAGTTGAAACTATCGCAGCCACATATGAGACTGTAAGTGAGCAAGTGCTTACTAAAGATGCTTCTACTCGAATCAAAAGGTTGCCAGCTGAGTATGAAACTGTAACTCGAACTTATGAAAGCGGATGTCCTAGCGGATATTATGAAGAAGGCTCTGCCGGTGGGCAGGGATCAACTATTGCTGGTGCTACTGTAGCGAATGAGACTGGATCTGGACCTTGTGTTCGAATCTCTACTATTCCTGCAAAGTACGAAACTGTAACTGAGCAAGTTCTTAAGAAGGAAGCTTCTACAAGATTGCAAGTAGTTCCTGCTACTTACGAAACTGTAACTGAGCAAGTTGAAGTTAAGCCTGCTACTTACCGTTCTGAAACTATTCCTGCGGAATACGAAACAGTAACGGAGCAAGTTTTAGCTAAAGACGCTTCTACTCGAATCGAGCGTGTTCCTGCATCTTACGAAACGGTAACTGAAACTATCGAAACTTCTCCAGCTTCTACGAAGTGGGTGAAGAAGAAAGCTGACAGAAACTGTTTGTCTGCAGATCCTAACGACTGTTTAGTATGGTGTCTTGTTGAGGTACCTGCTCAATACAGAACTGTAACTAAGCGTGTAAGACAAGGATGTGCTGCTGGCTATACTGACAACGGAGACGACTGTACAAAAACAGTTGATATCCCTGCTGAGTACAAAACTCGTACTTGGAGAAAGTTGAAGACAGCTGCAACAACTCGTCAAATCGAAGTTCCTGCTGAATACAAGACGATTTCTCGTCAAGTAGTTAAGACTCCAGCAACTACAACATCTGTTGAAATTCCTGCTGAGTACACTACTCGTTCTATTCAGAAGATGGTTTCTCCTGCTGCTGTTTCTGTAGCAAGAAAGCCTAAATTGTCAAGCTCTTACACTGAAAAGGTAAGAAAAGGATGTCCAGAAGGATGGTCTTATGACAATGGTACTATTACTGGATCAAGTGCTTCTGGAGCTGGATCAAGTGCTGGTGGAAGCGGAGACTGTATCAAAGTAGAAGAAATTCCTGCTCAATACGGAACTCAGTCTAAGCGTGTGCTAAAAACTCCTGCTGCAACTAGAAACATCGATATTCCTGCAGAATACACTACAATTACTAAGCGTAACTTAGTAAAGAAAGGTGGATTCACAGAGTGGAGAGAAGTTCTTTGTGCTGACAAAGTAACTAGCTACACAACTCGTCAAATTCAACAAGCGCTTAAAGCTAGAGGATACGATGCTGGCCCAGCTGACAACGTATTAGGAGCTAGAACTAAAGCTGCTTTAACTAAATTCCAAAAAGACAATGGTCTTCCAGTTGGAAACTTGGACTTCGAAACTCTTCGAGCTCTAGGTGTAAACTACTAGGATTTAGATAAAAATATTAAGGCACGCTCCATTGGAGCGTGCCTTTTTTTTTGTACTCAATTGACTTGATAAGAAATTTCATCTATCTTATTAAAGAAGCTTAGGCTTCCCTTGTCATTAGAACACCTGCCACTTATTGGCAGGTGTTTTATATTTTAAGACAGATACATATTTGTTATAACTTATAAAGAATAGTGAATCAAGTAAATAGTAATCCATCTTGATCTTTAATGAGAAATGTTGATGTACCATTGACTGTTTAATTTTCTCAGATCACAGCCTAAAAAAGCAAGGTGGCAGAGTAATTGTACACTTATAATCGAACCCCCGATAGTTTTTCTCGTAAACCTTATGAACACCTCAAATTATGAGTTCTGAATATCAATTTCTTGTAGACTTTACTTTGCCAGCTAACCTTGACGAAGATTTCATGGATTTGATTCCTTATCAAAGAGCTATGGTCAATAGGCTATTTAAAGATGGGGTTTTGCTCAACTATGCGCTTTCTCTTGAAAGTTCTCGACTTTGGTGTATCATCAATGCCACATCTGAAATTGAAGTTCAAACAATTATTTTAGATCTGCCATTGACGGAGTTTATGAAATACGAGATCAACATGCTTACTTTTTACAATAGCATGCAGCCAGTGACTCCGGATTTTTCCATGAATTAATTTGGGAAAAGAATAAAAGATATCCCGTAAAAAAGATGCTTCCTATTTTCTTACGACGTACTCATGTACGACTTCTTGATCTACCTTTATGATTAATTGATAGTCACCAGAAGGCATTTCACTCATGTCAATAGATTTCAAATAATTACCTTCTCTTTGGTTTTGATACTTACTTGCCGATATTTCTCCAGTTCCTTTTAATAATCTAATACTGACATCACTTTGTTTTCCTAAAGTGTATTTGACCCTCAGATAACCAGAATTCAAGTCAGGCGATAATGCATTCACTTTTTGAATGGATATTTTACTAGTTTCTTTAAGACTTGTTGAAATCGATTTTTCATCCAATTTAAAGTTCAACTCAGTTATTGAGCTTTCGCGTCCCGGACTGGCACAAACAAGTCTATAGCTATATCGGTCTGTGATATCAGCTCCTACATCCATTATACTAAAATTGGCATGTTCAGATCTGGTACCTTCAACTTTAGCCAAAGTCTCATATTGTCCATCCAACTTAGAGCGTTGAACCAAATAGGAGTTTGAAATAGACGAGGTGTTAATTACATTCCAAGAAAGTTTCATCCCCTCCTCTACCGGCTCAGCAAGAGGGCTCTTTATTGATACTGGTACCGGAGGAATCAAAAAAGGTGTTGAATTAGCATTAGCGAATTCAGTATTTTTCGATTTGTAGATACTTAGAACCGGTCCATTCGAAGGATTCCATATATCGATACCAGCTGGCTCAGAGAACCGATCATAAGGAGATACACTTGCCACTGATGCGGCGTTATCTGTTTTTACCGTACGAACTTCAATGTGATTTGCGTCAACAAAGATCCATTTGAACTGATTGAAACTACCGCTATTTCTTGTCCAACTTTTGTCATCATTGTTCTTTCGCAAAGGAGCGCCCCAACAGCCTTCTCCTACAAACACAGTCCCATTTTCATCATCTCTCATAAATCCTTCTTCACTTCCTGGAGCTCTTGAAGGGCTTATCGGCCAAGTAGTCTTGACACAGTGGGCATCCGATTCTACTACCAAATTCATATTGAATTCATGGAAATACTTGGCCCAATTAGACAATTGATCGTTCCGCTCTGTTTTTCTACCAGTATGAGGTCGAATAGCATAATGATATTGAGCCAGTTTCCATGAGATGTGAGCGCTATTTTCTAAGTTTTGTTTTAACCAGATTTTTTGATCTCCTCCAGAAGCAATCAAGGAGTTTAGGGTATAAACTTCCATTAAGTTTCCTCCAAATGTCAGCTTGTAATAAATGTTTTTTGATGGAACATCAAATAAATCTGAAATAGTCTGATTCGAAAACTCATGATTTCCTCTGGTTGCCACTATAGGAGTCATGTGACCATCCTCAGTAATTGTCAATTGCCAATCATCCATCCATGCTCTCCATTCTCGATCTGAATCTCCTCCGGTCATATCTCCTCCAAACATTACAAAATCAGGTCTTAATTTGGCTACCATTTGATTTGCTCGTTGTCGAGCATTTCGATAATTTCTTGAGTCTCCGCCAGCCACAATTGAGAATGGTACTTCAGGAGAATTAGGAACTGTTTTAAAGCTATATCTTCTGGATGTTCCCTCACTATCTACAATAACAAAAAAGTATTCAGTATCTGGATTTAAATTTTCAAGTCGAACAAAATAATTGTTCATCCCTTTAAAAGAAATTGATCTGGCCGGTTGTGCACAGGAGGGATAAAAATTGGTATCAGATCCACCATCAATTTCTCCAAAGCATACTTCTGGAGAATTTCCTGAGATTTGATTCCAGCCTATCACCATTGAAGTTGCAGGATCTGTCCGCCACATACATCTGAGTTTATCTACTTTTGCTTCAGATATCAAAGGAGATCCTAGAATCAGGATAAGCAACAGCGCTAAATGTGCAGCTGGCATAAAGGATATGATTAGTGTTTCTTTTTAAAACAATAGAAGGTTCATCGAAATGTAAGTTTTGCACTTTCAACCATGAGAGATTCTATTGTACGGTAAATTTAGCTATTAGTTAGGATATTATATTGTAATTTTGCTAGCTAATTAAAGGGAATTTTCCCATTGACCAATCTAGATTCACCATTTCAATTTTTCAGCATGTTTCATGATTCTGTAATCAACGAATTGATCAAACAAGAACTTCATCGTCAACAAGAAGGCATTGAGCTTATTGCATCAGAAAATTTTACTTCGCAAGGAGTAATTAATGCTATGGGCAGTTGTTTAACAAATAAATATGCTGAAGGCTATCCAGGCAAACGTTACTATGGCGGATGCGAAATTGTAGATCAAATCGAGCAACTAGCTATAGATCGACTTAAATCATTATTTGGTGCAGAATATGCAAATGTTCAACCTCACTCAGGTGCCCAAGCTAACGCTGCGGTATTTCTAGCCATTCTTAAACCAGGTGATAAAATATTAGGATTTGATTTGTCTCATGGTGGTCATTTATCTCATGGTTCGCCTGTTAATTTTTCCGGGAAACATTTCCAACCCACGTTTTATGGAGTCGAAAAAGAAACTGGTATTATAGACATGGATAAGGTGGAGGCTAAAGCCAGAGCCGAAAAACCTAAATTGATTATTTGCGGAGCAAGTGCCTATTCAAGAGATTGGGATTACGAAAGATTCAGAGCGATAGCAGATCAGGTAGGTGCTTTATTACTAGCTGACATTGCTCACCCCGCTGGATTAATAGCTACTGGACTTTTGAACAATCCTATGGAGCATTGCCACATCGTTACTTCTACAACCCACAAGACCCTCAGAGGGCCGCGAGGAGGTATTATCATGATGGGCAAAAATTTTGAAAATCCATGGGGAAGAAAAACTAAGAAAGGGAATCTTGTTAAAATGAGTGCAATCCTAAACAGTGGTGTTTTTCCTGGTATGCAAGGTGGGCCCCTTGAACATGTAATAGCAGCAAAAGCTGTTGCGTTCCAAGAAGCACTTCAACCTAGTTTTAAAACTTATGGAGAACAAGTTATTAGAAATGCGCAAGCGATGTGTACCGCATTTTTAGAACATGGTTACCAAGTTATTTCTGGAGGTACGGACAACCATCTTATGCTTATCGACTTGAGAAGCAAAGGTGTAACTGGCAAACAAGCCGAACAAGCTCTAGTAAAAGCTGATATCACCATAAACAAAAATATGGTCCCTTTTGACACGGAATCTCCCTTTGTAACCTCTGGAATTAGAATTGGAACTGCGGCCATTACCACGAGAGGATTTAATGAGTCAGATTGCGCACAAGTGGTTCGCTGGATAGATCAATTGGTTCAAGATTCTGAAAACAATCAACTAATCGGAAAAATCAAAGGAGAAGTAAATGAATTTATGTCTTCATTTCCACTCTATGAAAATAGCGTCAAAGCCTAAACATTTCACCTTTCCGTAGGTTGTAAGTAAATGAATATAAGATTTGTAAGCCAAGAAGATATTGATAAAAACAAGTGGAATAGTTGTATTTACTATGCTGGCAATGGCAATATCTTTGGATACCATTGGTACTTAACAAATGTCATAAAAGAATGGGATGCATTAGTGGAAGGAGATTACGAATCTGTTTTGCCGTTGATTCGAACTGAAGGATCATTTTTTAAACGATCGAAATTATATACGCATCATTTACTAAGAAGTACAGGATTGTATTCTGTCCATGTCCTTTCCGAAAAAAGGATAAATTCATTTTTTGAAGCCATTCCTAAAAAATTTCAACGTGGAGAATTTGATCTTAATGAGGGAATTAAGATCCCGCAACAATGTCCTTGGAAGTCCAATCAAACTTTCTCAAATGCGCTAATATTATTAAAAGAAAGTTACGATCAAATTGCCTCTAACTATACTCCAGCGCTTTGTCAAAAATTAGAGAGAGCAAATATTGCTCAACTATATACGGTAAACAATTTAAAACCAGAAGCACTAGTAGACTTCTATAAAATCCACAATTCAAATTTTAATGAGGCCCATTTTCATGCTTATTTACGTGTCATGTACAATGCCCTGCATAGAGGTTGGGGGTTTCTAAGTGGAGTAAAAAACCCTCAAGGAGAATTATTGGCAGCCAATTTTTTCACTATAAGTAATCAAAGATTTATGAGTCTATTGCCTGTAGTAAGTCCAAATGGAAAACAAAGTGGTGCATTGGAATTTCTTTTTGACATGAGCATTAGAATTCAGGCAGAAAAGCCAATGATTTTAGATTTCAATTTGTATGAGTTTAATCAATTCGCAGAACAATTTGGTGCAGTTAAAAGTCCATACTACCGACTTAAAAGATAAACGCTAAAGTTCTCAATAAATTTTTACGATTTTCTGTGACATTGTAATTCAATTCATTTCCGACCAATTATTGCTTAAATCAGTTATATTTTCCTCAAATTAAGCATCATATTAATTTCTTTTGTAATTCGATCTTTTCTAGACTTCCAATTTAAAATCGCTTGGTTTAGTTTTTGGATATTATTGTTTACCCAGAGGATTAAAAAAGCCAAAAAAAACTAAAATGAGAAAAACAGCGTGGAGCTTATTGCTTCTCCTTAATTGTATTCTCACGCCCTTTATCCAAGCCCAAAACAAATCAGATTACTTCCCTATCTATTTTCAAGTGGATAAGGAATATCCAATTTGGGTTCAGAAAATGTACAGTGATGATCCAAATGTTCTTGAAGTTGATCAAGTTTTTAACAACCTTTCTTTACAGGAGAGAGAACTATCAGCTGTTCATGTTAACAATTACCATCATTGGCGAAAAGTAATAACTCCTTATTTAAATAAGAATGGACTAATACGTCAATTAAGTGTGCAAGCCGAAAGTCAGAAAATTCAAAGAGATAAACAAAAAAGAAATAATGCCGTCCAATCTAGATCAGGAATAAACTGGGAATGTATTGGACCAATTGAAACCTACCGAGGCGGAACATCAGATACTTACTCTTATCAAGCCAGTATCTATTCTTTGGATCAATCAAAATCCAACAGTTCAATTTTATATGCTGGAACAGAATCTGGAGGTGTATTTAAGTCATTTAACAAAGGAGCAAGTTGGATTCTGGTTTCTAATCAAGATGAATTTGTAAAAGGCATATCAGCGGTTCAAATTCATCCTACTAATCAAAGTACAGTTTTGATCGCCGCGAATCAAAGAATTTATTCTACAATTAATGGAGGTAATAATTGGACCGAAATTCTTTTTACGAGCGGCATACCCAATGAGATTAAATTCAATCCCGATAATCCAGATGAAATATATGTTAGTTGCACTTCAGGATTTTATAGATCTTCAGATGGTGGGACAAGCTGGAATACCATCTGGACTGATGCGACCTATGATATAGATTTTCAACCCAATAACTCTGACTCAATATTTACTTTAAGAGGGAATGCCACTACGCTTACTCCAGAATTATTTAGATCTATCGATGGTGGTGCGAATTGGTTAATTCAAACTTCCGGCTGGTATGTTCCCGAAGATATTAACAGCGCAACTTTAGCAGGAGGAAAAATTGCCATAAGTCCTGCTGCTCCAAATAAGATTTATGCTGGACTTGTAGGGAATTCAAAAGTAGATGATTTTGGGTGGATTGGTGTTTATCGTTCTGACGATGGCGGAGACAATTGGACTTTACCGGCAGGACAAATTGGAGGGCCATATTCTGCTGCCAATACTATGCCCTGGGCTATAGCCTCTGATTCTAATTCTGTATATGAAGGATTCCATTCATTTGATCTTGAAGTTTCAGATGTTGATTCCAATAAAATCTGGGTAGGAACAGTACGGCTCAGTGAATCCTCTGACGGCGGGGCAAGCTTTGTTTCTATTGGCGGAGAAAATTCAACTAGACTAAATCATATGCATCGGAATATTCATGATTTGGAAGTTAATGGCACCGATATCTGGGTTGCTTCCGATGGGGGAATAAATTATTCATTTAATGAACTCGGATTTCAAGTTTCTACTAAACGTGGAATTTCAGCTGCCGAAATGATTGGCTTTGATTCTGGCTGGAATGAAGATATTCTTGTCGGTGGTAAAATGCATAATGGGAATTCAGTTTTCAAAGACGGGATTGCCATTGGAGAATTTATCCACATAGGTGGAATAGAAGAAGCAACTGGATACATAAATCCATTAAGTAATGAATTATACTTGGGAGAAGAGGCCAATACGCTTATGCAAAGTCTTCCCTCAGCAATTGGAGAAAGTTCTATTCATTTGGGTAGCATTGAACATAGACCGAATGAATCTCTGGAATTATTCTCTTCCAGCGAAATTGAATTTGATCCAAGGTACGCAAACCATATGTATCTTGGAAAAGACAATGACATTTGGTTTTCAAGAAATGGAGGAAACGATTTTGATTTACTAACTAGTTTTAATGTAGGACATAAAGTACTTTCGATTAAAGTCAGTCGTCACAATTCAAATTATATTTACTGCGCAGTAAGATCGGGATCAACTCAATTTGACGATATACATTTATATAAAACTACCAATGGCGGATCAACTTGGACTAGTCTAGCAGATCCAGCAACAGATTTAAAAGGAATTTCTTTTACACTTAATCCAAGTAACGCAAACGAGATTTGGATAAGTAGTCACCTCGGAGATAATAATGAAAAGGTTTATCAGAGTACCGATGGTGGAATTTCTTGGACAAATAGGACTACAGGAAGTTTAGATAATGAAAAAATATATGATATTTTATTCCAAGGTGGCACAAACGCCAAAGTATATGTTGCTTGCGAAACCGGCGTTCAAGCCTGGGACCATTCCACAAGTGAATGGTTAAACTTTAGTAATAGTCTTCCCTTATATCCCTTGCCATTTAAATTTAAACCTTTTTACAAAGAAAACGCTTTGCGTTTGGCAACTTCTGGGAGAGGAATTTGGAGCGTTGATTTCGATGTCCCTTCCTTACCAATAGCCCAGCCTATGACAATGACTGATAGTCTTTTCTGCGAAAGGGATACCGTTAATTTTGACTGTCATTCAATTCTGGATCATTCGGGAAGTTCTTGGCAATGGTCATTTTCTCCGTCACCAATTTTTATCAGTGATATTAATGCTAGAAATCCTAAAGTAGTCTTTGGTAATTCAGGAAACTACGATGTCACTTTAACTGTTTCGGATGGCAATGGAAATAGTTCGACTAGGACACAATCAGATATGATAAAAATAGTTTCCATTTGCGATGTAGATACTATCCCTGGCTCAGCCATGATTCTAACTGGAGCAAATGATGGCTACATGAATATTGGTACTCCAAATATTAGTGTAAATAATTTTACAATCAGTACTTGGATAAAACCAGAAAGTACACAACAAGCGGATGCAGGTTTGGTTTTTTCTAGACCTGGAGGACAACCTTCAGGTCTATTCATAACGGATAGTAGAGAAATTAGATTTGCCTGGGATGGTGGTCATTTTGGCTGGAGCAGTGGCCAAATTGCCACAGCTGATGAATGGTCGCATGTAGCGCTGGTAATCAATTCAACCGAGGCCATTTTGTATTTAAATGGCATAGGAGTCAGTCGATCGTCTGTATATAACATCGTTAATTTTGAAACAGAAATGAATGTTGGAAGAGATCCAGGATTTTCAGATCGCTGTTTTGCTGGAGAAATTGATGAAGTCGCCATTTTTGATAGAGCTTTATCACAAGATGAGATTAGGGCCATGCGACACTTGGTTTGTAACCCTGCAGTTGATACCAATCTAAAAGCATATTATCAATTTAATGAACCGAATGGTTTCGTTTTAGACAAGGCAGGCTTCAATCACGGAACATTAGTGGGATCTTCAAACAGAGGAATTTCCCCAATTCCAATAGGAGCTGGAACCTATGAAAAGATAAATGTAATAGATGGTGGAGTAAAAGATTTTTCATCGACGAATGTAAAAATGATTTTTCCATCGACTGGAATTTATCCAGATGGAGACATTTATGTATTTAAGCTAAATACAAATCCCGATGTCTTACCCCACTCTGCCATCGCGCATGAAGGAAGTTATTGGATTTTTAACAACTATGGAAGTAATCAGACATTTACCGCTTTAGACTCCATTGAATTTTCTGGAATGACCGGAATAAATGTGCCTCAAATTAATGAATATGAAGTTTTCAAACGCAGTTCAAATTCCATTGAGGATACTTGGGGTAATGCACTTGGAATAGCTGATGTAGGAACATCAAGTTCAATAAGATTCGGAGCTGCTATTAATTTAACTAGTTTTTCTCAATTTGGAATTGCTCAGTCTGCCATTCTACCATTAGATTTTATTGGTATTCATTTGAGTGCTCAAAGCAATCATAAAGTAAAAATAGATTGGTGGACAGAAAATGAAGATGCTGTTTATATTCAAGAAATCGAAAGATCTTCCGATGGTCGAACATTTACGAAAATAAAAGAAATATTTCCAAAAGGAAACGAGAACTTAAATTCATATACAACAATAGATGATTATCCTTTTCCTGGCAAAAATTATTATCGAATTAAGGTGATCAACTTAGATGGTACTTACCACTACAGTGAAATTAAAACAATCGAATTGGATAAAGCTAGAAAGTCATTTGAAGTCTATCCCAATCCGATTAACAGCAATGATAGAATTATTAATATTCAAACATTGCATCGTGGAATATACCGATTTGAAATATGGACGTTACAAGGTCAACGGATAAAGACTACTGAAGTTGAAGGTCCAGCAAAATTAAATTTAGATTATTTACCCGGCGGTCATTACACTTGGCGCGTAATTTCTGAAAAGAAAATGTATGCCGGTAGACTTATAGTTAACTAAACATTATTTTTTAATCACGGCGAAGTATTTCGTCGTGGTTAAGAATAATACATTGGCTTTTTAAAAGGTATCAATGCCATAATTACTGCTGGTTGATACAAATCCGTTCTGTTCAAAACATCATCAGTTAATAATCCTAAGGCTCCAGAATTTTGCTTGGAATTGGAAACTCCAAAAACAACATCATCTGCATGTCCTAGCTCCATTCCTTCATTGACCAATTTTTGAACTTTAGGTGGAAGAAAAAAGCTCGCCGTTTTGGCCAAGCCAATTTGACTTTTGCCTTTAATCACAATCCAAGCAAAAACAGACATTCCATTTTCTGTGTTTTCTATTCCTCCTTCAATCCCAACCCAGTAATCTGCATCCGTAAACTTTTCTTTTGCTCGCTCTACTCTATTCAAAGCGCCTAACTTTGTTTCGTTGTCGTCCATAGGTTGATCTCTAACTCCTGAAGGAACTGAGACACCTTCGACATTAAATTGTTCCTTTGGAAAAAGACTTTCGAAACCCAATTTTGCAGCTTGAATTTTAACTGGGTTTTTAGATGCGACTATAATTTTCATTGAGCAGAATGTTGACTGAATTTGGAGTCAAAAATAATGGAAAAAATATTGACAGATAAATTGCTTAGGTAAAGGAGACTATTTCTGAAAATAAAAAAGGCCAATTGAAAATTCAATTGACCTTTTTTTTAGTAGCGGGGACAGGACTTGAACCTGCGACCTTCGGGTTATGAGCCCGACGAGCTACCAACTGCTCCACCCCGCGATATAAACGTTAGAATTGAAATAGCAACGACCTCTTTTCCAACGGGAGTGCAAATATATGCTGATTTTTAAATAATACAAATGAATGCTAAAAATAAATGAAAATGATCTGGCCTATTTTTTCAAATATCATCATAATAAAATTGTGAATAAATCCATGCAATGTGGACTTACCAAAGTAGTTCTCATTGAAATCGACCTTAGAATCGGATTCAAGGCTACAAAAAGATGAAATACTTGGACTTGGCGCTTTATAATTCCGTAATTTTGTGGCCTTAACCAAATAAATGAAGTAGATGAAAGATGCTTATATTTTAATAGCAGCAAGAACACCAATGGGAAGTTTTGGTGGTGCATTGGCTGGATTTACAGCTGTTCAATTGGGAACAATGGCCATAGAAGGAGCTTTAAATAGAGCTGGTGTCAGTCCAGATCAAGTGGACGAGGTATTTTTCGGCAATGTATGCTCAGCAAATTTGGGACAAGCTCCAGCAAGACAAGCTGCTTTGGGTGCAGGAATTTCAGAAAATGTTCCTTGCACCACAGTCAATAAAGTCTGTGCATCTGGATTGAAATCTGTTATGTTGGGAGCTCAAACCATTATGCTTGGCTTGAATGATATTGTAGTTTGTGGAGGAATGGAGTCTATGTCAAATATTCCATATTACGTGCCTAAAGCTCGTTGGGGAAGTAAGTTTGGAGACACTACCATGATTGATGGTTTGTCGAAGGATGGTCTGACGGATGCATATGATCATAAAGCGATGGGAATTTGTGCCGATGCTACTGCAGAGAAATACAATATTACAAGAGAACAGCAAGATGCCTTTGCCATTCAATCTTACAAGCGTTCTGCCGCCGCTACTGAGGCTGGAAAATTGACTCAAGAAATTATTCCAATTGCCATACCTCAACGCAAGTCAGATCCGATTATGATGTCGGAAGATGAAGAATTCAAGAAAGTTCGTTTCGAAAAGATTCCTCAGTTAAGAGCCGCATTTACTAAAGAAGGAACTGTGACCGCAGCGAATGCTTCAACTATCAATGATGGTGCTGCTTGCGTCGTTTTGATTTCGAAAGAAAAAGCAGAAGAGCTAGGACTGAAACCACAAGCAAAGATTTTATCCTTTGCAGATGCGGCGCAAGCGCCTGCATGGTTCACCACTACCCCGCCAATAGCAGCGAATAAAGCATTAGAAAGAGCTGGTCTTTCAATAGACGATATTGATCATTTCGAAGTTAACGAAGCTTTTTCTGTGGTTACGATGGCCTTCAATCAAGATATGAAATTAAGTGAAGATAAAGTAAATGTCTACGGAGGTGCAGTATCACTAGGTCACCCACTTGGTGCAAGTGGTGCAAGAATCCTGACCACATTGAACAATGTTTTACACGGAGAAAATGGTCAGAAAGGTTTAGCTGCTATATGTAATGGTGGCGGTGGTGCTTCAGCTATGATTATCGAAAAAGTGTAATCCCTTGATTAAAATTAAAAAGCGCCATTGGATGAATTCCGATGGCGCTTTTTTTATATTGATTAATTCAAATATTTTTTAATCTGATCTACCATGGCCTCTGGTGGAATTTCTTTTTTCGCATATGTTTTCATAACTCTAATTAAATCTTGAGTAAGTGAAGGGTTGAAGCCTAATTTTAATCCAACCTTATGACAAATGCTTTCTTCAGTAGGTTTAATTTCTCCATCCGATCTCATTGCAAAAAGGACATAGTAAAGAATGGTCATTCTTTCTTGTTCCGTTTCGGGAATAATAAATGGAAATTGTTCCGGCTTATTTTTTATCAACTCATATTCTTCTTTACTTACTCCCAGCTGCTCTCCAATGAAAGCAATGTATTGATCTTCAACTGGTGAATAATTGCTATCCGCTCGAGCCATTTCGAACATGAGCGCCAGGATTGATCTATTCTTTTCTATATCATTATTTAAGTCCCCGAACATAACAACTTATTTTACGGTCTTAAAATAAGGTAATTTTCCAATAAATGGTAGGACTCTGAAGCAAAATCGGTTGGGCTATTTTCCTTTGCCTTGAAACAACACCAGAATCGTGTAAAAAAGAATTTTAAAATCCAAGGCAAGGGATCTATTTTCAATGTAAAGGATATCAAATCTCAATCGCTGAATCATTTCAGAAACGTTAGAGGCATATCCATACTTCACTTGCCCCCACGAAGTAATTCCAGGTCGAACTTTCAACAAGTGTCTGTAGTGCGGTGCTTCTTTTAATATTTGGTCGATAAAAAATTGACGCTCAGGTCTTGGGCCAACAAGACTCATTTCCCCGATCAAAACATTCCAGAATTGAGGTATTTCATCTAATCGCCATTTTCTCATAACCTTTCCCCAACTGGTTACCCGCTGATCTTCGTCGCTCGAAAGTTGAGGTCCGGCATCTTCAGCATTGGTATACATAGAACGAAATTTTATAATGTTAAATGGATTTCCATTTATACCAACTCTTTCTTGATAAAAGAAAATGGGACCCTCTGACGACATTCTAACGCGAATTGCACAGAATAAATACAAAGGAGAAAAAACAATTAAAAATATAACACTCGCTAAAATGTCTAACATTCTTTTTATCAACCGTTGCCAACGTGGCATCATCTCTTGTTGAATCTCAATAAGCACTGCTCCAAATACATGGTTCATTTTCACATTCCCAAGTAGTATATCATACATGTCAGGAATAATTTTTATGAGCAGATCCTCTCCAAAAACAAAAAGTCCATTAACAATATCCTTTAACTTATCATGCTCTGATGTCTCAATTGCAATGATGACCTCTTCTATTTCGTTTTCCTTAATTATCTGATCTAGGTTTTTTGAATGACCAAGTTTCGGAAGATGATCTGCCAGGGGTAAATCGGAATTTCCATTGGTATTAACAAAGCCTATAAATTTCTGTCCAAGCCCTTTTTTCAAGCTATTGATTTCATTAAATAAATCCAATGCTTTAGCGTTTCCGCCGATGATCAGCGTATTATAAGTGACTATTCCAGCCTTCAATCTACGACTGGCCCGAGTCAATAGAACCATTCTGCTCAACGAAGTGAAAAGGAAGTGATACAAAAAGAGGCTAATAAAACTCTGATAATAGGTGGTATAGTCCATCACTATATCATCAAGAATCAGGGCAAAAAATAAAAAAACAACTCCCAAAAAGGTAAGAAAGAATGTTCTTGTTAGCGTAGCCAATCTGGACAACCGGTATATATCATCATATTTATCAAAAATGGAATAGAAGAATATCCATCCAATTGGAATCAATATTATGCCTAGCCAAAAGTTAAAATCTTGAAAAAGTTCTGAGCTAAGTGGAACACCTTCGAGTTGCTTTCTACTTACAAAAAAGCAAGCCCACGCCAACATAGCCATGAAGAAATCGGCTATGCGGTAGAGTAAAAGGTCTCTACTTCTTCGATTGTTGCTCATAATCCGTACCCGTAGGTCTACCTCAAATCAAAATTTGATTATAAAAGGTTCCCAAAATTAAGGAAAGTAAATCGGATTAGGGTTGCAAGTGAATGAGTTTAATGTTATCGATCCAGATATTTCTAGTCTCATCAATAAAATCACCGTTTTCAATAGGTAATTGAGCGGAAATTCCAATTTGCCAATCAGTAACTCCGCTTTCAGAAATAATGAAGTTAAAGATATCTGAAAGGCTGATATAGACCTTATTCCAGTCTTCCTTAGGGTTAATAAAATTGGTAAAACTGCTTTGCTGTCCGCTGCCAATAGTATTCCAATAAACACCAATGGCAAATTCTAATTCAGTTCGATAATTCATCTCTAAGAAAACAGGGCTACCATCTGGAGGTAATACAGAAGATCTGTTCGAAGCAACATCGATCCTTGGATGATCTTTGGTCAAAATAATTTGTGCAGACCTATTTCCTTCAAAAGCCCCGATATCGCTTAAGGCTATCTTTGTCTCCGCATCTCCATCCACATCATTTCTAAAGACTTGAAGTTCAGACTCAAAAGGTTCGACTATTGGAAAGGAAAGGTTGTCTCGATAAGTCGCTTGAATCACTACAGTATCGATTTCGCCAGGAACTAAATCCAAGGTTATTTCATCAAATTTCAAGGGACTATAGGTATTGGGGAAGGAAGAAATTCCGTTTTCATTGATTCCAGGAAATACATCCAAAGTATGCTCCCCTTCCAACAAAATTGGTACTCTGGAGGGTACTTCGTGAATACCGAGATTAAAATCTCCGGTTAAAATTTCAGCAAATGGAAATTTTTGATCACTGGTTCCTTGATCTAATCCAGCTTGAAAATTTATTGATTCGAAGAAAACATAAGCTGGTACCTGCTCTTCTGGATTAATAACATCACAGGACGAAATTGCGACTAGTGACAATAATCCTAGAAAAAGAAGGCCTTTCACTCTAACTAAATAATTCATAACGCGAAGGTAATTATACCTTTTTAAATGACCTGATTACCAGGTGCCTCTATATACCGGATAGAGACCCTATTTGCTCTCAAAAACTCTAAAAGTTATTAATAAAGAGGCTAAAAATCGAAAAAGGTTGTTATTGCTTATTTTCTTTCAAGTACACATCAATTGCTCCTATTCCTTGATCATATTCTTGTTTTTGCCACTTCATACCTATTTTCTTCAAAACGTTAGCTGATGCCGTATGATGAATTGAACATCTGCCGACAATATTAGCCAATTGAAAATCTTCGAAACCGATTCTTAACGCGGTATTTGCCGATTCCGTCGCATACCCATTGCCCCAATGTTTTTCTAAAAACCTAAATCCTACATCAACGATACCTTCTTTATGCCTTAATCCAGACCAGCCGATGCATTCATTTGTTGATTTCAAAACGACGGACCATCGACCAAATTCATGTTTATGGTAATGACTGTAATTGGCTATGAAATCTTCTGTAGATTCAATAGATTCAAAAGGAATATCACCTGTAAACTCAAGTACTTTGGGGTTGGCATTCATGTGATAAAATACAGGCGCATCTTCTTGCTCGAATCTTCTAAGCAAGAGTCTTTCTGTTTCACCAATTATCATTTCCTGAAATTAATCAATTCTCGATTTGAACTTTTGCTGAAGACTTTTTCACTTCATCATGAATCATATGCGCCAATTCCAAAGCAGCCATTCCATCTTCAATATCTACAATCGGGTCTTCATTATTCCATATTGCGGTGGCCAATGATTCCAATTCCATTTGAATGGCATTGGTAGGTTCTATCTTAGGGCTATTTAATTCAATAAACTTTTTCCCTTTAGCAGTTTCTAAAGGCATCAACTCATTTCTTCGTTCTTCTGATAAGTTGGATTCATCATGAAGTCGGATGACTTGAGCTTCTTTTTCCAAGAAATCTAAACTTAAATATGCGTCTGGTTGAAATATTCTAAGCTTACGCATTTGCTTCAAAGAAATTCTCGAAGCGGTTAAGTTTGCCACACAGCCATTTTCGAATTCAATTCTAGCATTGCAAATATCTGCATGATGGCTGACCAATGCAACTCCTGAAGCATGGATCCCGACTACAGGTGATTTTACAATACTTAAAAGTAAATCTAAATCATGAATCATTAGATCTAGAACAACTGAGACATCGGTGCCTCTGGGATTAAATGTGGCCAATCGATGCGCTTCTATAAATATTGGATTCAAGCTAACATCCTTGAGTGCTAAAAAAGCTGGATTAAATCTTTCGACATGGCCGACTTGAATTTTAATATTTTTCTCTTTACTCAAAGATTGCAATTCTCTGGCCTCATCAGGAGTAGAGGTCACAGGTTTTTCAATGAATAAATGTTTCCCTAATGCAATGGCTTTTTTAGCTAGCTCGTAGTGAAAAGGCGTAGGGGTAACGATATCAACGACATCAACTGCATTGATTAAAATCTCTACCTCATCAAATGCTTTTACATTGAACTCTTTTTCAATGGCTTGCCGAACATCTGAATTGGCATCATAAAAACCAACCAATTCATATTTATCAGAAGCCAGAATACATTTTAAATGTATTTTCCCGAGGTGACCTGTACCGACTAGTCCAATCTTTAACTTTGGGTTATTCATTTACATTGAGGTTCTAGAATTACCTGCGAAAAACATATCATTGAAAAATTTCAAAATAAGTTTTAGAGAATTTTCTTTTCCATTCACAAAACTCATTTTCATAGTTGACGCCATGTTAGAACCTTGCTTACGAGGAGTAGTCCAAGTTATTTCTTTGATACTTTCTTGAGACATATTTACAACTTCTTCTCCCAAAGGAAATCCAAATTCACTAGCCATATTCATGGTCTGCGGAAGATTCCAAAACAAATGCATTGAGCTTTTCTTAATTTTTTTCCACTCTTCTCCCCCAACTTTGTTTGCATAGCCGGTACTTAAATTATGAGTGATCAATTGTGCATCATTTGAAATCAGTAGGATATCATTTTCGATAGCCATGAATAAGTCAAATCCAATAGGCGCCATAACTTGGAAATACTTTCCATAGCTTTCCATAACACCCATTTTTTTTCCAATATTTAGAATTCTTTGCATGTTTGTCCGATCACCTATAGTCATCATCGCAGTAAATTCTGGTATCTTAGATTCAACTGTTGATTCCTTTTCAATAGGATTAAAGTCTTCGTCATATTCGTAAGTAGTAACTGTTTTTTCAAAAGAATTTATTCCTGTGAAAGCAACGACCATATCACCTTTGAAAAAATTATAGATCGCTTGTTCATCAATGATAACTCCTAAAAGCGGCGCAAGGTCTCTGCCCAAGCCCATAGTTTCCGGCATACCATCCATAACACTAAGCATGGTTTCTTTTACGATATTGCCATAAGCCTCTGGATTCAAAGCCATTGAATAAACACCTAGCAAGTTATCTCCTTTGATGTATTTTCTAAACTTTGGATTCACTTTAGCATCAGTTAAGTCCAATCCTCTTGTAAGACTTTTGGGATAACCATATTCTGATTCTATGACCATCTCTCCATCATTAAATTGAAGATCCATGTAAGCATCCATGCCTTTGTACATATTGCCGTATAAGTCTTCCATCATTCCTCCAGCGATCATATCCATTCCTGCCATAGATGAAATACTTGACATCATTTCTCCATAATCCACCCAAGCTGTCATTACCCCTTTTCCTTTTGCCAGTTTGGCCTTTTTAGAAAGACTCAATCCCCCAGTTGGTAAAATAGATTTCATTAAATTTTTATCTAACCATTCTTGGTTCAATGCTGGAGATTCGTTTTGATATCTATTCAGCGATTCAGGAACTTCTACTATTTCTTCATCTTCTTCAATATCATGATCTTCAAATTCGGGCATTTCATCTTCTACAGCCTCCTCTATTTCCTCCTCCATCACTTCAACTTCTTCCTCTTCCCAATCTTCACGTTCTTCAACTTCCCAATCCATTCCGGCATAAGGATCAAAAGGTTCTGGATCTTTACTTAGCATACCCAAAATTGCCATTCCATTTCCAATAGAAATGAATTGATCATTATTTGCAAAGGTTTTGAATTGGCTATCAGCTATACTTTTTGCTTTGTAGTTTAGTTCTTTTACATTTTGTTCCAACTTGGCTCCATCTGTTAGATTAACCACTAATGCTGTGACCATTCCGCCTTCTTCCGAATTGGCATAAAAGTACATGTCGCGGTTTGTATCAATTCCTAGGGCTGAAAGATTAAATTCATCTTGACTGTTACTAACAGAGGGGATCATCGATTTGACACCATCCATCATAGTGTGTACAATTTCCAAAGATTCCAGCTCGGACATATTCACTTTAGCTTGCAACACTGCAGGTTTGATATGAACTATTGCGGTCGGATTCGCAGGTAAGAATTGTTGAAGCGTTTGTGCAAATGACAAATTCAAACTTGTGAATAGCACAAAAATTAAAGTTGATAGAATTGTTTTCATTAGTAGTTTATTTTATTTGCGAGCGTCTTCTCTGCTCTACTTATTTCCGCTAAAGTTGCCTTTAGCATAACAGCTTTACCACTTGGAGAAAGTTTGGCTTTGCTATTAGAAAAAGATTTTATTTTTTCACTGAATCTGAAGATGCTGGTAACTCTAGCTTCATCCAAAATATATTGAACGGATGATTTCGTCCGATCATAGAATGTTTGGTCAATTGGATATGGAAAAAATCTTTGGACTTCACCAGGAACTGCTTTAAAATTATGATCTCTAGGCACTGGAAACTCGGAGGTATTAAAAGCCTCGGCCACTTGAATTATTCCGGCATTTAGTCGATTGAGTTCAGAAAAATTTCCTGATATTTTAAATATAAAATTTTGAAAGTCTTTCTCAATACTGATGTTGCTCAAGCCACTTATGCCTTGTAAAATAAATTTAAGCTTTACTAGGTTGTGATTGAGTTCAGATTGTCCTGGAATTTTTTTCCCATCTACTTCTCCTACTTTCATATAGTTTGCCAGATTGTCTTTACTCTCTGAAGCATTTAGGATTAAGTTAAAATTTCCTGAGCCATCCGCATTGATGGTGATATCTTCTGTAATTTCAAAACATGAAGAAAAGAAAAAACAAAAAATCACCATTAGCATCCAAATTTTTTTGGAGCAAAAAATGATATTCGTCTTTCTTTTTGTCATGGCAATTACGCTATTAACTTTCTAACACTTTTGGACTCATTCCCATATTTGAGAATCCTCCGTCGTGATAAAGGTTTTGCATATTTACAAAACGAGTCAAATCTGAAAATAGTGCCACGCAATAATCTGCGCAAGCCTCAGCGGGTGCATTGCCCATAGGCGACATCTTATCTGCATAACCAAAGAATTCATCAAATCCTTTAACACCTGAACCAGCAGTGGTCCATGTTGGTGATTGAGAAATGGTATTGACTCTCACTTTCTTTGACTCTCCAAAATGATAACCAAAACTTCTTGCAAAAGATTCCAACAAAGCTTTAGATTCTGCCATTTCACCATAATCAGGGAAAGTTCTCTGAGCAGCGATATAAGTTAATCCTAAGATCGATCCCCAGTCATTCATAGCATCTTGCTTCCAAAGTACTTGCATCATTCTATGGAAGGAGATCGCACTGATGTCAAAAGTTTTATGCATCCAATCATAGTTGGTATCTGTATAAGCCTTTTTCTTTCTGACATTTATTGACATCCCAATAGAATGTAAAACAAAGTCTAATTTTCCTCCAAGAATTTCTTGAGATTTCGTGAAAAGATTTTCTAAATCTTCCATTGAGGTAGCATCCGCTGCAATCACCTCCGTATTGCATTGCTTAGCCAAATCATTAATCTTACCCATACGTAACGCTACAGGTGCATTTGTCAAAGTAATTTTTGCTCCTTCTTCTACACAACGCAAAGCTACTTTCCAAGCAATTGATTGATCATCCAAAGCTCCAAAGATAACACCTCTTTTTCCGGCTAATAAATTTCCCATAATCCTTTATTATTTTTATAAAAAGTATTTTCTAAATATTAAACTCCGAGAAGTTCTTTTGCATTTTCAATGGCACTCGCACTCGGGGGTGAACCACTCAGCATAGTGGCCACTTCTTCAATTCGTTCTACCTCATTCAACAATTTCACATTTGTAATCGTCGTATTTTTTTCCGGCTGCTTATAGACAAAGTAATGTCGATCTGCCTGTACAGCGATTTGCGGCGTATGAGTTATAGAAACCACCTGATGTCGATCTGCTAACTCTGAAAGTATATGTCCCATTTTCAACGCAACATCCCCTGAGATCCCAGTATCAATTTCATCAAAAATTAATGTCGGTAATGGAATCGCATCTGCAACCAATGATTTAATCGCTAAAGTCAAGCGACTTAATTCTCCACCTGATGCTACCTCTTTGATGGCAGAATATTCTGAGCCTTTATTCGGTGCAAATAAAAAGGTTATTAAATCGGCTCCAGTACTACTCAATTCGTCGAGTGGCGTTTGATCTATTTTAATTTGAGCATATTCCATTCCCAATTGATGCAACATCGCCACTACCTTTTTCGAAAAAGGCTGCAAATGCTTTTTTCTTCTGTCACTTAAAACTTTAGCCGCTGCCTTAAGTGTTTTTTCTAACGTGGAAATTTCTTTTGTGATTTCATCAATTTCAGATTGCAAATCTCCGAAGCCTTCCAACTCTAGATTCATCCGATTTCGGATATCCAAAAGATCTTGGGTATTCTGAGCCCGATGCTTATGCTGCAATTTAAACAAGGCATCTAGTCGCAAGCCTATTTCCTGAATGCGCTCAGGATCATGATTTGTTTTAGCAACTATTTTATCAAAACTTGAAGCGATATCTTCCACCTCCATTTTTACCGACTGAAAGCGAGCATTCAAGCCTGACAATTCCGGATGCAAATTTTTCACTTGATTAATCTTATTTGCCAACTCATCAATCATTCCAACAACGGCATTGTCGGCATCCATCATTAAGTTGTAAGCTGCTCCAAGAGACCTTTGAATCTCCTCTGCATTGTTCAAAGACTTCCGTTCATCTTCCAATGTTTCAATCTCGTTTGGTTGCGGATCGGTTTCATTGAATTCTGCTAATTGAAATTGAAGAAATTCTATTTCTCGGGCAGATGTTTCTTGTCGTTCAATAAGATTTGAAAGCGCTAGTTTTTTAGTTTGGTATTTAGAAAAAATATCTTGGTACCCAACCAAAAGTTTTCTGTTGCCCGAAAGCGCATCAATCATTCTCAATTGAAAAGAAACTTGATGAATATCCATTGTATCAAACTGCTGGTGCAAATCCAATAAAGAGCCACTCAACAATTGAAGCAATTTTAGATTGACAGGAGTGTCATTTACGAAAGCTCTAGACTTTCCCGTTGGACTGATTTCTCTTCTTAGAATCAGTGGATTCTCAAAATCCAATCCTTCCTTTTCAAAAAAGTCTTCTAAGCCGTATCGATCAACTTCAAACTCTGCTTCGATGATACATTTTTTGTCTTTAAGAAAAAGAGATTTATTATCGGCTCTCCTACCCATAACTAGGCCCAAGGCACCAAGAAGAATGGATTTTCCTGCACCTGTCTCTCCAGTAATAATAGTTAGACCTTCTGAAAAGTCTAGTTTCAACTCCTCAATAATCGCATAATTCTTTACCAACAAACTCTGTATCATAATTCTCAGATGATGACCAGCAAAATTAATAGGTTGGAGATAGAAATAGTGACTTTAGCCCTTTTATTTTGGCTCAGAAGGATAATTAATTGAGAAGAACTCTATTTCAAGAGGGCTAGCTCTTCCATCGCATTGGGATCATGCGGATTTAAGCTCAAAGCTCGCTTCAAATATTGGTCGGCGTCAGCTTTTTTCCCGATCATTCGAGCATTCATTCCGGCCTCTACCCAAATCTCTTGGGCATCCGGAAAATGCTCCAAATAAGAAAGATTATCCTGCAATGCTTTATCAAATTGCTTAGTATGCGCATAGATCAAAGCACGATTTAGATAAGCCTCTGAATATTTTTGATCCATGTTTAAAACTTTGTCCAAATCCGTCAAACCTTCTTGGAAATTACCCAACATGGCGAAGGCCACTGATCTGTGATTATAAAAATCTGGTTTATCCGGCGAAAGACTTATTGCTTGGTTATAATCTTTCAAGGCTAATTGGGGTTGACCTTTTTCAACATATAATTTTCCTCTCGAATTAAAATAGTTAGCATTGGTTCCATTCAAAGCGATTGCTTTATTAATGTCCGATAGCGCTTTGGTATTTTCCTTAAGATTTGCGAAGTAAAGACTTCTGTTATGATAGCCTATGTGTAAATCAGGCTGTTGTTCAATGGCATGGGTCCAAAGTGTATTGCTGTTCTGCCAAACTTTGGATTGCTTAAAGCTCTTGATTGAAAAAAATAAAATAATAAGACCGGGAAGCATGTAGCTACTCAATTGCCATTTTGGAAATTTCTCAATAGTTATATTGATCACGTAACCGATACCAATTGCAAAACCAATATATGGGATGTAGGAAAATCTGTCAGCAAGAAATGCCTGCCCTGCTCCTAAAAATTGCAGCAAGAAAACGATATTTACAAAGAACATCCATAGGACAAAGAATAATCTTTTCTTATTGGATTGAACTGACCAGTACATTAAATATAAGAAAAGTAAAAATGGTAAAATTGAGTAGTAATAATATATCGGTATTTCTATAGGGTAAGCATAGACTGCAGCCAATTTACCGGGGAAAATGAATTTTACTATATAGATGCAAAAACTGTAAGCACCAATGGCAATCCTTTCATAAAAAGTAAAAAGGGAATGATCTATTGAGCCGAAATTATTTAATGAAACTAAGCCTCCGACACCAACAATTAAAGAGATGGTCAAAAACCTAGTTTTATTTTTAAGCAGTGTCCAATCCCATTTTTTTTCCATCAAAAAATCCAGTCCGATTAGTATCAATGGAAAAGCAACCGCTTGAATTTTCGAAAAGCAGGATAAAATGAAAAACAAATAAATAAATATTAGCCCTTTCCCTTTTCTGTCGTTTTCTATATATTTTAAATAAGAATAAATTGCCGCTAATAAGAACAATCCAAACAGCACATCCTTGCGCTGGGATACCCAAGCTACGGATTCCACATGCATGGGATGTATGGCAAATAATGCCGCTGCAATTCCAGCGCCAAATCCTGTACAGCCAATTCGATTTGCAATTGCATAAACCAATGCTACAGATCCCAAATGCAACAGCAAATTATTGAAGTGAAAAATAAAAGGATTAGCACCAAAGAAATGCTGCTCTATTGCAAAGGTTAAAATTGGAAGCGGATTGTAATTCCCGAGGATCGTTGTTGTAAAAATCTCGTAGATCGATTGCCATGTTAATCCTGAAACAAATGGATTATTTAATAAGTTGACATCGTCATCCCAATTGACAAAATCATTCGAAAGCGAGGGGATAAAAACCAAGCAAGTAAGTATTAATACGGAGAATAAAATGCCTAGATCTTTGGCCTTATTAGCCTGCAGGGAATTGGCGAAACCCCTTGTATTCCTTGGTATGGTTGATTTTCCAAACATTGATCCGTATTTCCATTAGTGTCTACGGATTTGGAAGCAACAAGTTTTATAATTCCAAAGCTTTAATAACTGCCTCGGCAAGTTGAGCTTCATACGGCGCAGTTGACATTAAAATGGGCAGCTCAGTAAGTTCCAACAATTGTGCAGCGGTTGCCGCTCCAATGGCAACAATTTTCCCTGAAAAATGATTGGACTTCTGGAAAGATTGTACGTTTTTGGGAGAGGTAAAAACGGAGCAATTGAATGATCCCAAATTTGGCACTAATTCCGCTTCATTTGAATAAACTACAAGGCTTAAATAGGTAAGCTGATTTTCTAAGAAAGGTTGTAAACTATTCTTTGAAAATTTGGCTTGCGGAAACAATATTTTCTTTCCGGTAAACTGATTTAATATTTGCTTTGAAATAAACTCGGGTGTCCCATTCCCTACTATGCTTGGATGCCATCCTTTTTTCTCCATATAATTGGCAGTAGCCGCACCATAGGCAATCAATTTTTCAGGAGGAAGAATTTCAAACTCCGCTGGTAATCCGCGAAGGAAATAATCGAATCCTTTTTGACTGTAAAAACATACAGCGTCAAAACTATCTGGTAAAGAAAAAGCAATAGGCGAAAAAACCAAGCAAGACTTGGCAACAACTTCAAAAACTATTTTACCTTTTCCTAACTTTTCAAGTAGTGAATGAAATTCACTTTTAGAATGAAGCTCGCGACTAATAAATATTCGAATAGGAGCCTTTTTCATTCTACTTTAATTTATTGAAAACAGTCTCTGCTAATCCAAAACTTGTTGAAGAAGAAACTTTAGCTCGGGTCAAATCGCCTTCCTTTTTTGACATGGCAGCATAGACATGAAAGTTGCCCATTTGATCTTGTTCACAATACACTCCTAGTGGCATTTGGCACCCCCCATCCATCATCCGCAATACTTTTCGTTCAACATTGGTACAGGCTGACACATTGGAATGATGTAATTTTTGAACGATTCTTCGAATAGGTAAATCTTCTGTTCTAGTTTGAAATGCCAGCACTCCTTGGGCTGGCGCTGGAACAAACTCTTTTCTATTCAAAGGCACCAATTCTAAATCGCTGAGATCCAATTGAAGTCTTTTGATTCCAGCAGCGGCCAAGATGATTCCATCATAGGCTCCTGTTCTTAGTTTTTCAATTCTTGTTGGAACATTACCTCTTAGATCTTTAACTTCGAGGTCAGGTCTAAGGCTTAGCAACATGGCTTTCCTTCGGCTCGAACTCGTACCGATAACCGCTGATTTTTTGACCTTCAACGGAATTTTTTCCAAAGCCGTTTTATGTACCAATAAAAGATCTTCTGGATCTTCTCGATAGGACACCCCTGCTAAGGTAAGTCCCGGTACAGCTGTCGTAGGCATATCTTTCATGGAATGAACAGCCAAATCAATTTGATCAGCGAGCAAAGCATCTTCGATTTCCTTTGTAAAGAATCCCTTGCCTTCCAGTTTGTCGAAACTAAGGTGTTGTATTTGATCTCCTTTAGTTTTTATTACGACAATCTCAGATTCTATTCCAATCGTTTTGAGTTCGGCTTGTACAAAGTTGGCTTGCCACAAAGCAAGTTTAGAACCTCGGCTGCCAATGATTACTTTTTCACTTTTCATTCCGAATTTACTTAATAAAGATAAAAGGGACGACAGTATTTACTATCGTCCCTCTCACCTCACAAAAATGAAAATTTCTTATTTGAAATCAATCAATTCTACGTCAAAAATTAAAACTGAGTTAGGCGGAATAGGTCCTCCTCCTCTCGAGCCATAGGCCATATCTGAAGGAATGATAAACTTTCCTTTTCCTCCTTTTGTCAAAACAGGAATAGCATCTTGCCATCCCGTAATCACACCAGACAATGGAAAATCAATAGGCTTTCCTCTATCAACAGAAGAATCGAAAACAGTTCCATCCATCATTGTTCCATGATAGTGAACAGTCAATTTAGACTTAAGCGTTGGATGCTCAGTACCCGAACCTTTTTTCTCAATTTGATAGTAAACACCTTTCTCAGTTTTCTCCATTTTCAAATTGTTCTTCTGGATATAATCTTCGATCAACTTTACATCGATTTCTCTTTGCTTTCCAGCTGCCAGAGATGGATCTTGAAAATCAATTAATTCAATATCAAAAATTAATGGCATGTTCGGCCCAATCGCGCCACCTGCTCCTCTTTCTCCATAAGCCAATCCTGAAGGAATAAAGAATTTTCCTTTTCCTCCTTTTGAAAGCATTGGAATAGCTTGTTGCCATCCTTTGATTACGCCATTCAAGCTAAATTCAAATGGCTTATTACGATCTACGGAAGAATCAAACACAGTTCCATCCAATAATTGTCCATGATAGTGTGCTGTAATTTTATCAGTCATGGATGGGTTTCCTTTTCCATCACCTTCTTTTTCCATTACATAGTAAATTCCAGAAGGAGTAGACTTTACATCCAATTTGTTGTCTATAGCATATTGAATGATTGCATTCTTGTCTTTGTCAGCTTGTGTGGTAGGATTCTCTACCATTTCTTTCTTGATACCTTGAGCATTTGAACAAGAAGTCAATAAAAAAGCTACAGCGGCTAGAGCCATAATTAATCTAGTCATAGTAAAACCAGTTTGATTTTGATTGATAGCCTAAGGACTAATGATCTCTAGGCCAGATGATTAAATGATTAGGTGCTTTACTTCCAAATCGGACGCAAAGGTACTAATTATATTGAAGTTGGGAAAAAGCTTTGATCACCTTTAACGCATAACAGACAATCCTTCTTTTGAGGAATTGTAGTCCAATATTTTGAATTCAGGCCACAAAGCCGGTTAGTTTCGTGGGGCAGCTCTGACTTTGGTCGTTTCTTGAATCCAACAAGGAACTGTGAATGAAGCCCCTTCGCTAAGTTGTCTTTGGAATATATCCTCGACACTTGGCATATACTGACGATACTTGTTAATCAATTTGTTCGCTTCGGCGGCAACAGTTGGATCTACGGCTTTGGCTTTTTTCCATTTATCAATGGCTGGCCAAGTAACCACTTGCGATTTCCAACCTCTTCCAGACCCACACAATGGACCAGAAGAAGCATATAGTTTTCCGATCAAGATATATGGTTCGCCCCAATTAGGCCGATCCTTTAATGCCTTAAGCGCATACTTCCTAGCATCAGCATAACGCTTAAGTTCCCCGTAGTAAATCTTAGCTACAAAAAGATTGTATTTGGCCCTTTTTTCAGCCTCCGCTGATGATGATCCTTTTTCAGCATAACAATCTATGGCTTCTTGATAATTTCCATCTTGTAAAAAACTTCTGCAACTAGGACCTGAGGGTTCGGTAGCTATTCTACAATCTTTCATGTAGGCAGCTTTTGCATCTACTAAGTCCATATCTGCATCTGAACATCCCCCCCATTTCATTTTTCCTATTACCCGAACGATAGCATCACAATCAGTAGGATTGTTCTTCCATTCTTCCAAATATTTTGACTTAAAGTGATCACAGTTGTAAAAACCTTTTACACCTTCTAGTTGATCAAGAATTGCTGGCACATAATCATTGACGATTAGCCAAGGTTCTTTTTTCTTTGCTGTTTTTGCATTAGCTAAACCATTTTCCAAAGATTTTCTAATATACCCTGCGTACTTCTGTCCTTCTTCCAACGGAATTTTTTCTTCAATGATCATATTAGATAATAATGCCGTAAATGGATTTAAAATAAAGTAATCGGCTTCATTCTGGTATATATCCATGGCATCTTTGAAGTACTGATAATTCTCTTCTTGGGTTTTCATACCAGAATACTTGTAATAGTAATCAAAAGCCATTGCCCCCATCATGTAAGCTTTATCACCATAACATTTGCCACGTTCTTCATAGAGTTCCATGATTTTCGCAACCTGCTTTTCTTTTTCGGCATCAGTTGTGGCTTGCGAATAGAAGTGTTCATAAATTTTAACCCCATCATCAAAATGATCAGGCCGCTTACCATCAGCTGCAGGTGCGGCTTCAAACACAACCGACCAATAATCATATGCCAATTGATAAACTTCATTGATTCGATCAGCATTGGCGACTGGATCATTTCGTTTTAAGGATTTAATTTCTCTTAATCTGTCCTTATAAAGCACATGGGCAGACATTAATTCATCCTTATTGGTTGCTGACTCCCAATTTTTACATGGACTAAGTTCTTCGTCTGGAGTTTGCACTGCAACCGGTGCTTCAACAGTCTTGGTTTCCTCAACTTTTTTAGCTGTTTTTGGTGAACATGCCACAATGATTAAGGTGAGTAGAAAAAAAGGGTAATTGATCTTCATGTGTTATTAATTCAAGTTAGCTGTCTTTCAAAATTAATCCATTGGAATAATTGAAAAGTATAGAGTTTAACTTCACAGTCGTTAATTAACGTATGTAATTGATGTTACAGTTTACGTGTAGAGGCGAATATAAAACATAGATAGACAAAGGATGTCAAGAAATTTACTAGAATTCCCTTGAATAGACAAAAAATAAAAAGTTAATATCTCCGTTCTATAAACAACTAAGCTAGCTAAAATTAATTGCGAACCAACCTATTTACCTGTTTTATACTTTTGATTTCGACCTCTATTTGGGCTCAAGATCAAGGAAATGAAAAATTTTCCGTTGGCTTGCATATAGCTTTAGATCAAACCCAAATGCAATATCGATTAGCAGATTGGGTATATCAAAGTACGAGTCAAGTAAAAAATATTGATGCAAAAGCTAGATTGGGATTTTCTCTTGGCTTTGCTGGCGAATACCATATTAATGAAAAGGCTGCTTTTAGAATTACTCCTTTGATTTCTTTTCAAGAGAATAGATTGATCTTTACGGCTGAAAATAGTCAGATGATGACATTTGAAATTCAGCCGATGTCTATTGGACTTCCAGTACATTTCGTTTTTTCTCCTAGAGGTGCTCAACGTATGCCTTACTTTTTTATCGGCCCTCGAATTCAACAACACTTGGGTGATCAAATTGATCCAACGGTATTTTCATTGAATCATACCGACTTAAGTGGTGAATTTGGGGTAGGTATTAAGCTACACTACAAATGGTTTTCCATCTTCCCACAATTGAGCTTTAGTCAAGGATTTTCTGATCTAAAGGCCATTGGCCAATCTGGAATATATAATAATGCGATTCGATCAATGAATCGCAATCGTTTTAGTTTGAGTTTAATCGTTTCGCGCTAGTCCATATTATTTGAAAGTGGACAATAGAACGCAAGGCGGATTGTAGCTTTGAATAGTATTAAATAAAAAGAGGTTGTAATCCAATGACTACAACCTCTTTTTATTTTAGAAGATTCTTTTTAGAATCTAACCTTTACAGTTTCACCAATCCAACATCCCACTTTAACCGATGTTCCTGCTTTGTGTCCTTTCATGAAAGCAGTTTCTTTATCCGGATAACTAGCTCGGTATGTACCAATTCTTTTATTTGCTTCAGCTGCGACTGAGGGATCAATCGACTTTGCATAACTGTACTTATCTACAGCTGCAAGAATCGCCAATCTTTGCTCATAAGCATCGAATCCACATGTTCTAGACCCCTTCGCATATAAATCTCCAATTAGCATATAGGGTCTTCCCCAGTTTGGACGAAGCTTTGCCGCTTTTCTGGCCAACTCTCTACCTTGTGAAGGAGATTTCAAACTTCTTCCTTTGATTGAAGCCATTCTGAAATAAATATCAGCTTGTTTATTCGGATCAGACTCAGAGGCCAATGCCTCTTCATACTTTGTCATCGCTCCATTGAAATCTCCTGCATCATAAGCTTTCTTCGCCATCATAGCCGGGTTATTTGCTTCAAATTCACTTTGACGTCTAGCATTTTCTGCTGCTGCATAAGTTTCATACTTCGTTTTCAATTCCATCAATAATGGATCATTCTTATCACAACCTTTGGCAATAAGCTTGTTGTATACACGCTTAATAACTTCAGGATTATTGTTGTCCGCGTTGTACTCTGGAAGTAATTTATCTCTGAAATAATCGCAGTCGAAAATAAATTCTTCAATTCTTTGGAAAACAGCATTCATTGCATCTTGCGCTTGCTTGTATTCAGCTTTGTACTTTCCATCGCCATTTGCATTTACATCTGCGATCTTATTCAGCTTAGTATATACGCTTCTCGCCTCTTCTTTCGTAACTAACTCATTAGTGAAAAGGTATTCAATTACTGTAGCATAAGGAACGAATACAATGTATTCAGAATCATCACCGGCTTCTTCTACTGATTCCTTCAAGATGTTATTAATTTCACCGTAATCAGATCTGAATTCATAAAACATGTCATATGCTTTACGCCCTTTCAGTCTTGCACTTTCACCATCCTTTCCATAGCAAGCCATTTGTTGGTCATATAGGGCAAGAATCTGAGCAATGAAATCTTTTTTACCTGCCTCATCAGCAGAAGCCAACTTGTGTTTAAGAATAGTTCGACCATCCACATAATGTGAAGCTCTTTTACCATCCGCAGCAGGAGCATTTTCATAAACTAATTTCCATGGTTCATAGGCCGCATCTAAATTTTTTAATTTGACTTGGTCTCTATAAAGTACGTGAGCTTCCGTTAATTCGTTTTCTTTTGGCGAGTCAAACCAAGTTCCACACTGCGCAGTAGCCACAGTAACTGATCCTACCATTAGGATCGACATCATTATCAATTGCATTAATCTTTTCATCTTTTAATTGAATTTTCGTTTAAAAAACCAAGAGTTATCATTCAATGTAAACCCTAGAGATAGTTGAGCATAGGTTTCTTGGAGAGATTGTTCTGACCCAAAACGTCCTAATTCGAATCCTAGATTCACAAAAGACACGCCCTGTCTCGGTAATATAACTGGTAAACCAAAGCCAAATGTTACACCGTAATTCGTTAAGGAATTGCTAAGAACAGATCTGTAGTCCTTTCGGGATACAAAACCAGCTTTATAATTTACTCTTTCCCAGTATGATTTATAATTTTTGGAATTTGGTGTGTAGGAGGCTCCTACACTAAACGTAGAAGCATTGGAAAAATTATTATTCGGTGCAGCTTCGTTTACATATTTGGACCAAGCTTGCATCGTATAGTTTACTCCTACCCTCAATTTATTTTCATGTACATAATGTGCCCCAAAGCCAATTTCCCCTGGATATACCCCATCGGTTTGTTCTCCATCCTTAAATTCGAATGTATCCCTAATGGCAAATTGCCCAACTGGTCTTTCTCTAAATATCAAAGAGTTTTGAGTCACTTTGACGTTACTATTTAATCCAGCGTAAGCTCCAATTGTAATTTTCTTTTTGGATGGATTTCCATCTTTTGTGGATTTTGCATCTGGAAGCGCAATATCGTATTGCCCTCCAAAACTAAACAAAACGCCATTTACGTTAAAATCATTCTCTTTTGAGTAGTAAAATGTATTTGTTGTAAGCAATGTTCCTTGGCTTTCATTACTAATACTTCCAAATAAAAACCCAACGTTCAAACCAAGGGATAGCTCTTTGTAGCTAAGACCATAGCCCCAATTCAAAGCATTAATACCACCTTGACCAGTATTAATATAGTTAACGGGATCATCTGAATTTTCGATTAATTCTTGTGATCTGATGTTATATCCTACTTGTGTTTTAGGTATCAGAGAAAAGGCCATTCCCATTTCCCAATCAGATTTTTTCCCTTCCAGCACTTTGGTAAAACCATTCTTTAGCGGAAAAGCAAGAGCGATGTGGGAGATGTTCCCAGACCAAATTTGTTCGTTCTCATTTCCATTCGACCAATTGGAAAGTTTGACATCCAGCCCTATTTCAAAGGCTGTAGCTTTCAAACTGGTCAAAGAAGCCGGATTGACTAAGTTGAAATGGAATGGATCTCTAAATGCCGCTCCAATATCTCCCATACCATTAAGGCTTGGCAAGTTTGAATTGCTTAAATCTCCTAGTCCAAATCTGGAGTAAGGAGAATTAAATTTTGGCTGAGCCATCATTGTCACTGCTCCCAAAAGGAGAACAGAAGCCACTAAAATCCTACGCGCTGTGTTCAGCATTATCGATTAAGTATTTTATTCAGTCCATCTAAGACCAAATTTGGATTGACAAATATCTTAGTTTTCAAGTTTTTAGACAAATATTCTGCATCCCCGCCAGTAATAATAACCTGCAGACCGGGATATTGCTCTCTATATTTATTTATAAACCCTTCTATTTCAAGTAAAAAGCCCCATTGGGCTCCAGATTGCAAACTTTCTTTTGTGTTTTTCCCTATGTATTTCGCACTCTTGTTGAATGGTGCCAACGGCAATGCAGCTGTGTAATCATTCATTGCTTTGAATCTTAGCATCATTCCAGGGCTAATCCCTCCTCCAAGGTAAGTTCCTGCTTTAGACAAGAAATCATAGGTTATACAAGTTCCAGCGTCGATCACCAAGCAAGGTTTCTTTGGAAACATATAAAAAGCGCCTATGACCGCAGCTAGCCTATCCTTTCCTAAGGTTCTTGGTGTTTTGTAGCTGTTTTTGATGGGTACCTTGGTCTTTTCAGTCAATTGCACCAATCCATATTCCTTCTTTAAAAATCGCTTTATCCGATCAGGGAACCTTCCAACTTGAGAAATAGCGGCCTGTTTGATATTCTTACCTTTAACAAAGGCACGAATATCACCAATTAAGGGATTTTCAGTTTTCCATACTGATCCTACAATTCCACGCTCATCATAAAGCGCAATCTTTGCTCTTGTATTACCAACATCAAAAAGAAGATTGTATGCTTTCAATTATTAATGCTTGAAATGACGAATTCCTGTCATGACCATGGCCATGCCATTTGCGTCACAAAAATCTATACTTAATTGATCCTTAATTGATCCTCCGGGTTGTATTACCGCCGTGATTCCTTCATTAAAAGCAATTTCCACACAATCTGGAAAAGGGAAAAAAGCATCCGAAGCCATTACTGCTCCGTTCAAATCAAAGCCAAAGTGTTTTGCCTTTGCTATTGCTTGCTTTAGCGCATCGACTCTAGATGTTTGACCACACCCCATTCCAATTAGCTGATTGTTCTTTACCAATGCTATTGTATTTGACTTCAAGTGTTTTGCACATTTTGTCGCGAATTCCAAATCTTCCAATTGTTTCGCAGTAGGAGCAACCTTTGTCACTTGTTTGAAATCTGATGCATTCTCAGTTTTTAAATCCATATCCTGTTGAATTACTCCATTTAACAAGGATTTGAATTGCTTCTTGTTGATTTCCCAAGATTTTATCTCAAGCAAAATTCGCTTTGATTTTTTCATCAAATGCGCTTTGGCATCTTCATCAAAATTAGGAGCAATCAATACTTCATAAAATATTTGATCAATTGCCTCTGCTGTTTTTAGATCAATAGTAGTGTTCGAAATCAAGATTCCTCCAAAGGCAGATACATTATCTCCCGCAAGTGCAGCTTCCCAAGCTTCGAAAATAGTTGGTCGCGTTGCCACACCGCATGCATTGGTATGCTTTAAAACTGCGAAAGATGGGCCGGCATCTTTAAATTCAGCCATAATACTTACTGCTGCATCTACGTCTACGAGATTATTATAGCTCAATGCTTTCCCTCCTAATTTGTCAAACTTCTTTCTTATATCTCCAAAGAATACTCCTTGCTGATGTGGATTTTCTCCATATCTCAATACTTGAGATTGATGTTGACTATTTCTAAATTCCATTTCATGGAGGTCCTTGTTGAACCAATTGAAAATAGCCGTATCATAATGTGAGGAGATAGCAAAAGCCTTTGCAGCAAAACGTTTACGATCATTCAACGATGTTTGACCGTCTTGTGTTTTTAGCAAATTTAAAAGCGTTTCATATTCTTCTCTCGACGGAACTACGACAACATCCTTATAGTTCTTTGCTGCCGCCCGAATCAATGAAATACCTCCAATATCAATTTTCTCAATAATTGTGTTTTCATCATTTGTGCTGGCAACAGTCGCCTCAAAAGGATATAAGTCAACGATAGCTAGATCTATTTCAGGAATATCATATTGTGCCAACTGTGCTAGATGATCTTCTTCTCTTCGCGCTAAAAGACCACCAAAAACTTTTGGGTGCAAAGTCTTTACTCTTCCATCGAGAATTGAAGGATAATCTGTAATGTTTTCAACGGCTTCTACTTTAATTCCCAGTTTTTCGATAAAAGCTTGAGTTCCTCCTGTAGAATAAATTTTTACTTCCAGTCGATTTAATTCCTTTACGATGTTATCCAAACCATCTTTATGGAAAACTGAAATCAATGCTGATTTGATCCTCTTTTGAGCCATGATTCTTGTTTGCGGTGATTTTGACACTGGTTAAAGCTAACTAGACTTGATCAAATTAACTCCAACCTTCAATTTTCGAAGGCGCAAAAGTAATGATTTAAAGCAATGAACCCTACTTTTCAAAGGCATGATTATTCACAATTATCTCCGAAAAAATGATTTCGAAACGCTCTAGATACAGCTCATATGACGTATAACCGCCATTTGTAGAATACTTTTTGGCGCTTTCTAATCTGACTATTAACTCGTTTGTGCAACGAGAGAAAGCGCTTAACAATCGGGATTCCAGTGAAAATTAAACAAAACAAACAACATTTCTTTCATTTTCAAATTAATCAGCTTCCTGACTTTTAATCTGACTTCGGGTTTCAAAAAGCTTTTCCCCCATCTACTTTAGCAATACGAAAAGTATAAAGCATTTCAAACGAACTGGTTATAAGAATCAAAAGACATTATCTAATTAATATCTAGATCTATTACTAATCAGTCGGAACAAGATATTAAGCTATGAAAAGATATTTTCTAATTGTGACCCTGTTACTGATCTGGGCTGAATTTATTTCAGCCCAGACTTTTCTTACCGGAAAAGTTATTGATGGTGAAACCGGGCTACCGGTATTCTTTGCAAACATTTCAGTTTATCAAGGTGATAATTTTATTAAAGGAGATGTCACGAACGAAGAAGGTGATTATAGATTTCCAATTGATCCTGGTACCTACCGAGTAGAAGCCTCTGAAATTTCATATCAAACCATGTCTTACGAACCCGTAACGGTTTATAAAGATCAATTCAACATTCACAATATTTCATTTGCCCAACAAGGACATGACCTTCCTGTCTTTACGGTTACAGTTGAACAAAAACTTATCAAACCTGGCGATACTGAAGGTGGCATTAAGCTAAAAGGAAAAGAAATTGAAAATACACCATTTCGAGATTTATCTGGAGTTATTGGATCTGTTCCGGGTATTAGCCAATTAGAAGAAGGTGCTCCAATTTACATCCATGGAGTTAGGAGCTCCGGAACAGTTTACTACATTGATGATGTTCGAGTCAGTGGAGCGCAAAGTTTAGTTCCTCTTTCTGAGATTGAAGAATTAAATGTGATTACCGGTGGGTTTTCTCCACAATATGGCGATGTAACTGGAGGAGTAATTTCTATAACAACCAGAGGAATGAGTAATACTTGGGGAGGTGGACTGGAATTAGAATCTTCACAGTTTTTAGATGCTTATGGTCAACAAGTTTTAAACGCGTATGTTTCAGGACCTTTGGTTAAAAATAAAAAAGGGGCTTCAGTGCTTGGCGTTCGACTTGGTGCTCAGTGGAATCGAAAACTTGATGATGCTCCCTCTGCCATTCCTATTCCTTACGCCAGTGAAACAACAATAGATCGATTGAATTCAAACCCGGTTGTCCTTAGTGGAACAACTATTGAATCTGCTGCAGGATTGCTGACTTCAGAAGACATTGAATACAGTAAATATCAGCGAGGTGAAGAAAATGAACGACTCGATCTTTCAGGAAAATTAACAGCCAGAATCTCACCATTTATTGACATTAGTATTGGAGGATCTTATGCCCAAATTAAAGATAAATTTACGCCCAACGGATTGAATCGAACTGGTACAAATTGGAGATTACTAAACTACAAAAACAACCCTACTGATTTAAGAAATAATTTCAGAGGAAATTTTAAATTTAGACATCGTCTTGGGAATTCTTGGTTGCGATCTGAAGAAGAAAATAAAGAAGCTTCTGGTATTTCTTTTTTACAATACAACTTTATAATAGGCTTTGAAAAGCTACAACAAAGACTGGAAGATCCGAGGCATCAAGATCGATTATTTGATTATGGACATATTGGAAAGTTTGATTTTGATTATGTCCCAGTTTTCAATCCTGTTGGAAATCGACATACCGATTACCAAAGTAGATTTATTAATTATGAAGTAGGTTCCGCTAATCCACTTTTAGCTAATTATAATATTTATGCTAATCCTGAAGATTATAATTCATACTCAAGGGTAAATGGTGAAACAAGAGCTGGGCTAGATAACATTTATAGCTTGCACGCTAATATCAATGAGGTTTACAACCGCTACTCTATTCGAAATAATGATCGATTCAGTTTAAGTACTAATCTTTCATTTGATTACAAACCCAAAAACAAGCCTGGAATTCATGCCATTAAATTAGGATTCCAATATGAGCAACAAACTAACCGAGGTTATCAAATTGACCCAAGAGAACTATGGCTAACTGCCCGCCAGTCTGCGAACAATCACTTTGGAGGAATAGACACATTACAAGTAATTGACTCATTCATGGTTAATGGATTCATGGTTCCTATTCATCCTACTGAAATTGGCAATACAGACAATGCGACCTTTATACACAACATTCGAAATCTTACCGGAGATGCCTTAGATGAATTTGTAAATATTGATGGAATTGATCCAAGTTTATTGACCTTGGGATTATTCTCCGCTGAAGAAATAAATGACTCTGGAAATAGATTGAACATGAACTATTGGGGATATGATTATACAGGCAAAAAACTGAAGCGCAAGGTTACCTTCAATGATTTTTTTACTGAGAAAAATGAAGATGGTATCCGAACATTGCCAGTGGCTTCCGCCGAGCCTAACTATTTTGGATTTTATCTACAGGATAAGTTTGCATTCAAAGATATGTATTTCAGTATTGGTCTAAGAGTAGATCGATACGATGCAAATGCGCCAGTTCTGAAAGATCCTTATTCACTGTATGAAATCATGTCTGCTGCAGATTTTGAAGATCGAACAAATCAATCTTTTCCGAGTAACTTAAATCCGGAATCAAAGGTTTATACTGAAGGAGCAACTTCTGATAAAGTCATTGGTTATAGAGATGGTGAACAATGGTTTGATGCGGAAGGAAATCCAGTAAATTCTGGCGCTCAAATATTTGGTGGTGAAATCGTTAGTCCAAAGTTTTATGACGAACACGTCAATAACATCCGACTGGAAGGATTTGATCCAAATAATTCATTCGAAGATTATCGGCCAGATTGGAATATTCTTCCGAGGGTTTCTTTTTCTTTTCCAATTTCCACTACCGCTCAATTTTTCGCACACTATGATATACTCAGCCAGCGCCCAGCGGCAATGGGCCTGAATACCTCACGAGTGACTGCTTTGGACTATTACAACTTTGAAAACAATCAACCCCAGGCTAACGCGAATTTGAAATCACAACATACTATTGAATACGAAGTAGGTTATCAACAGGCTGTAGGTGAAAAATCTGCTATAACACTTACAGCATTTTACAAAGAGCTGAGAAATTTAATTCAGCAAAGAACTTACTTGTATTTGCCATCGCCAATTACTTCTTATACAACTTACAGTAATATTGATTTCGGGACAGTGAAGGGATTTACATTTGCATACAACACTAAGCGCATTGGAAATTTGCAGGCGAACGCATCCTATTCTTTATTATTTGCAGATGGCACCGGCTCGAATGCCGATAGCCGGAGAGGGTTGACTTCATCTGGAAATATCCGAACTTTGTATCCACTAGACTATGATGAAAGACATCAATTGCAATTGGGCCTAGACTTTAGATTTGGGCACGGAGCTAAATATAATGGACCAAGAATCTGGGGCAAAAAAATATTCCAAAATGCCGGTCTAAATATTCAAACTACAGCGATTTCTGGAAGACCTTTTACCTCAAAAGCACGACCGACTATTCTTGATGGAAATGGAACTATTGGGCAAATAAATGGTGTTCGACTGCCTTGGCAAAACGTAATTCACCTCAAGGTGAATAAGTTCATTCCTTTTTCAAAAGATGCAGATGGTTTTGGAGTCAATTTGTACCTAAGAGTTCAAAATCTGTTGGATAAAAACAACATTAGATCTGTCTATCCTGCCACTGGGAGTCCATCTGACGATGGTTATTTACAGTCCAATGAAGGACAAGATGGAATTAATGATTTGGCAAACCAGCCAGAACGCCAAGCTGGATATATCAATGCCTACAATTGGCGACTGGTAAATCCAAATCTATTTACTCTAGGTCGAAGAATATTTATGGGCGCCACGTTTAAGCTTTAAAAAATTTTGACTGCTGAAATACATAAAGGTCTAGACGCCTTCCTGAGTAGAGGTGATATGAACCAAAGTATCATAGAATGGTTATTTGTCTGTATATTGGGAACTGACAAACATCTATTTTATGAAAAATATTTATACGCTTCTATTTATATGCTTTATTGCATTTAACAGCTCTGCTCAAAAGGTAATTGCCTATGAAAATGTAGCGAGTTATACACCTTCAGAAATTTCCGCGCTTATTCCATTTAGCTTTGCTTATGGTGCTAAGGTATATCGTGTAGAATATGAATCACCTGACGTTCATGGCGATCTAGATACGCTTAGTGGGTTAATCGCATTTCCAGAGAATACAACTAATCTTTTCCCTAAGCTAAGCTACATGCATGGAACTGTTGCAAGTAGAACTGCGGTGCCTTCTTATCAAAGCACAGAATCAAACGTCATAGTAGCTATGGCCGGATTTGGTTATGCTTCTGTTGCGCCGGATTATCCAGGGCTTGGAATTGGAAGAGGATTTCATCCTTATGTTCATGCTGAAAGTGAAGCACAGTCAGGAATTGATCTTGTAATCGCTATGGAGGAAATTGCGGCTAATGAAGGTTATCTTTTAAATGATCAACTTTTCATTACAGGATATTCTCAAGGTGGTCATGCAGCAATGGCAATGACTAAATTGGTTGAAGAAAAATATTCGAATGATTATACAGTAACTGCATCCGCTCCGATGTCTGGTCCCTACTCCATCTCTGGAATCATGTTGGATTTCGTTTTGGCAGAAAACGTATATGGAACTCCAGCATATTTGCCAAACGTATTGCTTTCTATGCAAACGGCTTACGGAAATTTATATAATGATTTGTCAGAGGTTGTAAGAGCTCCTTATGTAGATAAAATTCTTGAGTATTATAATGAAGATATTGACCTTTTAGAGCTAAATACTTTTTTATTCAACAAGCTTACAGAACTAGAAGGCGCTTCTATTGCTGTAAAAATATTCAATCAAGAATACATTGATCAATTGAGTAGTGATCCTCAACATCCTTTTTTATTGGCTCTACAAGATCAAGATGTAGATAATTGGATGTCAAATACTCCTTTGAGAATGTTTTATTGTACAGGTGATGACCAGGTTTCTTATTTGAATGCTATTCAAGCCGATTCCAGTATGAATGCAATGGGCTCGTTTGACGTAGAGTCAGAATTGGTTGGAGGAGCAACTGTTGATCATGGAGGATGCTTTACACCTGCTTTCTTTGGAACGAGAATATTTTTCGGAGGATATCAACAAATAACTTCTCCAGTAAATAACTTGTCGATAACTTCTTTTGATATTTATCCAAATCCTACAGAAGGATATCTTCAATATGAATTGCCGGAAAATATTACTATTGACAATATAAAGGTCATCAATATTATTGGACAAACAGAAACCTTCCGAGCTAATACAACAAATACAATAGATTTAACGCAACATGCTAAGGGTATGAAATTGGTAGAGTTTTATAATGAAGCTGGGGAACTTATAGGTGTCGAAAAAGTGATCGTTCAATAACAAAGAAGCGATACTCGAAATAAAAAAGCATCTTGGGAATAATCTCAAGATGCTTTTTCGATTTAAGGCAAGCTGAAAGCTGAATCAAACTTCGCTGTTTAATCAAACAATGTTTTTTCCTCCTTATCCTTATCTAACGGCTTCGGCTTCAAATCTAAAATATTGCCCATTCCATAACATGATCTGCATCTTGCTTCATAGGTATCCTTCTCTCCAAGCATAACTCTATCCTTGTTTGCACTCAAACGATAACTGTGTGTAGCGAGATTACCGCAATGATGACATATTGCATGGACTTTGGTAATGTACTCTGCGACAGCCAAAAGGTTAGGGATTGGACCAAAGGGTTTTCCTTGAAAGTCCATATCTAGACCAGCAATAATCACTCTAACTCCTCTTTTTGCCAACTCCTCACAAACTTCGGTTAGGTCGTAATCAAAAAACTGCGCTTCATCTATTCCTACAACGCTGACATCATCGGACAACTCCAGAATGGCTTTGGCAGTATGAACTGGACGCGAAGGAATACTATTTGAGTCATGAGAAACGACTTCTTCATCATGATATCGGGTGTCAACCGCTGGTTTAAAGATTTCTACATCTTGACCAGCGATTTTAGCTCTTTTTAATCGTCGTATCAATTCTTCTGTTTTACCAGAAAACATAGACCCACAAATCACTTCAATCCATCCCGATCGCTGTCCTTTAAAATATGGTTCAAGAAACATCAGTTATACTGTTGGTGAAAATTACAATTGTTGCATTTTTGGCTGCGGCACGAAAATCGCTATTTTTAATCATCCCACCAATAAATTACCTTTACGACCGAAAAAGAATATCCCAGTATATCAATCAACTAAATAAATGGATCTTAAACAAGCAAAACTCATCCTAGAAAAAATCAATCGCCTCTATGATACCATGACCATGGATGATAAGGTTGACGAATTTGAAAAAGACCTCATGCTGGCTTACATCAGGCAATTTTACAGCAGTTTTGATCCTAAAGATGAGATTGCACCTCAACCAATTCAACGTAATAAGTCCGCTCCAGTAGTTGACACCAAAGCCACAGTGGCGCCGGAAGAAGTCATATTGGTGGAAGATATACCAACTCCTCCGACTCCAATTGAAATCCCAAGAGAAAGCAATCAGATAACTCCTGAGGTAATAATTGAAGAAGAGGAAGAAATTGCTGAGATCGCGGTCGAAGCTGCAATTCCCGCGGTACAGGAGCCTGCGGCAGCAAAAGTGAATCCAGTGGTTCCGAGTATGGATAAAAAAATTGCCGAATTGTTTGAGTTAGATCATGGAAATGACCTATCAGAGCGATTAAGTCTTCAGCCAATAAAAGATTTAACAAAAGCATTTGGAATCAACGAAAAGATGTTGACAATCAATGAGTTATTTGGCCAAGACAATACTTTTTTCGAAGCAATAATTGAAAGATTGAATAGATTGCCAAACTTTGAGGAAGCAAAGTACGTTTTAGCACAAGTAGCCGACAAGCATGGCTGGTCAGATGCGAACAAACGTAAGAAGGCGATAATATTTATAAAGCAGATTTATCGAAGATATCTTTAGCGGTTTTCGCTTCTGGTTACTTTCTATAATCTGTTAGGACAATATGGGAGTTGATAACCGTAAATACCGAGCTGTACTTATTCCAAGTCTTTGGCTTATTGCTATGGCTTTCGTCCATTTGTTACAAGTATTGACAGACCTTCCTATATATAAATTAGGAGTATACCCTAGATTTTTATCTGGCTTAAAGGGAATCTTATTTGCACCCTTCATTCATGGCGACTTAGCTCATTTGTTCTTCAACATGATGCCATTATTTGCACTAGGTTTAATCATCTATTATTTTTATCCTAGGGTGGCCACTCGATCCATGTTGATGATATATTTCATGACTGGAATATCCGTCTGGGCCTTTGGAGGTTACAACTATCATATTGGCGCTTCTGGTGTGGTTTACGGAATGGTTTCTTTTGTTTTTTGGACTGGCGTTTTTAGAAGAAATTTGAAATCGATCGTCCTTGCTTTAGTGATTTTGTTTTTTTACCAAGGTATGTTTAACGGATTGATCCCGAAGGAAGGGGTTAGTTGGGAAAGCCATTTGTATGGAGCATTGGCTGGAATATTTGCTGCATTTTTCTACAAGGATCATATTGAAGAAGATGAAATTGAACAAGTTCCTTCTTGGGAAAAAGAAGGGGAACCGGATCAAAAGCACTTCTTACCTCGAGACATTTTTGATAAAACGAAAGCTCAACGAGCCGCAGAACAAAGAGATCAGTCCAATGATGGTTGGACCAGGACCAATACCTAAGGATTATTGCTTTCACTAAAAATTTCAGTTTGGTCTGATATTTGATTTTCTAAGAATATTCCAGGCAACTTTTTTTTCTCAATTGATTTGAAAATCAATTTCATGCGTACGATCGATTTTGTAAGCATGAAAATCAGTGTACAACAGGCTTTGTTGAAACGCTAAAATTGAAGAATTTTAAGTTGTCTCATTTGTAAGTTCAGCTGTTTCCCAGAAATGGGCAGCTGGCCTTTTTTTGCACCTCATCCAAATCGACCGTTCTCTTAGAGAATCTTACCGCTACATCATTTGCACGATTTCAAATAAACTTGATTGGTATATTTATCTCGCATTTGCAGACTTCGGTCTGTTTCACACTATTAGAGATTTGGATGGCGCAATTTCGCAAGAGGTTGGGCCTCTTTTTTTTGGAGAAAAGTAGAAGGTGATCGCTCCTAGATAGATTTAAAATTTTCCTTGGGGTAATAACTAATCAAAAGCAAACCCAGAGCGGTAATAAACCCATTCAAAAGTAATAGTTCAAAACCGAATTTATAGCCAAAGAATAATACTTCAGAATAGTAGTTAAGGACAAAAGTTATAAATGGTGCGGAAATACAAATAGGAATAACCCATTTCATTTTCAATTTCCTGTTTTTGGATAAAATCCCAAAAAGAAACAATCCAAGCAGTGGTCCATAAGTGTATCCAGCTGCTTTAAACAAGCCATTGATCACTGAATCATTATTAACCAAATAAAACACATTGATCACGAGAAACAAGACCACAGAAAAACCAATATGCACCATTAATCTTGTCCTTTTATCTGATTCATCATTTTCATGATCCGCTTTAAATCCGAGAAAATCAACACAAAAAGAAGTGGTAAGCGAAGTTAATGCTGAATCTGCACTAGAATAAGCCGCAGCAATCAAACCTACGATAAAAGTAACTCCGACCCAAGGATTTAGATTGGTTAAGGCAATCGTTGGATACAACTGATCAGCACTTTCTGGAATAGGCAATCCAATCCTTGCTGAATAGATGTATAATAATGCTCCCAATGTCAAAAATAATATGTTGGCAAATATGAGCACAAAACTGAAGCTGAACATATTGAGCTGTGCCTCTTTCAGCGATTTACAAGTTAAATTCTTTTGCATCATATCCTGATCTAAACCAGTCATAACAATTGTAATAAACATTCCCGCAAGGAACTGTTTAAAGAAATTATTCGGGTCCGCCCACCCACCTTCAAAATAAAACACTTGGGTGTACTCGCTGGCACGAACTGCAGATATTAGTTCTCCTATAGACATGTTCATTGCCTCTCCTATTCCAAGAATGGTTAGTATTACAGCGGTAAGCATGGCCAATGTCTGCAAAGTATCTGTCCAAACAATTGTATTGATTCCAGCTCGATGTGTATAAGTCCAAATCAAAGCAATGGTTATTAGAACAGTAGCCCAAAACGGAATATTCATTGGGCCAGTTACAAAAGTTTGTAAGACAATGGCCATTAGAAATAATCTGAATGAAGCTCCAATGATTCTACTCAGAAGAAAAAATGCCGCTCCTGTTTTATAAGCCGACCAGCCGAATCTTTGGTCCAAAAACTCGTAAATGGAAGTAATTTTCAAGCGATAATACAAGGGTAACAATACCAAGGCGATAACAACATAACCTGCCAAGTAGCCAATGACCATTTGCATATACGAGAAACACTTATTGTATCCATCTCCACCAACAACTCCAGGAATAGAAATAAAAGTAGCTCCTGATAAGGTGGCTCCTATCATTCCAAAAGCGACTAAGTACCAAGGGGATTGTCTATTCGCGAGAAAAAAGGAGGCATTGTCTGTAGATCTACTGGTCCATTGTGATACTCCGATCAATATCAAGAAATAGATCGAAATGATCAGTAATATGATTCCTGGAGACAACGTTAATGGCATAAAGATCCTTTGCTGCAAAACTAACGAAATTGGTAAGATTTACGAATCCTACATTTCAAAACCCATTTGAATCATGTTGCCTAAAGATATAACTGGTCATGAGCGACTGAAAATCAATTATTCCTGCAATTTTGAACCATATGCTAAGTCACCTGCATCCCCTAGTCCAGGAACGATATAGGATTTCGCAGTTAGTTCTTCATCGAGCGCACCAATCCAAAAATGAGCATTCGGATGCAAGCGTTTGACATAGTCCAAACCTGTAATACTTGAGATCGCCGTCACAATATGAATCGTTTTTGGAGTTCCATTTCTTTTCAAGGCATCAAGGGTTACATGCATACTAGCCCCAGTGGCTAGCATCGGATCTGCCAGAATCAAGGTTGTCTCTTCCAAATTTGGGCAAGATTGGTATTCCATCTCTATTTCGAAAGTTCCATCTTTATGGTGTTTCCGATAAGCCGATACAAAAGCATTTTCGGCTTGATCGAAGTAGTTTAATAATCCTTGATGAAATGGCAATCCGGCCCTAAGAATGGTTGCTAAAACTATCTTGTCATCATAGACCAGTTCTTTTGCTGTCCCAAGCGGTGTTTCGACCAGGCTTTCCTTGTATGTCAAGGTTTTAGAGATTTCGTAAGCAAACAATTCCCCTAATCTTTCCATATTCCTCCTAAATCGCAATCTATCCTTTTGAATATTTTGATCTCTAATCTCAGCGATAAAAGTATTCGCAACGGAGTTATGTTGGTTTAAAACAAAAGTATTCTTCGACATTTTAGACGAGTTTGTCCTCAAAATAATTGAAAATAATAAAAGTGGGTCTTAATAATCGGGAAAAATAAAAAAGAACCTTAGTTGCAAGATTTTCGTAATATGAAGAGGTAAGCGTATTTTTGAATCACTGTAAATATTTTGGTTCTGATTAAATTAGCAAAAATTAAAGTCCGTTACAATGGCAAATGACAAAAACAATTCAACAAACGGGGTAGATCTAGGCGAATTAGGAATGATTCGAAACATTTTGATGGGTCAACAGATATCAGAATGGGAAACTAAATACACTGAAATCAATCAAGATTTAGAAGCAAGAGCTCAAGAGCTTGAAGAACTCATTGCAAATCAAGGCCAAATAGCCGACAGAGAATTGTCTGCTATAGACAAGGCTGTAGGCGCAAGAATGGATAAGTTGGAGAAGAGTATGGACAAACGCTTTGAGCAATTAGAGCAAAAGTTAGTTGACGCCACTCAAAAGGATCGTCATAAAATGGGGAAAATGCTATCTGAGATTGGAAGGAAACTAATGGAAAGCTAAATTTAAGTGATCCAAAAGGAACATAAAAGAGATGAGAACGCCGCTTTACTGCAACTTAGAAATCTGTTGCTACGTGAGGACAGGAATCGAATTGATGAAATAGAAACAGTCATCGAAGATCCTATGGCTTTTGAGGAAAAAGTAAAGCCGATCATCGTGGAACAGATTGATGAATTGAAACGAAATTTTCCTACTGCCTATAAGAAGATCGTTGATGAAATCGTGGAGGAAAAAATTATTGGCTCGCAAGATATGTTGATCAATGCTATATATCCGGTAATGGGAACAATGATTCGTAAGTTTATAACGCTGCAATTTCAAGAGTTAAAGGAACGGATCGATTCTCAAATAAAGTCAACTTTTTCTAGTAAAGGATTAATTGGGTCTCTAAAAGCTAGAATATTTGGGATAGATCAATCGGATGAAATTTTATATGCTATTGATGAAGTTCAGATTGAAGAAGTTTTTATAGTGCAAAGAGATTCTGGTTTATTGATCGGTGCTGCTTCTAAAAATCCTACTATCGATCAAGATGTAATTGCTGGTATGTTAACAGCAATCAAATCATTTGTTGAAGACGCTTTTCTTAGTGGCGAAGAGGAATTGGATTTAATTGAATACAATCGCCATAAATTAATGATCCACAATTTTCCATCATACTTTATAGTTGTTGCGATGAATGGATCAATATCCGGTAGTGAAAAAGGAAAAATTACAGATTTGATATTTGAATTTGCAACTAAAATACTAGACAATAAAGTGATTAAATGGAATGAAGACGATTTCAAGTTTATTTCGAACCAGCTTGATCATTATTTCTTTAGTCAAAACAAACCGTAATAGGACCATATGATTAGCAAAAAAGTAATTCTTACAGGGAGTTTCGGGGTTGGTAAAACATCCCTTTTCAATCAGTTCATTTTTAGTAGATTTAGTGATAAATATCTAACTACAATTGGAGTCAAGGTTAATAAAAAAACAATAGAAATTGATGGTAGGCAGTTGACCATGTTGCTATGGGATGTTGCCGGCGAAGTATCGCAAGACAAAGTACCTAAATCGTATTTTCTTGGTGCAAGCGGAATTATTTATGTATTTGATTTGTCTAGACCAAGCACTTACAAGAACATTAAGCGAGATATTGATTATTTGCGCCAACTTGTCCCCGGGAGCAATTTTAAGATTGTTGGTAATAAATTAGATTTGGTAAATCAAGAGGCAATTAATGAAATCAAAAAAACTATTGGCATGCCATGGAATATTTTGACTTGCGCCAAAACTGGTGAGAATGTCGATATTCTTTTCCAAGAGTTGGGTTCTGAATTGTTGGAGGAGTAAATTATGCAGCAAGATTCTAAAACAGATAAATCACATCAGATTATTCTTCTAAACGACGATGGAAGCATCCATTATAGTAGTGAAACGCTATTTTCAACCAAAAGCTATAAAGGGAAAAGTATTTTAAATGACAATCCTTTTTTAGATAGTATTTTCAAGCAACTTTTGGAATTAGAAGTTGGTGGTGCTACCATTCGCTATTCAAAAATGGAAAATCCAATACCACTTCTTAAAGGTGCTTTTGATTTTTCTTTCAGTCGAGTAAAAAGAGAGGGAGGCCAATTTATCCTTTGGAGTATCTATGATTACTCTGACCTTTACAAGAAGATCAAAGCTTCCCAACAAAAAAGAAATGAAATGGAGTTGTACAAAGAAAAAATGAAGATCAAGGGTAAAAACTTGGACTCAAAAGACTAATCTCCATTTTTTAGTCAAAAAAATGACTTTTTCATTTGTATTCTGATCTTTTTGCTTTCAAAACACGTTATTAATGCATATCTTAGTTAGAAGTCTTAATGATGCATAAACGCGTTTCAACATTCCTATTTCTTTGTCTCAGTTTTGCTCAGTTTCTTGTAGCGCAAGAGACTTTTCAGCCCAGACCACTTAGTCTTTCAAATAATGCCGGGATAGTTTATGACCGCGAGTTTACTGCGGATGTTAGATTGCATACCAACGGATTTGCAATAGGCTTTAATCGGGGTAAAATCAAAACCTACTATAAAACCAACTATTGGCAACTAGAAATTGGAGAATTAAAACATCCAAAGGAATATAGAAATACTTTTGACTTTGCCCGAAATGGAAACAATGGTTCATTTATTTATGGTAAGCGAAATAATCTTTATGCAGTCCGATTCGCACTAGGTCAAAAACGTTATTTGTCAGAAAAAGCCAAGAAAAAAGGATTGGCTGTAGGATTTACATATGCTGCAGGTCCATCCTTAGGAATCCTAAAACCATATCAACTTAGACTGATCTACTTTAATGATCCATCAAAACCATCGGACGATGTGGAGCGTAATGAAACGTACTCCGAAGAGAACAGTGACATTTTTACAGATATTAACCACATTGCAGGAGCCGCTGGAATAGGCAAAGGATGGGGAGAAGCTAAACTCAGACCAGGATTTCATACAAAGGCTAGTTTACACTTGGATTGGGGAGCTTTTGATGAGATAGTCAAAGCTTTCGAAGTCGGAATAATGTTCGATGTGTACACACAAAGAATTCCTCTATTAATTCCCGCAGAAGGCAATGAAAATAAGCCTTACTTCCTGAATCTTTATTTAACTTTGCAGTTCGGAAAGCGATGGTAACTAGAACAAGTTATGCCATTTAGCAGTTATTTCTAAGAACAAAAATTTGGGAATATGATAGATTTGCCTGTTGTAGAAGGTAGAGCGGAAAGAAAAAGAAAGCCTGATTGGCTGCGGGTAAAACTTCCTATTGGTGAGAATTACAAACGTGTCCGAAATCTTGTCGATAAATATCAACTGCATACAATATGTCAATCGGGACATTGCCCAAATATGGGGGAATGCTGGGGAGCAGGAACTGCGACCTTTATGATCCTTGGTAATACCTGTACTCGAAGTTGCTCATTTTGTGCAGTTAAAACAGGAAGACCACCCGAGTATGATGAAGATGAACCTAGGCGAGTGGCCGAAGCTATAAAATTGATGGAGGTCAAACATGCGGTAATTACTTCGGTTAATAGAGATGAACTAAAAGATCGTGGTGCTGAAATATGGCATCAAACTGTTGCTTTAACAAAGGAACTTAGCCCAAAAACGACTATAGAAACCTTAATCCCGGATGTTAAAGCTAACTGGGAGGCATTAGAAAGAATGATAAGCGCTGGTCAAGAAGTAGTAAGTCATAACATGGAAACAGTAGAAAGACTTTACAGAAAAGTTCGACCACAAGGAAAATACAAACGGAGCTTAGAAGAAATTCAACGAATAAAGAACTTCGGCAAAAGAACGAAGACTGGTTTCATGGTTGGACTTGGAGAAACTGACGACGAAGTTTTCCAAATCATGGATGATTTATTGGAACACGGTTGCGATGTTTTAACTATTGGTCAGTACCTACAGCCTACAAAAATGCATTTGGAAGTTGCATCTTATGTGCATCCTGATAAATTTGCCGAATACAAAGAAGTTGGTTTGCAAAAAGGATTTGACTATGTAGAAAGCGGTCCTTTGGTAAGATCAAGCTACCATTCGGAAAGACACCTTTAATATTATTCGTTGGCCTGCTTTGAGTTCTAAGATAATTCCGAAAACTTCATCCACTACAAATCCATTACGGATTTCAGCTTTTGGTATATTTCTGTGTTTTCATAGATACCTTGGAATTTATTTGCACCAGGTCCGTAGGCAAAAACTGGAACCATTGTGGCAGTGTGATATCCCGAGGTAAATTTAGTCACCAAGCTGTCCATGGTACTTCCCTGAATATTTGAGTAGCCACCCGTTTCATGGTCTGCTGTAACCACAACTAAAGTATTTCCATCTTTTTCTGCGTAGTCCAAAACTCTTCCTATTACTCTATCGAAATCTAACAACTCCGATACCACATAGTCGCCATCATTGGCATGACCTCCCCAATCAATTTGGGAACCTTCGATTAATAAAAAGAATCCTCGATCTGATCTCTTAGCAAGAAATGGTATTGCAGCTACTGATGCAGAAAGTAGATAATTTCTTCCTTGAGCGACAGGCAATGGATCTTCATCGGCCGTTAAAAATCCGAACCCACCTTTTTCTGGGAGATCCATTTCTAAAAATTCATTGTCAAAATAGTTCCCAATTGTATATCCTTCCGACTGCATCATTTTGATTAAATCCTTTTCATCATCTCTTCGATCAAAGAATTTCTTTCCTCCACCAACGAAATAATCTGGTTTGAAGTTGGCCAAATCCATGGCGATCTCATCATACATTTTACGCTGCGGTTGATGTGAATAAAATGATGCTGGCGTAGCATGAACAATCGTACTGGTCGCAACCATTCCAACAGACATTCTGGCCTTCTTCGCCAACTCTGCCAAAGTTTCGCAGGCAGATTTATCATCTCTAACTCCAATTGCTCCATTGTATGTTTTAATTCCACAAGAAAATGCAGTTGCACCTGCAGCAGAATCCGTAATTAACTTATCTGAAGCGTGGGTTTTATGCAAACCAATAGTCTTGAATCTTTCCAAATTTAATTTATTTCCATTCGCATACATTGCTCCAGTAATTTGCCCAAGCCCCATTCCATCCCCTACTAAAAAGATGACATTCTTTGCAACAGCCAGATCATTTACTGGAGGCAATCCTGCATGAACAATAGACTCACTTGGGACTTCCTTCTTAATCAGAAAGTCGCAAGAGAAATGTATACAGCAAAAAAATGCCAAGAATATCACCAGGTTCGTTCTTTTCATGACGTAAAAATAGGATTAAGAATAGAATTATTGTAAGACAAGAGTTATTGTCTCCTTAAAAATGATTGAATCTTAATGACAGTATTCAATGAAATAGACTCTTAGCAGATAGTCTACAAGCCTTCCACAATAAATTTAGGCTATCGTGCAAGACTGAATCGCTTTCCCGGACTTGGTATCACCAACCCTTTAAATTCCAACTCTAACAATACTGCGGAAATCTCTCCATTGCTTATTTCACATTTCATAGATAGTTGATCAATATTAGCTTCGGCATGATCCCTTAAGTAGGTAATTACCTTTTGCTCTTTATCGTTCAAAGTTTGAAACAGTGCCGTTTGGGTGGCAATGGGTCTAGGCTCATCCCACCCTAGGTTTGAAGCCAAATCTGCACCAGATTCAATCAACTGTGCTTTGTTTTCTTTGATCAGTCTATTACAGCCAGCGGAATGATGATCACCAGAGCGACCGGGAAATGCAAAAACATCTTTGTAGTAGGCATTGGCCAATTCCGCTGAAATCATGGATCCTCCTCTGTCTGCAGTCTGGACAACTACAATAGCATCGCAAAGCCCTGCAATAATTCTATTTCTCATTGGAAAAAATTCTTTTTCCGCTTCGATATTATGGGTAAATTCTGTGAGTAATCCGCCATTCTTTGACATTTTCTTTGCAAGGTTCTTATGTCTAGCTGGATAAATATTGGGTAGTCCATGAGCAACTACTCCTAATGTAGGTAAACCAAGTTTTAGACAATTTTGATGAGCACAGGCATCAATTCCATATGCCAAGCCAGAAACAATCAAAGGATTATATTCCTTTAAGTCTTCCAATAGAAAATCGCACATTGACAATCCATATGAGGTAGGTTTTCTAGTACCAACAATGCCAATTACTTTATCGTTATCCAGATTTACATTACCCTTTACATAGACAATTAATGGTGGATCGGAGATTTCTTTCAGTCTTCTCGGATATAATTTATCCTTAACGAATAGCGCTTTTGCACCAGACTCAGTAAGATATTTCAGCTCCTTCTCAGCTTTTTCTATCGGCTTTTTAGAAAGAATGCAACTTACTCTTTGATCACCAATTCCAAAAACATCAGCCAAATCTTGCTTTGAAGCAGAAAATACATTGGTGGCAGAACCAAAATGATCCAATAGTCTTTTACCGATTTTATTTCCCACTTTTGGGATTTTGGTAAGCGCAATCTTGTAAATTTGATCTTTCATTAAGAAAAGTCTTTACTTTACATTCTACTATGAATGTTAATTTACTTTTTTTAGTGTAAACGACATCACTATGGCAACACCTAAATCAAAGTCTTCGGCTAAGTCGAAGCAAGGCTCCAAGTCTAGACCAAAGGCTTCTAGAAAAAGAAAAGCGGCAGCTGTACCTTCCAAGAACATCGAAATCGTTATTACAATGATTTTATTTTTCGGATTCATAATATATGGAGCCGGTCAATGTAATAAGGCAAAAGTAGCTAAAGAGGTCGCAGAAAATCCGGAAGCACTTCCTGCAAACGAATCAGCATTGAATGTTGAAACGACTTTACCTAAGTTAACAACTTCAGCAACTATTGAATCGACTCCGGTTAGTAATTCAAGTCCAATAGGATCTGAAAATCAAATCAATTTGCCTCAATTAGCACAGAAGGAAATCGTAAAAATTGTTGAGAGTATTGGTACTGCTCCTGGCAGTATTGCAAAAAATGGAGGTAATTCTCCGAGTATTCATCTTGTGGATACTCTACAAAAATATAACCGCCTGTGGGTTACCATGGACAATCTGAAAATCAGAAAGCAGCCCAATTTAAAATCCGAAGTCTTAATGCAAATGCCTCTTTTCGATCGAGTATATTACTTGAATCAAAAAACAAACTTTGATCAAGAAATAAACCTAGGGTTTGAAGTGGCCAAAGAACCATGGTTATTGGTTCAACATGTGAATGGAACAAAAGGATGGGCGTATGGTGCCGGTCTCAATTTCCATAAACAAAAACGTAGCGGCGTCAATTAATATCCATTGAAATTCTTACTAGAAAGAAAACAAGGAAAGAGGTAATTGAAAATAATTTTCTTCAAATCCAACATCTAAAGAATGTAGCTGGGGTCGAAACTACTACTGCGAAATAACAAACTTTGATTCCTAGCTTAACTATAACTTTTCAAATACTTCTCTTCCTTCTTGTTTTCCAATGGGGTCTAAAACACTAATATCAATAACGACGGTAGATTAACATCAACTTAGATTAGGCGCAAAATCTAAATCTCAAACACTAATTCTTGGGTTGTTTTTTGGGGTTATAAATGTTATTTACAATCTAAAGGATTCTACCAATTGTAAAAATCTATGTTGGCTTGAAATCAAACCGTTCTTTTTCAAAACATTGGCCCATTGGCTAATGCTCATTTTCTCTCCTCTATTCATATTCTTTTGCAATAAGCTCAAGTACTTGGACTGATCTCTAAAACTGAACCAAGCTGATTCATAAGTTCTATAGCAAGCATCATTATAGCTTATAGATTCTCCTTGCCAATCCGGAGTACAAGGCATAGCGAAGTAATTATTTGCCTTAATGGCCAAAGCTGTTTTTGGTGAACTGGCATGGTACAAGCCCAAGCCAAGAATAACTGCCTTTTCAAGATCAAATTTTTTCGCTTCGGATGCCGCTACATCTCCAAATCTATCGATGAATTCAAAAGCTTGGTTTTTATTTGTAATCGAGGCAATTAGCTTTTCAGAACCTTTGAAGGAAACAGCCTTTGGAGAAACATTCGTGGGACGTTCAACAGCCTTCACCTTAACGGCCTTTGGTTTAGAAATATGAGATTCTTTATCACTATTAAAGATATCGAATCCCATTTTCTGTTTAGCGGATTTAGATTTATTTGAGGTGGCTTTATGAGTGGCTAAAAGCGCAGAATTATCTAATTGATCATTGTCAAAAGAAAATTCAATAGAAATGTCTTTTTGAACAAAAGCAATAAGAACGATTGCCGCTAATCCAATTTGAAACCAGTTTCTCTTAAGAAAGCTTTCGATAACTGAAGGGGTAAGATTTTTCATTTCATTATTGTTTTAATTACAATGCAAACATAAAACATTTTGTGACATAATTGCAAATCAAAAAACAAATTTATTAAAACAATTTATTTTTATTGGCGTAACTAGTTCATTTTCAACTATTTCTGGTGTAACTTTTTTTATTACATTTTATCACTTATTTGATGCTTTGTTTTAAAAGCGAATAACGGTGTAACTAATCCGTTGATAATAAGCAAATAATGTTTTAAAATTGAATGTGACAACAAGGAGCAATTGGTGCTAAATGACTCTCATTAAAACGCAGCCATTTATAAAAGGAAGTTGCTTTGAAAATGGATTTGTGAACATTTAATTAAATAAAAAACTTACGAAAGGATAAAGTAAACCTTGGAATGATCTATCTTTGCCAGCCATTGGCCCCGCTGCTAATGCTGAAGTCCGAGGATACCGTGGTAGACTTGGAACTCACTTTACGCGGGCCAAACACTGGCTCCGTAGTTCAACTGGATAGAATATCAGATTTCGGCTCTGAGGGTTGGGGGTTCGAATCCTCCCGGGGTCACCAGAGAATAAAAAGTCTTTTCACGAAAGTGAAAGGACTTTTTTATTGAGCAAAAATGACTGAGCTTGCTCAAAGGCATTTTTGAACAATAAAAAAGTAGGAGCGCAGCGAGTAGTCTTTTGATTTTGACCTTGGAGCCCTCAAGGATCTTGACGCAAAATCCTCTCGGGGTTACCAGAGAATAAGTATTTCTAAATACAATCACGGGCCAATACTCTTGGACAAGGGATAGCAGTGGATCCAGACAGCGTCTGGATAGAACGAATAGCCCGGTGATGATCACCACGTGTCATCATGGCCCCTTCTAAATAAATCACTAAGTGACCCTAAAAAGGAATACTACACAAACATGTGGTCGCAGGGCTGGAAATATCTGTCGAAATTTACAATTGAAATAATCAATCTATCAGTTTAAAATTTCGAAATGAAAACTCCCCTATTACTTTGCCTAATAATGGCCGTCCCATTTATTGGAATTGCACAACAATCGGCCTGTGACAATATTACAGCCATCGAGATCACTTACGTAAAAGACAACAGTATGGGAGTAGAAATGACTTTTAAAAACCCAAGATTGTTTTCTCAAGCTTATTTGTCCCAAGTTTTAGAATTTCGGATGAAAGTGGTGCTGTGGTTGCCACAAACATTACTATGCCATATCAGTTGGCGGATAATTATGAATACGAAATGAAATTGGAAAAAGAAATTCCAACTTCAGGTAGCATTATTATTGAATTATTTAGAAATGGTCCTCCAAGACAGTATTCCGATAAATACTGTGCTCAAACGGTGTCCTTGAAGGCAAATAACGAACTGAAAGATGATGTCGATTCCTCTAATGCAAAAGGGATGACAATCATATCTTATAACGAAAATGATACTTCAAATTCTGGCAGTATTAAAAATCTAAACAATCAAGAGTGGCATCAATTTGACCTGTCTTCCAAAGGTACATTTAAGATCTACAAAGAAACGCATCGGGACGATCGATACATTTATTTATTAGCTGATGACGCCATCTTTCAAATAGACTTGGGTAACAAAAATATAATGAGAAATGGTAAGTCAATTTACACGATTTCTTCCATTACCGAATAAGCTAAACTACTCAAATTTAAAAGGTTCCATTTGAAGCTAAAAAGTCAATTGGCTATATTTGCTTTATGGGTAGTCACCATCAACATGCAACACATTTCTTCCAACTTCTTAAAGAGTATTCCGGAGGTGATTTAGATACAGAGACGACTACCCTCTCCAGAAACGAATTCCTTGTTCGTACTGGTCAAATCAATTTAAATATCTACTTGGTCAAAAAGGGAAGTTTTCGAGTGTATCATGAAACAGCTGAGGAAGACTTCACCATTCGTTTTGGCTACCCGGGTTCTTTTTTAGCAGTACTTCCAACTTTTTTCAACGGACAACCTACGGCTTATAATATTCAAGCACTCAAAGCAGCTGAGGTAACTGCAGTTCATAAAAATATTTTCTTCAACACCATAAAAGAACATTCAGAATTAAGGGATATGTGGCAGCACTCTTTGCAACTGTTGATATTGGATCAACTGGAGCGAGAAATTGATCTACTGACTACTTCGCCTGCAGATCGATTTGATCGTGTATGGAAAAGAAGCCCTAGATTGTTCCAAGAGATTCCTAATAAGTATATCGCCGGTTACCTGAGGATGTCGCCAGAAACTTTGAGTCGATTAAAGAAGAAATAAAAAAAGGAAAATGAAAAACCTCAATCATTATGTGGCCATCTACCAGCAGCAACTGAAAAAAGGAGACATATTAATTGCTTACGAGCACTTAGTAAAATTTGTTATGAAGTTGAGAGTTGATTTTATCAAGAGACTTTCCCAACAGTATTCATTTTCAGGTCTGCTTCATGGATACATGGATTATACATATTTCTATTATACCAACGACTTTTTAAAAAGTAAAAAACTGAAGTTAGGAATAGTATTGAATCATGTTGAAATGAAATTTAAAATTTGGCTATTGGGAAATACGATTGCAATTCAAAAAAAATATTGGGAATTACTTAAGGAATCAAAATGGAATAAAGACAAAGCTGCAATGCCGATATACTCTATTTTGGAATCAACCATAGAAAGCCAACCAGATTTTAACGACTTGCTTGCTCTAAATAAACGTATCGAGAAAAAATTGCTGTTTGAATCTGAACAGATTATTAATGCCATTAAGCATTTGAACTCCAAAGAAGAATAAAATCTTGATTTCAATCAAGATTTATTGTCCGAAGTTATCCGATCTTTATCCCGAATTAAATTATAAATTATGAGAGGACGAACTTTGGATTTATTGAGTAGCTTAAGCAAAGACATCAAAGAAGATTTAGCCTATATAGAATCACTCAAAAGCCAATCCTTATTACAATTGAATTACAAAGCTGATGATACGACTTGGAGTACTCTAGAAAATATCGAACATTTGAATCTCTATGGAGATTTTTATATTCCTGAATTAGAAAAAGCAATTCTGGCTGCCGCTAAAACATCGCCAAAAGCTGAATTCAAAAGTTCTTGGCTTGGAGAATACTTTGCAAATGCTATGCTTCCTGCTGCAAATGGTGATATTAAAAAGATGAAAACTTTCAAAAGTAAAGATCCAAATAATAGCAATCTTTCGAAGGATATAATTACACGCTTTGAAGAACAGCAAAATGAACTTTTCGTCTTGTTAGACAAAGCTGCCAATGTTGACATCAGAAAGGCTAAAACGGGAACAACCATAGCCACTTGGATAAAAGTAAATGTTGGCGACATTTTACGAGTAGTGATTTATCACAATCGTCGGCATATGAATCAGATTCGAAAAATTAAACTTACCTAAAGAATATAGCTATAGCCCCCAAGGCGGTCAATATCAAAATCATATATCGATAAGTATTGTCTTTGATTTTTTTAACTAAAAATATCCCGACTACAAAGCCAATGACCAAAGCTGGGAGCAGTTTTATATTTATCAATACTGATTGCCAATTGACTGTTTTCCAGACGAGAATATGAAAAGGTAATTTGAATAAATTAATGATAAAAAATAGCCAAGCTGCCGTACCAATAAATTCATTCTTAGGAAGCCGCATAGCTAAGAAAAAGATGTTAGAAAAGGCACCTGCCAAATTTCCAATCATCGTCGTAAATCCGGCAGCCAACCCCATTCCTCCAGCGAAATAAATATTATTTGGGATTTTTCTATTTGGATCGCGATCCCACCAAAACATCATGACTACTGTAAGTAAAATAATAATAGCCATACCTTGTTTAAAAACATCTTCCGGTAAATCTTTTCCCAAATACACCCCAAACAAAACACCAATAGCCATCCAGGGCAATAGTCTCCAAAGTAGCTTCCAATTGGCATGTCTAGAATAGTAAAACACCGCGATAAGGTCTGCCATGTTGAGCAAAGGCATTAATACACCAGTGGAAGATTTGGAGCCAAAAACCCAAGCCATGATCGCAACGATGATTACCGAAATACCTTTGATGCCGGCCTTAGAAATTCCCAAGATAAAAGTGGCCAATAAAGCCAATCCCCATTGGTAAGTTGTTAATTCCATATTGCGATTTGAGCTCTATTTCGGACATACATAGTGTTAAAAGTACATTTTCCTTAAAGATAACGGCTATTATCTTATGCAATTCACTTTTTCTTACTATTTTTATTTTACTTGTCATTCAAGCCAATTGAATGCAACTCCTCAAATCTATAAAGTTTTATCATATGCGTATCGCAGTTGTATTGATCATTTCAATTCTATTAACTCCTTTCCATTCCATTACACAAACGCTTGATTTAGCACCAACCATTTCTCCAATGTTCTTTTCCTTTGACCAGGAAATCGAAGTAAGTTATGACGTCACGGGAACTTACATGGAAAACTGGTCAGAAGCCTGGCTTTGGACTTGGTTGCCTCAAAATGGTAACACAAATGCTAGTTCTAACATTAACCCTGCGAGCTCAAATTTTACTGCCACCAATCCGGCAAAATTTTCTAAAACAATTGATGGCGCTTCGACTTTTTTCAAGTTGACATTTACTCCGAACACATTCTTTGCGAACGTTTCAGGGACCGTTGAAAAAATAGGATTTCTGATCAAAGGCAATGATTGGAGTAATGGCCAATCGATCGATTATGTTTCTGATGTCGGAGGCGGACTGAGAATCATCTTGAATGAGCCATTAGGCAGCTTCGGGTTTTACAATGCAGGAAGCGAAATTACAATAGATGTGGCGACCTCGCTAACTGCTGATATCGAAGTAAAAGTGGACAATGTTTTGATTTCAAGTAGTTCTAATTCAACTACGCTAAATACATCGCATATTGTTGTCAACGATGGAACTGTGCACACCATTTCAATTAGTGCAGAGAATGGCAATGAAATGGTTAATGTGGATTACAAATATTTAGTTCCGCCACCAGTTACTCAGGCGCCGGTTCCCAGCGGAAATGAAAATGGAATTAACTACGATCCAACCAACGGTACTGCAACTTTAGTATTAGAAGCACCAAATAAAGAAAATATTTTTGTTATTGGAGATTTCAACAATTGGTCGATTGATAATGACTTTTTCATGAATCAGGATGGAGAACGATTTTGGCTAACCATGAACAATTTAGATCCCAATGAATTGTATCGCTTTCAATATTTAATAGATGGTGATTTGAAAATTGCTGATCCTTATTCCGAGCGTATTAGTTCTCCATTTGATGATGCAGAAATCATAGATGACAATAGATATCCCGGATTAGAACCCTACCCTTTCGGGTTGACTACTGAAGGTGTTAGCTTTTTACAAATTAATCCTGCCGATCCCTTCCAATGGACTGTTCCAAATTTTGACCGACCGGAAAAAAAGGACTTGACGATTTATGAATTATTGGTTCGCGATTTTTCTGATGAGCGCACTTTTGATGCAGTAATAGAAAAACTAGATTACTTAGCTGAGCTTGGAATTAATGCCTTGGAATTAATGCCAGTGATGGAATTTGAAGGAAACTTAAGCTGGGGGTACAACCCTGCGTTTATGCTCTCTGTGGATAAATATTACGGCACCGAAAATAAATTAAAGTTACTAATTGATGAAGCACACAAAAGAGGCATTGCTGTAATCTTAGACATTGTATTGAATCATGCCTTTGGAAGATCGCCTTTAGTAAGACTTGACAACGATGACATCTACGGCCCTCCGACTAATGACAATGTTTATTTTAATCGTACTCCGCGACATGATTTCAATGTTGGCTATGATATGAACCATGAGAGTGATTATACAAAATCATACATTGATCGCGTGAACAAATTTTGGATTGAAGAGTACAAAATCGATGGGTTTAGATTTGATTTGTCAAAAGGATTTACGCAGAACAACACTTTAGGTAGTGTGAGTGCTTGGGGAAATTATGATGCTTCAAGAATCGAATTGCTGAAAAGAATGGCGGATAAAATCTGGGAAGTAGATAGCGAGTCCTATATCATACTCGAGCATTTTGCGCAGAACAGCGAAGAAAAAGAATTAGCTGAATATGGAATGATGCTTTGGGGAAACATGGTTGGCGCTTATCGTTCCGCGGCCAAAGGATTTTCTAGTAATTTTTCCAATGTTTTTCATGAAGCCAAAGGTTGGGATGTTCCTCATCTAATTGCCTACATGGAAAGTCATGATGAAGAAAGAATCATGTGGGAAGCCACTAAGAATAATTTCCAATCAACGCAGCAAGCCTTGATCAGAGCCAAAGCTGCTGCAGTTTTTTACTTCTTGGTCCCTGGTCCAAAAATGATTTGGCAATTTGAAGAAATGGGCTACGACGAAGAATTGAACAATGATCGACTTGGCATTAAGCCTACTCACTGGGAGTATTTGGATGATGTGGATAGAAAAAAAATGTTTGACCTATTCTCTTCGTTAATTAGTCTTAGATCTAAGACCAATTATATTGACGCGGAGTATTTTTCTTGGTCTCCGGGAGGAACTTTCAAATGGATTAATATAGATCATCCAGATGTAAAGATTGCGGCGTTTGGAAATCTTGGCTCAAGCGATATGACCGGAACTGTTCAATGGCCGAGTACAGGAACTTGGTATAATTATTTCTCAGGAGAGGAAGTCAGTGTAACTTCTTTGATGGATACAGATTATTCACTTCGAGAAGGAGAGGTAAAAATCTTTGTGTCCACTCCCATTGAAAATTATGTTTCCACCAATCCTTTGACAGATGTTATCTCTGGCTTAGAAAACCTAGATCAATCACCTTCAGCTTTTTTCCAAATCTATCCTAACCCTTCTGATGACAAAATAAAATTCTTGACAGATCTATCCGCAGACGAAATACTTGTTTACAACACCAAAGGGCAACTGGTCCTACAGGAACATTTTGATTCCAATGGGAAAAATAATGAATTGAATATTCAACATTTATCAAATGGACAATATGAAGTCCAATTAAAATATAAAGGTTCAATTATTGGAACTGAAAGTTTTCAAAAAATTAACAAATAATCTAATTACAAACCTTAAATCAATTTACTATGAAAAGAATTTACATTTTATTTTTTGCTTTAATTTTCACAGTGAGTATTTATGCTCAGGTTGAAGTGACTTTTAGAGTAGACATGTCTGCAACAGCTCCTGATGCCGCTGGGATTTTTGTTACTGGAAATTGGATGGACGCCGCTGGACTTTCGGGAGATTGGCAAGAGCCAGGATCTAACATGGACGCACAATTGCTTGATGATGACAGTGATAATGTTTATGAACTGACAGTGATGCTTCCTACTGGAGACTATCAATTCAAATATTCGAATGGCTCAGGATGGCCGAATGCAGAAGCTGGTGGAGGTGCTGATAATTACCAAGCCGATTTATCTTCTTGCGGTGGGTCTGATAATGGCTATGGTGGTTACAATAGAAATTTCAATGTTCCAGCGCAAGGCCCCGTACAGCTGGATGCTTTTTTATTCAACAGTTGCGACTTAAGTTTATTGAGCACTGCCAACCTTAGTACAGTCGATGCCATCACATTAAGTCCAAATCCTGCGACGAACAATGTTGAAATCAGATTTAAAAATGCGGACCTTTCGCGACACATTGTTTCAGTGTATAGTCTGGCTGGCCAATTAATCGAGCAAAAAGATATGGGCAATGCTGATTACATCAATATCAATTTGACAAATTACAATCAAGGAATGTACATCGTCACCTTCCAAAATGAATTGGGAGAAATCGGAAGCGAAAAATTGATAATTCAGTAACTATAAGAAATATTATTGAAAAGCCGAGCACGACTAATGTGCTCGGCTTTTTTTATGCTATAAAGTATCTGGAACTACTTCCTACATTCAAGATTAACTAAACCAAATGTTAATAAAATGAAATACATCAAGACTAAATCGATTTATCTCCCAAATTAATTATCTTGAGAATAACCAGATTTATAAAGAATGAAAACTCAAAAACTATTACTACTAATCTTAACATTATTTTTCTTCAAACCCATCCAAGCTCAAGTAGCGTTCCAAGCCTTTGAAATTACCAGTAGTGCTTTTAGTATTCTGGAACCCCAATCTGTTTTTTCTGCGGACATAGATGGAGATGGTGATCTTGATGTTCTTTGCGCATCACAAGGTGATGACAAGATTGGATGGTATGAAAATACTGATGGAAATGGTTTATTCAGTACCTTAAGATTAATCTCCTCTGAAATGTTGAGAACGACATATGTGACCGCTGCAGATATGGATTCGGATGGTGACATGGATGTGATTTCTTCTTCCTATGAAGGTGACTTTGTCGCTTGGCATGAGAATCTAGATGGTAAAGGTACTTTTGGAGAACTACAAACTATTGCAACTGGATTAAATCAAGCAAGGGAAGTTTACCCGCAAGATTTAGATGGAGACAACGACCTAGACATCTTCGTTGTTTCTTCAAATGGTTTGCACTGGATAGAGCATTTAAATGGTCAAGGGGAATTCGCTGAAAAAATAAAAATAAGTACTACCGTAGATTTGCTAACAGATGCTTACCCTGGAGATTTTGATGGAGACGGAGATATTGATATTCTTGGAGGATCGGGTTTTACCAATAAAATCTATTGGTATGAAAATACAGATGGTAATGCGAACTTCGGATCAAGTCAAACGATCTCTTTTGCTGGTTCTAACTTTATGAGATTATTTGTCAGCGATCTTGACAATGACAATGATATGGATTTCATAATTGGAGGTGCTGATAATGAAACTTTATCTTGGTTTGAAAATACAGACGGTCAAGGAAACTTTGGAGAACAACAAATCATTGGCACCAACCTAGGTTATATTCGAGCAGTGTACTCCGAAGATATTGACAAAGACGATGATTTAGACATCGTTTTTGCGTCCGCGAATTTTACTGGCTCTTTGAGTTGGTTCCAAAATACTGATGGTCAAGGTAACTTCGGAAACGAAAAGGTAATATCTAGTTCTATCATTCAATTGAGAGCTGTCCAGCTTGCTGATCTTGATGATGATAATGACCTTGATGTTTTTATTGCTGGAGAAACGAACAACGAAGTCGCCTGGTTTAAGAATAATGGATTTGGGAGCTTTGGACAGGAATTGACTATTTCGAGCAATCCAACAAATGAACCAAGGAACGCGCAAACCGCAGATTTAGATAGTGATGGCGATCTGGATGTAATCTTCACTTCTAGTGATCCAAAGAAAATTGGATGGTTTGAGAATTTAGATGGACAAGGAAAATTCAGTGATGCAATTACCATAGCAACTGCCACCAATTTAAACAGTAGCATCAATATTTCAATAGCAGACTTGGACGGAGATGGAGATGTTGACATCGCATCAGCCAACAGAGATTTTGATGAAGTTGCATGGTATCAAAACGAAGCCGGTGTTTTCAGTGCGAAAAAAGTAATTTACTCGGGTAGTGACGGATATGCAGAAATATCCATTGCAGACATCGACAATGATGGTGATCTAGATATCATCTCAATTGCGGATTTAGATCATAAAATAGCTTGGTTTGAAAATCTAGATGGGCAAGGAAATTTTGCCTCATTGAACGTGGTTCCTATTACTGTCTTTTTACCCAATAAACCTGTACCTGCAGATTTAGATGGCGATGGTGATATTGACATTTTAACAACTGCGACAAATCAAGGGCTAATTATTTGGTATGAAAATACCGATGGTCAAGGATCGTTTAGTTCTGAAAAGTATATCGAATCTGAAGATAGAGGATTTAACCTTATTTCATCTTTTGATATGGATTCTGATGGTGATATGGATGTTATCGCTAATGCATTCATTGAAGGCTATATTTCTTGGTATGAAAACATGGGACAAGGTATTTTCGGGGAAGAACAAGTCATCTCTTCTGATTTAAATTATCCAGGAAGTTTTAATCTGGCAGATGTTGATGGAGATAATGATTTGGACATTATTAATGCTGTCACCTTTGATGATAAAATCAATTGGATTGAGCATATCGACGGCCAAGGAAACTTTGAAACGACTCGAAATATTGTCGAAGGATTAGACGGACCTAGATCTATTAGCCCTGCCGATATAGACAATGATGGAGACATCGATTTTTTAGCAATAGGTTTTGCAAAGAATCAGATTTTGTGGTTTGAAAATTTACTAATTAATATTTCGAGTACAGATGACAGACCTAATCATGATGATCTTTCAATTTTCCCAAATCCATCTTCAAGTACAATAGAAATTCAATTTAAAGAAGAACTCATTTCGGAAATTAATATTTACACCCTAGAAGGCAAACTTGTAAAAGTGAGCCAATCAACGCTGATAGATGTTTCTGGTCTCAACGATGGAATTTACATTTTGGAAGCTAAAACTTTCAGTGGAAAAAGAGCGATCAGTAAATTGGCTAAAAACAATGAATGATTTTTTATAAAATGAAAATTGTTTCCCAGAAAAATTGGTAATTTTCGTTTTATAAAAAATTACACTCAATGCGTAAATTTCTAGTACTCTTGGTTATTTTTTTTCAAGGAAATCTCTCTTTTTCTCAAAGTGTTATTCAACATGTAGAACCACCCAATTGGTGGGCTGGCATGAAGCACAGTTCATTGCAGTTGATGATACATGGTGAAAACATTTCGGAGTATTCTGTAAAGTTGAAATACCCCGGTGTCAGAATTGAGAATGTTTCTCGTACAGACAATCCCAACTATCAATTTCTAAATCTAATTATTGAACCTTCAGCATTGTCCGGAGATATTCCAATTACTTTTAAGAAAAAAGGAAAAAAGAAAATTAAGTACAACTATCCTTTACTAGATCGCGTAGCAAATTCTGCAGATCGCGTTGGCTTTAACACTAAGGATGTATTGTATTTAATCACCCCAGATCGTTTTGTCAATGGAGATCCTACGAACGATGTCCAGCCAGGGATGAGAGAGGGAATCAATCGAAAAATACCTGGTGGAAGACACGGTGGAGACATCAAAGGCATAAGTGATGCCCTACCCTATATTAAAGATATGGGCTTCACTGCTGTATGGTTGAATCCACTATTGGAAAACGATATGGAAGAATATTCATACCATGGTTATTCGACCACTGACTATTACAAGGTAGACCCACGGTATGGAACTAATGAGTCTTACAAGGCACTCGGCAAAAAAGCCAAGGAAATGGGCATTGGAATGATCATGGACATGATTGTTAATCACTGCGGTTCATTCCATTGGTGGATGGATGACTTACCTGCTAAGAACTGGATCAATCAGTGGCCAGAATATCAAGGAACTAATCACAGAAAAACACTGACCCAAGATCCTTACGCTTCAAATATTGATAAAAAAAATTTTACTGATGGATGGTTTGTACCAACTATGCCGGATCTAAATCAACGCAATCCTTTAATGGCCAACTACCTCACGCAAAACAGCATTTGGTGGATTGAATATGCTGATTTGAGTGGCATTCGCATGGACACTTATCCTTACCCCGAAGCATCTTATATGACGGAATGGACAAATCGTGTCATGAAGGAATATCCAAACTTCAATGTTGTTGGCGAAGAATGGAGCGATAGCCCGGCAGTACTTTCCTATTGGCAAAAAGGAAAAAAGAATAAAGATGGCTATACCTCTGAATTAAGAAGTTTAATGGATTTTCCATTGCAGATTGCTGTTGAGCAAGGGCTGACTGCGGAAGAATCTTTTGGAGATGGATGGATAGATATTTTTGAAACATTAGGACATGACTTCTTATACGCTGACCCAAGTGAATTAGTCGTCTTCCCGGACAACCATGACATGAATCGATTTTACACTCAGGTTAAAGGAGATTTTGATTTATTCAAGTTAGGAATGATGTTCTACGCGACAACAAGAGGAGTTCCTCAGATTTATTACGGCACAGAGATTTTGATGAATAATGATACTGCGCCTGGTGACCATGGGGTGATTCGTTCTGATTTTCCAGGTGGATGGGAAGGAGATAAGGTAGATGGGTTTAAAAAAATTGGTCTCACTGAAGACCAGTTGGATGCCCAAAAATTCACCAAGGAATTATTAAACTGGCGAAAAGGAGCTTCGGCTATTCATAATGGATCACTCAAGCATTTTGTGCCGGAAGATGGCGTCTATGTTTATTTTAGAAATAATGCGGAGCAAAAAATTATGGTCATCCTAAATAAGAATAAAAAATCTACCCAATTCTTTTGGGAAAGATACGCGGAGGAACTTTCTGGCTACAATCAAGCGTTTGATGTATTATTGAATCGTGTTGTGCCTATGCGTGCTCCTATGGATTTGAAGCCAATGACAGGAATGATCCTGGAGATTAGGCGTTAAAATATTTTATTCCTTTTAAAAACAACCTAGGCAGATGAAAGTATCCATCTATTTACTCCCAATCGTACTGCTACTTTCGCAATGTGGGAAAAAGCAGGAAGCAATAATTCCCGAAGCCAATTTAGGCGAAATTGAATTTGTAGTTACTGGAGCCCCAGAAGCTAAACCTTATTTTCATGAAGGTCTATTACTGTTGCACAGCTTTGAATTTGAAGATGCTGCGGAACAGTTTGTAAAAGCCCAAGAAATTGATTCAAATTTCGTAATGGCATATTGGGGAGAAGCGATGTCTTACAATCATCCACTTTGGAAAGAACGGTTCTCTGATGATGGAATTGCAGCTTTAGAGAAATTGGCTGATTCTAAAGCTAAAAGATTTGCCCTGGCAAAAACACCTATTGAACGAGACTTACTAGAAGCTGTTGAAATATTGTATACAAAAGGCAATAAAAAAGAGATGGACATTGCCTATAAAAATCATATGGAAATCCTTCACAAAAAGTATCCTGAGCATCATGAAGTATCTGCATTTTATGCCTTATCACTTTTAGGTGCTTCAAATAATAGAGAATCAGATGACAACTATGAGCTAGGCGCAAAGATTGCACAAGGAATTATAAATGAAAATCCGCAACACCCTGGAGCATTGCATTACCTCATTCATTCTTATGATGACCCTGATCATGCATCTCTGGCTCTAAGTGCCGCGAATAGTTATTCCAAAGTGGCTCCCAATGCTGGGCATGCGTTGCATATGCCTTCACATATTTTTGTTGCATTAGGCATGTGGGATGAAGTTGTAAAAAGTAATATCGCAAGTTACGAAGCCAGTGTCGTAAGAATGAAAAACAAGGAACTGGACAATGACGCTAGAGGTTATCACGCTTTCAAATGGTTAATGTACGGCTATCTACAACAAGGCAATTTTGAAAAGGCTAAGGAGAAACTTTACGAGATGAAAAAATATTGCGATGAAAAACCTTCGCCAAAAGCCCGCGCACATTATATCATGATGAAAGCCTATTACCTTTTGGAATCTGACAATTGGGACGATCCTATCGTTAAAGAAAATGTGGATCTGGAAAAACTAAATTTGCTGGTGCAGGGCGTTCAGACTTTTACCCAAGGTATGTCAGCATTCAAAAGCGGTGATAAAAAAGGATTGGATAAAACAATCAATGAAATGAACAGCATGCATTCAGATGCTGAAACTAAAATGGTGTTAGGTTCTCCAAAAATGTGTAGCGGCGTTTCAAGAAATTTACAACCCCCTTCAGTAGACGAGGTAAACAGTATTAAGGTTTTGACTTATGAACTTAACGCAGCAATGGCGTTGTTGAACAAAGATGATCAAGAAGCGGAGCGTTGGATGAAAACTGCCACAGAAATGGAAGAGAACACCGCTTATACTTATGGCCCTCCAAATATTGTGAAGCCATCTTTCGAATTATACGGAGAATGGTTGAATGAAAAAAATAGAAAAAAGGAAGCAAAAGATCAGTTTAATAAAGTTCTAGAACGCGCGCCAAAAAGAAGATTAGCTATGCTAGGAATGAAAAATTCCAATTAAAATTTTTAATCCAACATGAACAAAAATTTAACCATCTCGGCTTATTCAACCGCACTATTTAGCACTTGGTGGTTCTTACAAGAACATGGAATTCTATTCGACTGTGGTGACGGCGTAGTTGCTCATCTTCTTCAGAAAAGTCGAAAGATTAAACACATTTTTATTTCCCATCCAGATCGTGATCACCTCATGGGAATTTTTCAATTGCTTCAATTAAATGCTCGGGAAGGCGGCTTTCCAAAAATATATTACCCAAAGCATAGCGGTTCATTCAAGGCCATGGAATCATTTACCAAGCAGTTTGATAAGCAAGTAGAAATGACGGAATGGATTCCAATGGAAGCTGGCCAAGAGGTGGAACTTCAGAATGGACTATTTGTCCAGGCCATTGGCAATCGTCATTTTCCAGTTGTTGATGGAAAAGTAAAATGCTTTAGTTTTCATTTGATTGAGAAAAGAAAAAAATTAAAACCTGAGTTTCAAAACTTATCGAGCCAAGAAATAATTGACCTCAAAAAAGCACATGGTCCTGAATACATCACTACGATGATACCGGATACGATACTCTCCTACTCCGCTGATACGCAGGTGGAACATGATGGCCGCTGGGACAACACCCAGACTTTGATTCATGAAGCAACTTTCCTGGAAAAACCAGATGGCAAAATTATACAAGAGCGATTTAATAAACACAGTGTGTTGGATGATGTGATAAAAATGGTGAGTAAAACCAATGTGCAATGTTTGATCCTAGGACATTTTTCCACGCGGTATTACCCAGAGCAAATTGATGCCGCGATTAAGGCTTCTTGCCTGGAGCATGGATTGAAAATTCCAGTGTATCGGATATTCCCAGGGGAATTTTTATGGGATGTTTTTGCGAATGGGCCTGTGAAATGATTTCATTGTCTCCAAAGAAAAAAAATGGTCCCCAAAAAATAACAGCCAAAATCAATTGGATCAAAGTAAAATCCTTCTGCCCAATTGCTTAATCCATATTCAAACAGAAATGCAAAAGCAATCGCTATAACTGTTATTTCAAACAAACTTAGCCGGTGTTCATTTCCCAATCTTAAGAAATAACGTTTTTGAGCTAAAACAAGTCCCAAAAGAATTGGCATCGCCAACAATGGATCCAAAAAGTTATCTGCTAGCTGAAAGTGAAAATCAAATATTTTCTCTAACACTTGATGCAAAACAAAAATGAAAAACAATGGCCACCAAAATTTTGGAATGAACTTCAGCATAAATTAGGAAACCACCATAATGGTAATGATAAAGCCTACGATGATGAATGGAGATAATATAACCGCAATAATAATTCCTACTGCTCGCACAATAATTTTAAATGCCGCCAATGGTATTGGATCATCATCATTTAGTCGAACAAAATTCATGAAGCGATCATATACCCAAAGCAAACCATCAAACATGTGATCTACCAATGTTGGATTGGCTGACTTTTGGCGCAAATCATCTTGCTTTTTTGCTGGCTTTTCCTGATCACTTTCCATTGCAATCTTTTTATACAAAGATACACCCTAGTTCTTCTTGCAACTAAAAAGAAGTAATATTTTACTCACGATAATTTGTTAAATTTTTTCAACAACAGTTTCTTTTCTGAAACTGAAGGAGTCTGATCAATGGCCGTCAATAGATATTTCTTTGCTTTTTCTATTTCTTTTTTTCTCTCGAAAAGTGTTGCTCTAACTGCATTCAACATAAATTGTTTGTTCTTGGGCAATCGTTGCTCAATGGCATCCAATTCCTTTGTTGCTAATCCAAATTGATTCAAATAAATATTAACAATGGCTCGGCTGATTAAAAATACTGGAGAACTATCTAATAATACCAGCGCTTCATACCATTCCAATATTTTCGTCCAATTTGTATCTTCAAATTTTTCTGGTTTAACATATTCCGCCGCAATTGCCGCTTGATAGTGATAGGTAGAAAATTGCGTTGTCTCCACAGCTTTATACATATATTGATTGGCCAGAAAAATCAATTCTTTATTCCAAAGACTACGATCTTGATCCTCAAAAAGAATAATTTCTGATCGTGCATTTACTCGACTTGGAAGTCTGCAAGCATGAAAACACATTAGACCCAACAAAGCATAAATGTCCGGATGCTTGAGCAATGGATGATTCACTAACATCCGCGCCAATCTCATGGCTTCAAAACATAGTTCTTCTCGAATGACCTGATCATTTCCAGAACTGTAGTAACCTTCATTAAATATTAGATAAATAATTTTTTCAGCGATCGGAAGTCTTGCGATTAAATCTTTTCCTTCCGGAATTTTCAATTTTAGATTAGCAGTTTTCAGTTTAGCTTTTGCCCGTTGGATTCTTTTTTTGATTTGATCCTTGTTCAAAAGTAACGCATTTGCGATTTCCTGAATACTAAAACCAGATACCACTTGCAGCGTTAGGGCTATTTGATCACTGGGGTTCAAACTCGGATGACAACAGGCAAAAATCATCCTCAATTGAGCATCTTCAATTTCCTTATCCAAGAATAAATTATCTATTGGAATTGTAGCAACTCCAGTTTCAGATTGTTGGTCCAAGTATTTAGAATGAACCTTGTTTTTTCTGAAATAATCTATCGCCAGATTCTTTGCGACTCGAATCAACCATGCTTCAGGATTATCAGGAAGCCCATTAATTTTCCAATTGGCCAACGCCTTTAAAAAACTTTCTTGGACAATATCCTCCGCAGTTTCAATGGCATTGAATCCAAATAAACGCACCAATATTGCGACCATCTTTCCATATTGATGCCTGAAAAGATGGTCGACGATTTTTAAGTCCTTACTCAATTGTCAAATACCATTACTTCACGAATTTCAACTGTACCTCCAAGATCAAATTCTGGAAATCCTTTAGCGATCTCTACTGCTGCGTCATAATCCTTCACTTTGATGATATAATATCCACCAACAATTTCTTTTCCTTCCAAAAATGGACCATCAGAAATAACTTTATCTGGCCCCGAAATAGATCTCCCTGTCGGATTCAATGCATGCCCGGTATGTTCAATTCCTTTTGCGTTCATTTCTTCACTCCAAGCAAACCATCGTCCCATTCGTTCTTGAATTTGTTCTGGGGAAAATCCAAGTTCCTCATAACTGGCTCCCAAAAAAATCAGCATAAAATCTTTCATTTCAATAAGTTTTGTTGTGCTTTAAATACACAGTAGATTTAAAATTTAATCGTTATCACAAGGATGACGAACTTGTAAAAGTCCAGGGGACAGATTTTTGAAAAATATTTTTATTAAATTAAAAAGACTCTTTCCTAAGCTTATGGAAGGTCCATTTCGCCATAAAATTTCAGCAAGGATTCTTTATCGATAAGCTTGATATCATTGCCTTCCAACGCAATCCAACCATCCTTTTTAAATTCAGATAACACGCGAACAAGACTCTCTTTTGTCATACCTACAAAATGAGACAAATCGTCTCTACTCATTGAAATAATGCCATTTTCAAACTGCTCGGTTAATTCAAATAGGGCATCAGATACCCTTTTCCGAATTGGATTATAGGCCAAATGGGTAATCTGAGATTCTTTAATGTGCAGATTCTCTGAAAGTTTTTGCAAAAAGTAAAAATTGATGTTAGGTTTTGTTTTCATATGATTCAAAAAAACCTCACGCTCCATTTTGGCAACAGTTGTATCCACCATCGCAGTCGCCGAAAAACCTGTTGGTTTATTTCGAAACATAGCTGAATATCCAAAGGTCTTTTCATTTTCAATAAAACTAAAAATATACTCCTTTTCAAAGTTATTCAACTTTGCTACCTTAACTCTCCCCTTTTTTACCCAATAAATATGATTCAATAATTTGCCCTCAGCAAAAATAACTTCCTTGGCTCTATATTCTTTAACGGGCAATTCATTAAATAATTTAGTCAATTCTTCATAACCTAATTCCGGATTTCTAAATTCAAATTTGGGTACTTCTTCTCGTTCTACCAACGCAGCACTTTTGGCCAATCGTACTTCTACTACGCGCAACAAATCATTTTTCAGAAAGGGCTTTGCCAAGTAATCATCCGCACCAAGATTCATTCCTTTCCTAAAATCAAAGTTATTAGATTGCTCCGTTAATAAGACAAAAGGAATATGTTTCGTTGCAGGTTTTTTACTCAAAATATTCAGTACACCAAATCCATCAATCAGCGGCATGACAACATCACAAAGGATCAAATCATAAGAATTTTTTAAAGCCATCTGAACACCCGACTTCCCATTATCAGCTGTTTCCACTTTGTAGTCCATCAGCTCCAAGATCTCTTTCAAATCTTCCCGAACCTCCCGATCGTCCTCAATGATCAAAATTCTATTCATGCCATTTTTTTAATTCAATTTACACATTCCAAAGTACGAACTGATTTTGGTTTGTAAGTGAAAAACTTGTTTCATTAATGTGCCTGATTAAAATATGGGCTGCCGCCCTCAATGAGCTATGCTATTTCTTATATTATTGGATCATTTTCTAGCCTTAAACGCCCCATTATTTGTGTCCTTCAACATATCATTTCTAGAATGAAAGGTTAAATATCATGAATTATTTGCTTCATATCCAACCATTTAGTATTTTTGACTAAACGTTCGGTCAATAATTATTTATGTGTCCAAGAACAAAAGAACAATTCGCAGCTATTAGAACGCAATCTGAGCAAAAGATCATCGATGCGGCCTTAGAATTGTTTGCCAATAACGGATATAAAGCCACCTCGATTAGTCAGATAGCTAAAGCTGCCGGTGTTTCAAAAGGATTGATGTACAATTACTTTGATGGCAAACAGGCTCTACTCAGAAAGATCATCAAGAATGCAATCGAAGAGGGAAAAGCTTTATTTGACCATGCTATAAATGACTTCGATAATCCAGAGGAAGAATTGGAGCATTTGGTCTTAGATAGCATACAATATGTCAAAGACAATCTCCATCTCATGCGATTACTTACCATGCTTTCGTTTCAAAGAGAAGTAATGGATTCCATTGTTGATTTGGTTGAAGAAAGCAAGAAATTCTCTGTTGAATCAGGCATTATCATATTCTCTAAATTAGGGTCGGAGAACCCTATGCAGTCAGCGCTTCTACTTGGTGCTACTATGGATGGAATAGCATTGCATTATTTGCACATGAGAGAAGAATATCCAATTGACCATATGGCTAAATTATTACTCCAAACATTCCTAGATAAAAATTCAATTCATCGCTCAAAGTAAAAAACATGAACGGTTACAATAAATGTTTTCCCCTACTCTTCCTTTTTCTCTTATTCGGAGTGAACACCACTGTGCTCGCCCAAGAAATTACTGCGAAAGAAATCATCAAAAAGGCTGATGATAAGGTCCGTGGAAAATACAATCAAGGTGCTATCAGAATGTCCATTATTCGTCCTGATTGGACTAGAGAAATAGAAATGAAGTCTTGGTCATCTGGTGATGATTATTCATTGATATTGATTACGGCTCCGGCGAGAGATAAAGGAATTACGTTTCTCAAAAGAGAAAACGAAATGTGGAATTGGCAACCAACCATTGATCGTGTCATTAAGATGCCACCTTCGATGATGTCCCAGAGCTGGATGGGCTCTGATTTTACCAATGATGATTTGTCGAAAGCCACTTCAACCGTAAATGACTATTCCCAAGAAATCACAGGAGAGGCGACCATTGAAGATCGAAAGAGTTGGGAGATAACTTTGATCCCAGCGGAAGAGGTAGATGTCGTCTGGGGGAAAATAAAAATTTGGGTTGATCAAAAAGATTTCATTCAGTTGAAAACGGAATTTTATGACGAAGATGACTATTTGGTCAATACGATGATTGCCAAAGATATTGGTGAAATGGGCGGTCGGATTTTGGCGAGAACTTTGGAAGTAGTTCCAGCTGAAGAAGAAGGCAACATGACTAAAATTGAATACCTAAATTTAAATTTTGACGACCCAATTCGAGATGCATTTTTCAGTATTCAAAATATGAAAAGAGTTAGATAAATAAATACCTTATGCTATTTACACTCGCCATTCGAAATATATTTAGGAATAAACGAAGAACCCTAATCACAATAGCCGCGGTGGCCTTTGCTGTATTCCTCGCCAGCTTTATGCGCTCTTTTCAAAAAGGAGCCTGGGATAATGTTATTGGTACCTCCGTAAATTCATTTTACGGATATGCCCAAGTCCACAAGCAAGGATACTGGGAAGACAAGAGTTTGGATAATTCCATGGAGCTAACCGACATGCTAAAGTCCATTCCGACCAATACTGAAAACATCGAAGACTATGCGCCTCGTATTGAATCTTTTGCTCTAGCATCGATGGGCAATAAAACACATGGAGTAATCGTAGTTGGAATTGATCCAGACAAAGAAAATACTTTAACGAAGCTAGAAGAAAAAATAACCAATGGAGAATATTTACAAAATGGAGATTTCGGCGCATTGATAGCTGAGGGAGTTAGCAAAAAACTAGGACTTGCTCTTGGCGATTCTTTGATATTAATATCCCAAGGATTTAGAGCGGCAAATGCTGCTGGAAAATATCCAATCCGTGGAATTGTAAAGTACGGTCTACCTGATCTGAATAAGCGAATGGTTTTCCTAAACTTACCAGCTGCTCAAGATCTTTATGCCGCACCGAATCGGGTCACTGGATTGGCCATGAAGATAGAACATCAAGATCTTGTTCCTGGCATTTTAAAAGATTTAAAATCTAAACTTCCAGAGGCCGATTATGAGGTGATGGGTTACAATGAAATGTTGCCGGAATTGATGCAAGCCAGACAACTCGATGAAGGCGGTTCAGCAATAATTCTTGGAATATTGTATGCGCTAATCACCTTTGCAATCTTCGGTACAATCCTAATGATGACCAAAGAAAGAAGTTATGAATTCGGTGTTTTAACCACGATAGGTTTGCGCCGTTTACAATTATTTTCTATCGTCTGGTTGGAGACTATTCTTGTAAGTTTCATTGGAGCTATTGTCGGGATTATATTGGCAACACCCTTAGTGTATTACTTGCATGTGAATCCACTTGACATGACTGCAATGGGAGAAGAGGCCGTAGCGACTTATGAGAAATTTGGAATGGAACCCGTAATCCCTGCAGCATTCGAAGCGAGTGTTTTTATTAAGCAAGCGTTTATCATATTTATAGTTACTTGTATTCTAGGTTTGTATCCACTTTGGAAGATTATGAAATTGCATCCTGTAGAAGCGATGCGTGATGTTTAAAAATTAAAACCAACTAAGATGCTTTTTCAAATTGCATGGAGAAATATTTGGCGGTCAAAATTGCGATCAATGATTGTAATTGGATCAGTGCTTTTAGGGGTCTGGGCTTTGACTTTTTTAATGTCATTTAATCGTTCATTAATCAATGGATATATTGACGACGCCATCCGCTACCAGACTTCCCACATACAAATTCATTTACCAGAATTTGTTGAAGATCGAGAAGTTGCATTTTTATTACCAGATGGTGAAAAATTATTCGAATCATTAAAAGAAGAAGAAACTACAGCCGCAATTAGTCTTAGAACTTCCTTATCAGGCATGATTAAATCACCAAGAGCTGCTCAAGGAATTACCATTACCGGTGTTATGCCTTCTTATGAAAAAGAAATAACTCGGCTTGATGAGAAAATCTTGGAAGGTACTTTTTTGGATGGAAGCAAACGAAATCAAATTATGGTCAGTCAAAAATTGGCTGAAAAATTAAAATTGAAACTCAGGAAAAAAGTACAGCTACAATTCCAAGATGTCAATGGAGAATTCACAGGAGCCACTTTTCGTGTAGTCGGTATTTATAAAACTGGAAATACCGTTTTTGATCTCAGCAATATACTAGTCAACAGAAAAGATTTGAATAGGCTTCTTGGAAAAAAAGATGCTTCGCATGAGATCGCATTATTACTCAAAGATAAGCAGCAACTTGACGTGGTGAAGCAGAAAATTACTGCTGATCATCCCAATCTTTTGATTGAAGACTATAAGGAGATCAGCCCTGATGTCAAATTGTATGAACAGCAAATCGGAGTTTCCTTAGCCATTTTCGGAACCATATTCATGTTGGCCTTAATCTTTGGAATCATTAATACAATGCTCATGGCCGTATTAGAACGCAATAGAGAAATTGGAATGTTGATGGCTGTAGGTATGAACAAACTTCGGGTCTTTGGAATGATCGTTATGGAAACACTTTTACTGGGAATGATAGGTGCTCCCATTGGTCTATTCCTAGGGTTTTTGACGGTGTCTTACTTTGGAGAACATGGTATCAACTTAGGTGCCTTTGCAGAAGGGGCAGAAAGATTCGGAATACAGACCGTAATCAAGACAGATCTAGATACGAATGTATACCTAATAATTATGTTTGGGGTTTTGATCACAGCGTTGATCGCCTCTATATATCCTTCCTTCAAAGCAATCAAATTAAAGCCGGTTGAAGCCATTAGAAAAATTTAGTGCTCAATATCATTTTATAAATATTAAATCCAAGACATGGCAATTATAGAAATAAATAATATTGAAAAGACTTACAATCCGTCCAAAGTTCCCGTTCATGCTTTGAGGGGAGTTGATTTACAAATTAAAAAAGGAGAATTTACTGCGATCGTTGGTCCATCTGGATCTGGTAAAACAACTTTGCTCAATATTATCGGAGGCTTAGATAGTCCAACGACCGGTCAAATTATCATTAATGGCCAAGACATTTCCAAATTGTCTGACAACAATATGATTGACTTTAGAAAGGAAAATATTGGTTTTGTATTCCAAGCCTACAACTTGATTCCGGTACTTACTGCGCTAGAGAATGTTGAATTTATTATGGTATTACAAAAGAAAGACAAAAAGGCAAGACAAGAACGCGCCAAGGAATTATTGACGGCGGTTGGATTGGCGGACAAACTTGATAAAAGGCCTAGTGAACTGTCAGGAGGTCAACAACAAAGAGTGGCTGTTGCAAGGGCGTTAGCCTCAAAGCCAGCCTTTATTCTAGCTGATGAGCCTACTGCAAATTTAGATTCCACTTCTACAGCCGGTTTGCTGGACATGATGGCCAAGATGAATGAGGAAGAAGGAATGACCTTTGTTTTTTCTACTCATGATCAACGTGTGATTGATCGAGCAAGACGGGTTGTAACCTTAGTCGATGGTAAGATTGAGTCTGATATTTACAATGGATAATTTTTGAAATTATTTTGAACGTTTAGCAATATTAATTTTGTTTAGCTAATAAAATGAATAGCCAGAAAATAGTCATAGTAATAATTTCCTTGCTTCTTAGCTCCAGTTTATTTGCTCAAGAGGAGCAACAAAAGAATTGGGTTTTGACCGGCTATGCGAAATCTATGCAGGGAATTTTCAACACAGAATTCCCGGGTATAGGTAATGCAGTTTTCACTGATAATTTTTTACACAATAGATTAAACTTTAAATGGTATCCAAATAACAATTGGACATTTAAAGCAGAACTAAGAAATCGATTTTTCTTTGGTGAATTATCTCGGATAGTACCAAACTTTAAAGAATCATTAAAAGACGGTGGCAATGATGTACTCAATTTACAATTACTAAATATTGGCGATAAGGTAATTCTACACAGTATCCTTGACAGACTATATGGGGAGTATAGCAAAGACAATTGGGAAGTTAGACTAGGGCGTCAGAGAATAAACTGGGGAATCAATACAGTCTGGAATCCTCATGATATATTTAATGCCTTTTCCTTTACAGATTTTGACTATGAAGAAAGACCTGGCTCTGATGCGATCCGCGTTAAATACTACACTGGATTTGCAAGCAGTGTTGAATTTGCCGCTAAGGCATTTGATGATCCAAATAAAATTGTTGCAGGCTTATTATGGAAAACCAACAAGTGGGATTATGACTTTCAAATTCTAGCAGGCTGGGCGCAACGTGATGCTGTACTTGGTCTAGGCTGGGCAGGAAATATTAAACAAATCGGATTTAAAGGAGAAGCTTCAACATTTATTTCTACTGTTGACAGTATCGACAATACCTTTACTGGAACAATTAGTATCGACTATTCCTTTAAGAAAGGCTTGTTCTTGTCTGGCGGACTATTGTACAATGCAAGTAAAAATGTAAATGCGAATCTTTTTGCCTTTGAATTGTCCGCGCGAAATTTATATCCTTACCAATGGTCTATAATCTCTTCGATTTCAATTCCAATAAATCCAATTGCAAGTGGTAGTTTTGCTATCATATACTCACCTGTGAATGGCCATCCACTTTTTTTAAATCCCAATCTTACCTACTCTATCGCGCAGAATGTTGACATCAATATCATCGGTCAAATCTTACTTCAAGGCGATGGTAATCGTTATTTCAGTCCAACCCAAGTAGGGTACTTAAGAGTTAAGTGGAGTTTTTAATCTGTTATAATTCTCAGTTATATTCTCTTAAAGTCTTCAATAAATTACCTATGAAAGGGTAATTTGTTAGGCTAAACAGTAGATTATTCAACCTTTTTGTTGTTCTTCCTGTTTTCAATTTCTAACTTAAGGGATCAATATTTTATTATTGATGAATAAGCGTTTAAACCCATGTACAAATCTACTCATAAAATTGAAGTCTATTTGATTGGAATGTTTCTATTCCTACAACTTCAGTTGTTGGCAGATATAACAGTTTTTACTAATAAATCAACTGCTTATTATTCCGCGGGGGAAACCATGCAATTTAATATATCATCTGATGATCCAGCTGATATTAACTATTGGATTATTTACAATGAATTTTCTGATACGCTTACCCAAGGAACAATTTCCAATCATGTTCCAGGAACATTATCTAAAATTGAATTTACTTTAGATCATCCAGGGTTTGTACTTTGCGTTGTAGAACAATCGTTTCAAGAAGATATTGCTGGGGCAGCTTTTTCTCCCCATGACATTCAACCAACTTTACCAAGGCCAAATGACTTTCTAGAATTCTGGGAAAATGAAATTGAGCAATCAAACAATATTCCTCTCGACCCTATCATCACCTATATTGCAGAAGACGAATACACGGAAACATTTAGTATCAGTTTAGCTCATATTGACGATAGAAGAATTTATGGATTTATAACATTGCCAAAAGGGGAAGGCCCTTTTCCAGCTTCTTTGATGCTCCCTCCTTTTGGAGGCTCAGCGAATGTTGTTCAAGCTGATCGATTTACTGCTGAAAGAGCTGGTATGATTGCAGTTGCTATTTCTATTCACAATACACCACCTGACCAAGCAGATCCTAACGCCTATGAACCAAATGATCCAACAAACCGTAATAATATATACTATCGCTATGCGATCATTGCAGGTATTCGGATGATTGATTATTTGAATACGCGCGATGATTTTGATGGGGAAAATATTTGTGTCATTGGAAATAGCCAGGGCGGAGGTCTTAGTTTGCTTGTTGGCGGAATTGATGAGAGAGTAAATTTAATGCTTCAATCTATTCCAACCATGTGTGGACATTCAGAATACAAATTTGGGAAACCATGCGGATTTCCTTACTATTTATATTTCAGTGATATTACAAATGGAACAGCGGCACATTTTGAACAGACGCTAAGTGCTACAAATTATTATGATGGAATTTACGCTGCACAAAATTTCAAAGGCGCCAGTATGAATTTTGTGTCTTATGAGGACCTTACAACTCCGCCGAGTACAGGCTTTGCAGCATTCAATCAACTTCCTGGTCCAAAAATAATGTGGCACAGTCCTCTTAGTGAGCATGGCAATCCTAGTGAATGGTCAAATGATCGCTATGAGTTTTTTCGGCGTCATTTTGAAGCGACTCAGGATCCTCCATGGCCTTTTACTGACGAAACCAATGGTTATTATATTGATGCTGGCAGCAACTTTGAAATTGTATCCAATGAATCAAAAGTGCTGAATGCTGTTTATGATAAAAATGGTGTTACTGAAAACAACTGGGAAGTAAAATGGGATTTGGTCATAGGGCCAGGCAACGTCCAATTTTCCGATGATAATTCAATTCAATCTTCCGTAACTTTTGACGAACCTGGAAATTATAAATTAAGATTAATAGTTACCGATCCATATGCTACCGATGATGAAATATTTGTCCAGTTGGTAGATTACTTAGATGTAACTGTTCTTGAAGACTTAAGTTCGAATACCAATCAGCAGAATTTACGCTCTCCATTTATAATAAGTCCTAATCCTACCCAGCTTTATTTAAATATAAAAATGGCCTGGGATCAATTTGAATCATCCAAAATTAGCATTTTTAATACGCTAGGAGAAAAAGTCTATGAGATTACCTATCAGGGTCAAAAGATTAACTCTAATGTTGATATTGGAAATCTCCCAAGTGGAAAATACTATATTGAAATTGACAATGGAAAACAAAAAGTTAAAGATAAGTTTGTGATTTCCCGATAAATCAGATTGTTTTCTTACTTAAACTTTCTATTTTCCATCAGGAGTTGAAGACTTTTCTTGGCCTTTAGATTCTTTTTGCGATTTTTTAAATTCCTTAGCCGCCTTTTTATCCATTTTTTTCAATTCATTCTTTTCTTCTTTTTTAGCAGCTTTGGCAATCTCTTTGGCTTCTCTCTCCCCTGCTGTTCTTACGCGTTTTTGAATATTTCCAATGACGATATTAACACCCGTTCGAAAATTAAAACTTTGCGTATTTAATGGGTTGAAAAGTGGCAAAACATTGTCTGTAACCATATAAATCTGTAGCGGCAACAAGCGCAAAGCCGACATAAATCCAACATTGTGACTTCCGTTCATTGCAGTATATTGCGTTCCAATACTGAATACAGTTCCAAATTCCTTCTTAATACTCACGCCCAGTCCAGGCATAAATAGATTCGGAGTTTTTTCTCCATACAATACCAACCCTCCTTGGAATCCCTTGCCTAATGCATAAGTTCCAGAAAGAAGAAATCTAGCAGGCAAAGTTGTTTTAAAGGATTCCTGAGAAGTTGTTAGTTGAAATATTTCTTGAATAGAATCAGACAATGTTTCAAAATCAATTTTACCATCTTCCAATAGCGGCTTTAGATCTAGTCCTTCAAAAGTAAAAGTACCTTGAGAGCGAACTGCGTTTACATTTTCAGTCCATTTAATGCTTCCTAAATTCAGCACACTAGCACGAAGCTGAATTCGATCTGTCAGCTTATATGTTCCACCAAAGTCTACACTAAATCCAGTATTACTTGTAAATGGTTTTGGATCGAAATCAAAATCAAGAATATCTTCAATTGTATTTCCGTCAGTAGACAATCCGCCTGTGAATATAGTGTAATCAGTAGTTGCCGTTAATTGATAATATTCTGGATCTGTATAGATGCTTGTCTCTCCTGGAGGTGTAAACAATGTAGCTAGTCCCCAGTGCCTTTTCAATCTAGTTCCTAACGCCAATTTTTCCGTTAGTTTATAAGCAAAACCAAGTCCGATATGATGAGAAGCATTAATGTTTAAATAAGGAGCTAGGTTTGCTGTTTGATCAATATAACTGGCGTTACCTTCCCAGAAAAATTGTAAAAAGTCTTTTGAAATATTTAAGTTAGTTTCAACATCTACTCCGTGATTCAAACTAATGAGCATTTTCTTAGTTTGAACAAAAGCTGAGAAAGTTTGAATGTTGCTACTAATCCCCAAATCAAATCCATCTGCTCCAGTTCTACTAATAATCTCATCCATGTTCACATTTAGGACAGAGCCATTTTGGGTAGCTACATCAGAAAATTTAAAGGTATTGTTCGAAAAACCAATTCCTGGAGAAGGTAAATTAACACTGACATTGAAATCTCCAAAAAGTGCGGGATTAGAAAAATTATGTTGTGCGATATTGTCAAAGAAATGATTTGTCAAAATCATTTGGGCAGATACTAATTGCGTACAGAATAGAATTGCGACAACTAAGACCTTAAGTTTATTATTGATTGACATAATAGTTGATTTGAGATTTGAGGTAGATTAAATAGTGATATAAATAATTTAAGGATTCACCACGGCCTTGACACCGAGTTTCAATCCAATCTCATAATCAGTATAGAACCTTGAACTACTATTGTTTGCATCTGATGTCGCAAAAGCCGTTCTCAGCCGAATCTGAGTGGCATTCTCTAAGTTGTTAAATTTCGCTTGGTCAAAAAGTTGAATCTTTTCACCAATTCCTGGAGCGACAACATCTCCATTAGTATTTATTTCAGCCGCCACTATAAATTCATCACTATTTGAAAATAGAGAATCTATTACAACATTGTTACTATTTAGAAAATAAGCTTGTACATTTAACGCAATCGGCAATCCGTTCTCAGTTATTAATTTAAATTCTGCTTGTTCAATTTGCTCCAAACTTTCAAAATCAAAATCGACTGTTTCTTCCAACACAAAATTATTAGCACTTAACCATAAAGGTAATTTTGCCTCAATACTTGCACTTATTGAACTTTGTGATGAGACAAACCCTTTTAAAGTACTGTCTTGTTCCGGATTCGTTGTTGCTCTAAGTTTATAAATAAATTTACCCGGATTAAAATTGATAACCTCAGCTAAATTTGAATTTGATTGATCAAACAAGAAAGTTGTTGGCTTGGTTTCTCCAACTTCATTGATACTTGGGAATGCAATGGAAACTCCATCATCTAAAATAGAATTAAAAAACAGGGTTTCATTATTTTCGTTTACAACAGCCAATGTATCAGCGCTAACTTCTAATGGAATTCCAAATCCATTATTCAATGTTACCGCAATACTTGGATCTTCCAATAATAAGTTTCCTCCGATTACATCACTAAATAGATCAAATACTAATGTATCTATTGGCAACGCGAAACTGAATTCACCAACATACCCTTGGATGTAATCCAACTGAACTCCAGAGAATGATAAATTTAAATCAGTCAATGGACGATGTTCATTTAGACCATTTCGACAGCTGTAAGTAATTTCAATATTATCAGATTCCAAATCAAAACGACTATCACTCAAATCTATCATTCTAGATATTTCCTGAGTAGCTGTATTGTCATAAAGCACAGGAATCGTTTCAGAAACAATTACACCATTTTTAGAAAGATTTTCAACTGTTACTATAACTGTTAGATCCTCCATATGATTTGAGGAAAAACTTATTTCCATTGTTCCTGCAGTTGCATCAGCGAAATCGAAATCTACATCCGACTGTATGGTTCCAAAATCAACTATTAGTGTTGTATCTGGAATTGGTAATTCAAAATCATCTAACTCAGGAATATCTACTCCAGGGATAGATCCCACCTCTCCAGTATAATACAGCGTCATAAAATTATCTGCATCAACATCCAAAAAACCTCCAGTATCAAACTCATTCAAGGCATCTTGAATGGAGACCTTTGAATTGATCAGAGGTACTGCAAATTCGGGATCATTCAACTCGATGTTGACTTCCTCAATTGTTAACAGATCGGGCTTACAGGAAAAAAAAACTAAAATGACTAGTAGCAGGGGTAAATATCGCATGAGGTTTTTTTGGTTTATCCTTATATTACAAGAAAAAATAATGCCAAGTAACCACTATTCTGGTATTAAAACATTTGGCCTATATAACTGGTAAAAATGGGTGGTTAAGCGGTCAATAGCCTATTTAAAACTCACCATTTAGGTTACTTTTCCCATTTTATTTCATTAAGCTATTAATGCAATTTGTAGCTAGAACTACTCTTTGTATAGAGATACTTTTAACCTTAAAACCAAACTACCCTATGCCAAATTCTTTTGTTATCAACTTCGATTCTGAGGCCGATCTTTTCTCATTTCAAGATAAGAAAGATAAATCTTTACGCTTAAAAGCAAAGTCTATCGATGCTCAAAAAGCAACCAAAAATTTGCTTGCGCAAGATGGCCTATTGCCATTACCAACACCATTAATCAGCAAGGCCAAGGCTAAATCAGCTTTGAAAAATAGAATCGAACGCCAAGGGATGATGAATGCCCTCTTGAACGAAAATCCTGTGAACGGTTTGACGGGAGCTTTAGATTTAGGGCAAGATGCTAAAGGAAAAATTAAGCAAGTAAGAATTGAAGCTCAGGACACTTCTAAAGAAGAGGAATTATTTGAATACACCTTTGTAGATATTCAATTCAGAGAAGATCAAACGATCCAAGATCAATTACCGCTAAATGGCATTAAGGTTTTCGATGCTTACGAAAAGCCTTTACAAAGCAAATCTATTGGTCCAGCGCTAATTCCTAAAAGTGTCCATGCCGATACGATGGACACCATCACAGAGGTCGAGTATTTGGATAAAAATAAGACTGTAATTTTTACCGAAGTTTTGATCGCAGAAAACGCGGATGATATTCGTCCCGATGGCATTTATTTGCCTTTGAAAAAGTTAGCCGGAGAAGTAATTGAAGCTGCAGTCAAACGAACTAAGAAAGGAATTTTTCGTTGGATTAGAGTAAAGATTCAGAAATTTATTGGGGTTGTAAAAAGGAAATTGAATGAACTCAAAGGAAAAGCTGCGCATTTAATTGTACGAGGACTTTCAAAGATCCGAAGGATTGAAAAAAAAATAAATGAACGCTACGAAATATTACATTATGATTTTTCTAAAAAGAAATTTAATCCCTTAGGGCGGCACGAGATTCTTTCAACGATAGATTTATCCAAAAAAACCTTGATCCTACTTCATGGTACTATTAAAGGTAGTTTTGACGGTAGATCTAAGAAAAAACACAAGCGGGAAGGTCACGGCTCATTCAAATATTTATATGCTGGAACAGATACTAAAATTGGACAGCACCCACATTTCTTTGATTACCTGAGACGTGTTCAAAAAAACAATGCTGTTCAATATGAGCAGATCATCACATTGGAACACGAAACGGTTTTACATGACCCGAAAATGAATGTTGAACAATTCAGGAAATTCTTGTTTTTTGATTCACTCAAATTCGAACAACCGGTGGCCATCCTATGTGCCAGTCGTGGATCATTATTAGCAAAGTACATTTGCCAACCGAGTTCAAATATTCCATTTGAGGTGGATAAAGTTTGTATCGTTTCTGGAGGCTTTTCAGATTACTTCAAAGACAAACTAGGCGCAAAGGCTTACCTGACGAATATGGCAAAATTGTTTGGCATCAATGGGCCGCTTAAATTTATTTTATCATTAACCTTAGATGTTATTGTAAAATTGCCAGGCCTTGATATTCAGAACAAACAAAGCAACAGATTTAAAAATATAATTTCGGATCCTATTGACACTGTATTCTATAATCTTGTCAATAATTACAAAGCCACCAACGCCATTTGGATTACTTTTGAACGATTGGTTGCTGATCCTATTCTTGGTCCAGAGAATGATATGGCTTTGGGACTTGATGGTCAACTAGATTTCAGGCCTGGAAAAATCCACCCCAGCTTTCCTCCATTGTTTGGAGGAAATGTACATGGTAAAGGTTTGAGGGATATTGAAAACCGAAAGGCAGTTGCCAAATTTTTGGGAGATGGCTTAGATGACTTTGCTTAAAACTTCGTTCCAGTTGATACTCCAAAGGCATAGTAGAAATCTTTGGAACCTTGTGTTGCCCATTTGAATGTATGAATCTCTCCAAAGGACTTGAATCGAAAGATGATTAACGCTTTCTAATTCATACCCTAGCCCCGATTTAATTGAAACATTAAATCGTTTATTTTGATTTGGAATGGTTGATTTGGAAACGATCCTTTCCTGATCAAAATTTCTATAGATAGATATACTTCGTTCTTTAAGTGCAAGTTGAGGTTTAACTGCGCCATCCAAAAACAACCCTTGATTCGGCTCGTTAAAATAATAGTAAATGCCCACTGATAGTTAAACTAGCAATATTTCACTCATAATTTTATTCCTTTCAAAAATAGGATTACTGAAATTAATATCTAGATCGTCGTAAAAAACTAAATTTTCAATCCCCTCACCAGAGACTCCATATGTACTCAGTTCCAATCCTTCATATGTTTGAAAAGTACTGGCCGGATTAAGTCCCACTAATGCACTTGCATTGAATCCAGTATAAAGATCACTAATTGACTTATTTGATGAATTGCACCACTTTGATCCAACTAAGATTTAAAATCAACTTGACTAATGATTTTAGTATAGAAAAAACTTAAAAAAATCAAACCAAGAATTGATTCTTTCATGCCGGTTCAATTATTTCTCTAAAAGTTTATAGCCAATAGACAATCCAGTTCGATAAAAATAAGATTTGAATAAATAATTGCCTCTATTTCTGGTTTCGGATTCTCCAAATAATGAAATCCTGAGTTTATTTAATTGATAGCCAATTCCCAATCTGACATTCACATTAAATCTATTGGTATTTTCAACCACTGTAGGGAATTCCTCTTTTCTTCTGCGTCCATCCTTAAATTCTGTGATTGATCTACTTACAATTTGCAATGAGTAAGTTGGGGAAAAGCCTATATCGAGGAATAAACCATTTGTCGATTGGTTAAAATAATAGTTCATTCCAATAGGAGCTTCGAGCAAGTAGAAAATATTTTTACTATAAATTTGCTCTATATCTTCAAATCCAATCATGGAAGAAATAGTACTGCCATTTGCAAAACGAAGATCATCTCTTAAAAGTTCGGATACCGTTCCTTGATTCCCAATTCCTACTCCAAGATAGAATTGCAGTTTACTTTCGGGTCTTAATATAGCAACAGTTGAAAATTGGAATCCAGTTTTAAAACTTGGTTTAAAATCTGAATTGTCATAAAGCGTGGAATTGATATTACTCAAGTTTGGTCCACCTTCAACTCGAAGGCCTACTTGTGCAAATAACAGATTTCTTGAAAAAGAAAAGAGTATCAAAATAAGGAAGAGCGATCGTTTCATTTATATAATTTCTATTTTCAAAAATACCAATATCTTATTGAAGAATGTAAAATATCAATAACCTCGAATTTAAATCACTACTCCTGCTGCTATTCCCAAAGCGTAGTGAACGAGCCTAAAAGTAGATCTTGGCAAATAATCAAACAATTGAGATTTTCCTTTTATTTCTATTACCAAACCCTTCAAACTAGAAAAATGAAAACCGACACCTACATTGGCATTTAAATTCAACCTTCTTTGGTTTCCTAATAAATCGTCTGACATTTGCCATTCTTTTGGATCATAAGAAGTTTCTCGCTTCCTTGACAAAAAAACTCTGGTCGTATAACTGGGAGCAAGACCAAGGCCAATATAGAACCCATAATTTTGTTGACCTAGAAAATAGTTAACACCAACAGGTATTTCTAAAAACAAATTAGCCAATTTAATAACAGTGTCATCCGTATCTTGAAAACCAGGTATGATTTCATTTGAAACAGCCCCAAGACTATTCATTCCAAATCCAATGTATGGAACTAGTTTATGATCTGTGTAAAAAAGAGCAACAGTTGAAATAGAAAATCCTTTGTGTGGGCTTAGATTAAGTTCTTGGCTTAGTTGGTTGCTTGTTTGAAAACTACTCCACAAAGGACCACCAGCAATTCTATGACTAACCTGACCCAATAATAGATTTCCAGAAAAAATTAGAAACAGACAAATCAGTAGCGCTGATCGTTTCATTTATTCAGTTTAGCGTTTTGTTTCTCTTCTTTAACTGTAAGATGTAATTAATATTGCTGGCATTTTGATTTTTAAGAAAGTAACTTAAGTTGATAAAATACGGAGAAAAACAAATGGTATAAACTCAAGCTTGGTCACCTTCAACTTTTTCCCCATATTCACAGCACAAAGAATAAATATGGACAAGGCCAAAGACATTAGAAAAGGAGAAGAATTGCAACTTGAAAATATCGAGCAATATTTGCGTTCTACTATTGAAGGTCTTTCCGGAGAGATGTCTGTTAAACAATTTCATGGCGGCCATGCAAACCTTACTTATCTGTTTAAATTTGGAGAAAGAGAGTTGGTGCTCCGTCGACCGCCTTTCGGAAAAATTGCTCCCGGTGCTCATGACATGAAGCGAGAATTTCGTGTGCTTTCTAAACTCTACAAACAATATCCGGCAGCGCCAAGGGCATTTAGCTATTGTGAAGATGAATCAATTATTGGGGCGAAATTCGTGGTTATGGAGCGACGCACGGGGGTTGTGCTTCGTTACGAACTACCGGCATGTTTTATTGGCTTGCAGGATGTAGAAGAACGTTGCACTTTAGCACTGATCAAATCCCAGGCAGCTTTACACCAGGTGAATGTCGATACTGCTGAGTTAAATAAACTTGGAAGGCCGGAAGGATTTGCAGAACGTCAGTTGAAAGGCTGGGGACAACGTTGGACACTTTCACAAACAGAGGAGAACAAAGACATGGAAACGCTTCATCAACTTTTGCAAAAGGATATTCCTACACCGCAAGCCGTTTCCATAATTCACAATGATTTTAAATTTGACAATTGTCAATTCCAACCTGACAACCCAGACGAGATCACATCGGTATTCGATTGGGATATGTGTACTATTGGCGATCCATTGTTTGACTTTGGCTCTACCCTAGGCTATTGGCCCAATAAATATTTCTCCGAAGAAATGCCCATTTTACTAAAAGGAAATTTCCCAAAAAGAGCATTTCTCATTGATCGATATGCTGAGCTTACTGGATTCCAAATGGATCGCATTTCTTGGTACGAATCATTCGCTTATTATAAAACTGCCATTATTCTTCAACAGCTTTATCAACGTTATCTTAAGGGAGATACTTCTGATCCTAGAATGGCCAAATTTGCAATGGCAGCCAAGGAGTATTCTTCAGCGGCAATTAAGATTTTGCGAAAAGGATAGGAAATAATCTAATCCCCGCTCAATAGTGATTTAACCATTAAGATTAAGATTAAGATATTGGTTCACTTTTCATTGATGAATGTTGCGGTAAAATAAAAGTTCTCTGCAAGCAAGGAAAAGAAAAAACACCAACCCTCAAAAAAGCAAAGAGTCTTGCAGACACATTGCTTTTACGAATAACCCTCATTCATAAATGTTGTGAATTTCGAAACAAAATATATAATAATCGTAACTTTTGGTTAGCTTTGTGCAACATCAATAAATTAGTTTATGACGTACCTAGGCAAATACTTTACTGATAAATCTATAAATAAAGCTGAGGTTTCTAGGAAAACGGGAATTGCAAAATCAAGATTGAGCTTGTTAAGCACAAAAGACAGTACTCAATTAAAAGCTGAGGAATTGTATCTTATTTCTTTAGCTATTGATGCCAATCCAACTGATATTCTTGAAAAGATTTATGGACATCTAAATCTGAATAAATAAAATGAAAGAAATCAATTTCATCGATTTATTCTCAGGTGCATCTGGAATGTCAGAAGGTTTTATTAAGGCTGGATTTAATTCAATTTCGCATATTGAAATGGATAAATACGCTTGTGACTCAATAAAAACAAGAGCTGCATATCATTTCCTCATCAAAAATGATAAAAAAGATTATTATTTAGATTACTTAAAAGGAGCAATTTCAAGAAAAGAACTCTATGATAAAGTCCCAAAAGAAATTTTGGACTCAGTCCTAAATGTTGAAATAAAAGACGATACTATAAAGTCAATTTTTGTAGAAATAGATAAAGCCTTAAAGAAGAAAAAGGTGGATTTAATAATTGGTGGTCCACCATGTCAAGCATATTCTTTGCTCGGGAGACACCATGAAAATATTGAGAATGACCCGAGAAACAAGCTATATATACAATATGGAAGATTCTTGAAAAAATATGAGCCTAAAGCATTTGTATTTGAAAATGTACCTGGGCTCTTGAGTGCAAATAAGGGACGACACTTTAAAAACCTCAAAGCATACTTTCGCAAGATAGGCTATGAAGTTTATCATGATACGCTTAATGCCGCCGACTATGGAGTGGTTCAAGCTCGTAAAAGAATAATTATTGTCGGATGGAAAAAGAATATTGATAATGGCTTTCCTTTAATACAAAAAACAATAGGAAATTTTACTGTTAATGATGCTTTTCAAGATTTACCAAAGTTAAAACCAGGTGACGCTTTACAAATTGCTAAATATACAAAGCCTAATAATGTCTATTTGGATAAGTTTAATTTGCGAAATGGAGTTGATTTTGTTACTCAACATATTTCTCGACCACACAATGATCGAGATTTAAAAATTTATAAAACAGCCTTAAAAAAATGGAATAAAAATAAAGAACGTCTAAGATATCCAGATTTACCAAAAGAATTGAAAACCCATAAAAACGAAACATCATTTACTGATAGGTACAAGGTTGTAAATGGGCAAGGAGTCTCTCACACCGTAGTTGCTCACATTGCTAAAGATGGACATTATTATATCCACCCTGATATAAAACAATGCCGTTCGATTTCAGTAAGAGAAGCAGCAAGAATTCAATCCTTTCCCGACGACTTCTATTTTGAAGGATCTCGTTCTGCCGCATTTAGACAAATTGGCAACGCTGTTCCTCCGTTAATGGCTAATGCAATTGCAAAAGAAATGAAAAATATATTATGGCAGATGTATTAAAACATAAAGGGAAAAATAAAGAAATCCCAGTTAAGTTTAAACCACGTGCGAGGCTTCTGTTGCAATTAGGAGATCAGTTGATCAAAAATGAAAGTATTGCTTTAGTTGAACTTGTGAAAAATTCATATGATGCTGATGCTAGCTTTGTCAACATTTATATGGAACATGTTGATGATCAAATAAATGGTATTATTATTATAGAAGATGATGGATATGGCATGAGTACTGAAATAGTTGAAAATGTTTGGTTAGAGCCGGGCAGTGATTTTAAAACTCAAAAAATTAAAAAATTAGAAACCTCTCCTAAATACAATAGACTACCAATCGGAGAAAAAGGGATAGGACGATTTGGTGTTCACAAATTAGGTAATGTCATTGAAATGACTACAAAGGCAAAAAACGAAAATGAGGTTTTTGTACGTATAGATTGGACAGAATTTGAGAAGTATAAATATTTAGATGAAGTTCCAATTGCCATAATAGAACGAAATGAACCTAAAATTTTTAAAGATGGTAAAACAGGAACTAACATTGTTATTTCAAATCTACGAAAAAAATGGGAGCGTGGAATTGCCAGAGAAGTAAAGAGATCAATAACAGCTTTGGCCTCTCCGTTTGAAATCAATGATACTTTCAAGCCAGCATTTGACATATTTGATAAACCAAAATGGTTTGATGGTCTTTTGAAATGGGAAGAGGTAAAAGATTATGCTCTATTTAAATTCCATCTTATTTTAGAAGGAAATACAATAGTGAAATTTCAATACAATTTTATTCCTTGGGATACTATGACAAAATTGAATCCTAAAGAAGTTATTGAATCCAACCCTCTAATAGAAAATTTCAAAACGATTAAATATACCAAAGAATATGATGAGTTACAGGGGCGGGAAATAAATCTAAATAAAAAGGGAATTGAATTAGGTCGAATTAAATTTGAGGGATACGTCTTTGATCGTGATTCATTTGTTCTCAAAATGGGTGTTTCTGATAAAACTGGATTTAGAAAATATCTCAATTCAAATGGAGGAGTTAAAGTTTTTAGAGATGGTTTAAGAGTTTATGATTATGGAGAACCAGAGAATGACTGGTTAGGTCTTGATTATAGACGTTTCCAACAACCCTCAAAGCGAATTAGTAATAACATTATTATTGGGGCGGTTTCATTAGACAGAAAGACAAGTAAAAATTTAATTGAAAAGACCAATAGAGAAGGATTCGTAGAAAATGACTCTTATAAAATGTTTAGAGCTTCGCTCATACATTCTATTGAATTCGTTGAAATACTAAGAGATATAGACAAGCGAAAACTAAAAGAATTATATGGCCCAACCCCCAAGTCATCTCCTGTAATGTCAACTCTTGATGAAGCAAGAAAATATGTTGAAAAGAAAGTTAAAAAAATAGATACTAAAGGACGCATTATCAAATACTTCAATAAAATTGAAACTGATTATAAATTATTAAGTGAAAATTTATTGAAGGCAGCTGGAGCTGGTTTAAGTATGTCTGTAGTTGTTCATGAAATTGAAAAAATCATATACGAAATTTTACAAGTTGTTAAAGCAGAAAAAGCTTCGGAAAGAGTTCTAAAGTTAGTTGAACATTTATCTTCATTAATTGATGGATATTCTGAAATTATTAGAAAGACAGATCAAACAACAATTAATATATCTAAGATTATTGAACAATCTTTGTTTAATATAGAATATCGACTTTTATCTCATAAGATTTCCATTGAAAAAGCCTATAAAACTTATACTGGAAATCAGAAAATTAAAATTGCTAAAAATTTGTTGATAGGAAGCATAATGAATATCATTGACAATGCTATTTATTGGTTAGACCAAAGAGGCTTCAAGGCAAAAGAAAATAAAGAAATATATGAAAAGAAAATCCTTATAGATTTAATAGAAGAAGACAAATTTATTAATCTCATAATTGCGGATAATGGAACTGGATTTTTAATACCAACAGATAATATATCAGAACCTTTCGTTTCTGCAAAACCTGGTGGAATGGGTTTAGGTCTGCACATTGCAAGTGAAATTATGGAGGCACAAAAAGGGAGATTACTTTTTCCTGAAAAAGGCGAATTTGAATTGCCAATTGAGTATGAAAAAGGAGCAACTATTGTTCTTGCATTTAAAAAATAACAAATGAATATTCCTTTAAACGGTAGAATTGCCATTATTGATGATAATATTGATCAAGCACAACCTCTAATGAGATCTTTGTCTAAGAATCAAATGCCATATGTTTTTTACAAAGGCAATGATTTGAACTACCTCCCAGAAGAAAATGGGAGATATAATGATATTCGAGTTCTTTTTCTTGACATAAACTTAATAAATGAAGCCGCAAATCCAGACATAAAGCAGTTAAGAAGTGTTCTTTTTAGTGTCTTAAAGAAAGTTATATCACCTCAAAATTTTCCTTACGTTTTAATTTTTTGGAGTAGACATCAAGAGGAACACGGAGAATTAGTAAGTAGCTTATTTGAAAATGATTTAAAAGATAGAAAACCTATAAGTATTAAAGGATTTGTCAAGTCAGATTTTTACCCAAACTATGCTTCTGAAGAAGAAGAAACAGAAGTTGATATTATAGAAGAACTGAATAAAATAATTAGCACAGAACTGTCATACTCATATTTACTAAATTGGGAAAATCAAGTTCATAGGGCAACAGATAAAACATTGCAAGAGATATTCAGTGCGTATCACTCATTCGACAGCTGGAAAGATAATGCAAATCACCTGATAAATAAATTAGGCATAAGTTATTCGGGTAAAGCTTTCTTTGGACAAAATCCTTCTGAAAAAATAAAGAGTGCATACAACTCTTTAACATATTTGGTAAATGATACATTGGAAAAGTATGTTAATTCAAACGAAATAGATAATGCTAAAGAATTAAGTATAGCAGATTCCGAAATATCTAAACTTGAATCATTTCATTCAATTAATAGAAAGTTGCTTTTTTCGGATGATATTGAATCGTATGAATATCCTGGCGCTGTAATAGAAGACAAAAACACAAAAACAGAATCAAATTTTCTTGAACTACTTAACAATTCTTTTAATCGATCTCAAATTGAAAATGAATTGACAGAAGATGAAATAAAAGACAAGACACATGCTCAAGTCAACAAGATTATTAATAAATATTCTTCATCAAAAAGAAAGGAAATTAGAAATTCATGGAAAAGAATTTATATTTCTGCAACACCTCTATGCGATTATGTTCAAAATAAATATGAATATAATCGATGCGTAAAAGGCATTATAATAGATTCAAAGTATTTAGACTATATAGACACAAAATCAGAAGCTATTTTCATTTCACCTAAATTTATTTTTGACGATAGGAGTTGTATTATGGTATTGCATTATCGCTATTTTTTTACAAGTAACAAAGCAGCTAATTTAAAATACCTTAACCCATTATTTAGAGCACGTCAACAACTATTATCAGAAGTACAATCGAAATTATCAAGACATATCAGCAGACAAGGGATTTTATTCTTAGATGACAGATAACTTTGGCCACAACTTTTAGCACACTGTCATCATCGTACCTCAGTTGTCAGAGAGCTAAAAGTTAAACCCCAAAAAATAGGAAAATTGAATACCGCATTAGATCTTACTAATTAATGCCAGCAGAGAACAGACGTCATGATGACATACTCCTTCCTCGCACGTCACATCTCGCGTAAGCGTTATCAGCTAAGATGAAAAAAAAATTAATATTTAGAGTTTGAAATTCTTAATAGTCTTCTAACAAATTATTACTCAGTTTCAATTTGATAACGGTTAAATATTCATACTAAGGAAAGTGGTGAAATTGAAATAGAACATAGGGGAAAATATTCCACTAATGGAATTGTTTAGTAATTACTCAATCAAATGCTCTTCGTGCTGCTAACGATAGTTCAGGATAAATTCATGAGATTGTTTAGTAATTACTTATTCGACAATTCTTCGTTCGTATAAACGACGTTTGCTGATTTGTTTTTGAAATTGTGTAGTAATTACTTTGGTTTCAGATCATCGGATGAAAATAAAAAATAATTTGAAATCTAGTGATGTGTAAAACACACGAAGTCAATCACAATTGAAGACGTTATTCAGTATTAAATTGCATAGGACTTACGCTCAAGAATTATACTGGACACAAAAGAATCTAATACGATTTCGATTCCCTGCAATCGGAATGACAAAAGCCAATGATTAAAAAGAATACATAAAATTTCATTGCTCTTAATATCTGAATCAGGTTTTGCCTAAAAAAAAAATTTATTCCTATTAAAAATACCCATTTGGGTGTTGTACAGGGCCATAGTTACTTTCATCTTTGAATTACAAAAGCATAAATCATGAAGAAAGTTATTTTAGTATTACTAATTCTTTTTACCAGCACTAACTTTCTACTAGGACAATCGCATGTAGTCATTAAGAAAACTAATGGTGGTCTGACCGCTCTTGAATTTCCAAACAATTAGGAAAATATCCTCATTGGACTGAATGTAGGAACTGGTTTAAGTACTGGTACTGCCAACGTCGCCATTGGTAACTATGCAGGATACTTCCAAGGAAAGGTAAATTTAAAGGTCACAGCTGCAGATACTCTGGTATTCAAAGTAGAAACAGATAATGGCGATAATCTTATCTCGGCTTTAAATGATAAAGTTTTTATTGAGGATTTAAAGACAAATGGTAGTACCGATCTGGAATTCCCGTATGGAAAGCGGATCAACAGAGTTAGTTCTATGAAATACTATATAGCCGTAGATGGATTAACTCCCAGTGATATAGGTACAACCGTTCAACAAGGAATATTGCTTGGTGAAATAAAACTATTCTCTTACCCCAATTACGTTCCTTCTGGATTGCTGCCATGCGATGGACAGTTGGTGAATATTTCTACTTACCCGTTATTATTTGCATTTATAGGAACAACTTTCGGAGGTAATGGACAAACAAACTTTGCACTGCCCGATATGAGAAAGGCTATACCGCATCATAATTAATTGTTAACCTAAATTAATATTGTCTCAATCTATGGGTATGACCTACTAGAAAGCTCAGTGTATAGAGAACAGCAAGAAAGCATCCTTAGTTCATTCAAAAGATACTCCATCAGTTGAGCAATTAATCGAAATACAACAATATAACACGAACATCTTCTCTAAGGATACTTTGATAATTGTGGAACAATTGATTAGAGAAAAAAAGATAACAAGCAGCAACGATGACATACTCGTTCCTCGTACGTCACTTACTCCGTAACCGTTATCGCATATAAAATAATGCGTCGCTTGAAATCGGTCTAGATTAAAACAATGAAGAATCGTACAAATAAAAGAGAAATCTTTAATTAATTGAGCTGTCAAAAAATGTATATTAATTACTGCAGTGAGTTAAACAGTAGGTATTTTCTGAAATTAAGAGGCTAAACTCTTTATTAAATGACCTCTGAAAATATAAAGTATCCCACAAATTTGCTTCAATTCTTGCATAATTGCTATTCCATACGTTACTTTTTCAGGTATTTTGAGTCTAAACTATGAAACCACATCTAACATTTCCAAAACAATAAAGTAATGAGGGATTTACTACTTTTAATATTTATAGGTTTATTATTCGGATGCTCATCAAATGAAAATAAACCTGATCAAACTGAAAAAATTGAAGTTGAACAATTAGACTCCCTGATCAATGTTCTTGACAATACACAAAAATCAATAGAAATTTCAAAGCAAGAGCTGGAATCGGCTCTCCTTGATTTAGAACTTTAACAATTTTAATTATTGAAACATGAAATATTTGAATAAAACCTGCTTGAAAGGCCTCTTTCTTTTCCTTTTGATGGGCCTTTTATCAACGACTACTTTTGCACAACCCGGCAAAGGCAAAGGCAAAGGTCAATTGAAGAAAGCTGAAAAGATTGAACAAAAAGGAATGCAAGCTAAGAAAGAAGCGAAAGGAAAAATTAAGGAATCCTTAGATGATAGTGTAAATGATGCTGAAGTTGAAGTGGAGAATTCCTTGGAGCATACAGGAAAAGGGAATGGAAAAAATAAAAAGAAATTTGGAAATGGAAAAAAGGAAAAAAGTCAAGATGGACTAGACGGAAAGGGCGATGATAATGGATCCGATTTAAAAGGAAAAGGAAAAGAAAATTCTGGGAAAGGGAAAAAGGTCGGAGATGCTAATTCCGATGATGAAGAGCTCAGACCTGATGTTGGTAAGGATAAAGGTAAAAATAAGGAAAAAGATAAAGATAAAGGTACAAAAGTAACGGCTGCTAAAAGTAAGGGGAATGCCTATGGCAAAAATAAAGGAGAATTGAGTGGCAAAGAATTTGGTCAAGCTCGAGCAGCAGAAGTGCGCCAAAATTATGAAGTTAAACAGAAGGAAGTTAAGAAGGTGATTGTTGATAGTGACTCCACTGTAAAAAGTGCCAAGGGTAAAATCAAAGTAGCCAAGGAAAAACTTGAAAAAGATAAAAAGGAGAAAAAAATAGATGAAAAAGAATATGCTGACCGTAAGCGAAAAATTGAAGTGGCAGAGGGCAAACTAAAAGAACTTCAAGGTAAGCTTGAAAGCGGAAAAACGAAAATAAACAAACAATAAAAACTTTATTACGAACTTTAAAAGGGTCTTGTGCTAATAGCTCAAGACCCTTTTTAATTGTATAACATTTTGCTGAATTAAAATCTCAAAATACTTACGATAGAAAACAAGCCATTAGAACGCTAATCTCCTTAACAATCGACCAGAGTCTATACCAACACAGCAAGTTACAATTTCTCAAAAACCAAACGACCATTATAATGCTCAAAAAATGCTTCTCTTGCATAACATGAACACTATAATGGTCATTAAAAAGATTACAATCTTTTGGACTAATTTTCACCTAGCAGTATTTCGATTTGGTGATTAGCAGCCCACACAATTGCTACTTAGACAAGAAGTCTTCTTTTGACTTTTGAGTTCTAAGTTTTACTTCTTGCTTGGTACAGTAGTCTGTAAACTTAGCCAAGTCTTTTTTCTTAATCATTTCCAAGACTGACTTCTTTTCATCGTATTGCTTTTTCAAAAGATCAAAAGTTGCTAAATCTGAGCTTGAAGGTTTATCGTAATTAGAAGCGATTTTCCCGTAGAGATCTGCTATGTTTTCACGCAGTTGATTCTCTGCAGTTCCAACATAATTGTCTCCTGTAGTAATCACCAAGGATTCTTTTAATTCATTTAATTTATTCATCAGTGGGGCGACTAATTTTTCGCTGTTCTCATCATCCTTCAATACTTTCTTTCCTTGCTTGATCCAATGGTCTATTTCATAAACATCATATGCCAGATCTTCTGTCAAATCATAAAGTTTTGCGGTCAATACCTCTTGGGCTTTACGACTCATCACAGGGATTCCATTTTTCGCATATGTCAATTCAATGGAAGATTCGTAGACTTCTTTTCCTTTAGTCAATTTCACTTTGTAGGTTCCGGCTGGAACTCTAGGCGAAGTAAACCCGGCAAAACTTAATGTTTTACCCTTTGCAATAACTGGAGGTGCCTTTAAGAAATTCCAATTCACCACATTGATGCCTTTGGATTTCCCAGGAGAAATGGAAGTAACAAATTGATCTTGCTGATCAAATATTTCCAACTTCATTTTACCGAAGGTGTGTCGCTTCTTTAAATAGTAAATAAACTTTGCGGCTCGTGTTGGATTCTCTCCAACAAATTTTGTCTCTGAACCAAACACTCCTGAGAATCCGGCCTCCTCGTACATCTCTGTTGATTCCGTCGGGAAGAAGTGAACATTCTTTGTCAAAATATCTTGCGTCAAATTTCTGAGTGGACTGATGTCATCAATAATGATCACTCCCCTTCCATGCGTTCCCATTACAATATCATTGGTTTGCTTTTGCAAATCAATGTAGTGTACTGCAACCGATGGCATATTATTCGTAAACTTTGACCAACTCTCTCCGCCATTTGGCGTTACATACAAACCAAATTCAGTTCCTAAGAAAAGTAAGTTTTCATCAACATAATCTTCTTGAATATTTCTTGCAAATCCCTCTACATCATCGGAAATAATAGACTTCCATGTTTTTCCAAAATCTGTAGTCTTATAGGCGTAAGCTTTTTTATCGTTTGTAGTATGTCCATCAAACACAGCATAAGCAGTTCCTTTATTATGAACGCTGGCTTCAATGTGGTAACACCAAGTATTTTTCGGAAGTCCAGAAATATTGGAAATGGTATTGGTCCAATTTTTCCCACCGTCTTGAGTAACTTGAACGTTCCCATCATCAGTTCCAACCCAAATTACATTTTCATCCAAAGAAGATTCTGCGATAGTAAAAATAGTACAATGATTTTCAGCACCAGAATTGTCCGTGGACAATCCTCCAGAGGCCGCTTGATCTTGTTTTGATTTGTCATTCGTAGTTAGATCACCAGAGATCTTTTTCCAAGTAGAACCCATGTCGTTGGATACATGAACGAATTGCGTTCCGATATACAATCTGTCTGGCGCGTTATCACTAGTTGCGATTGGCGGATTCCAATTGAATCGTAATTTCGGATCACCTTCTGCAGCGTAAGGTTGAATCGTGTTTACGATTTTTTTATCTACATCATATCTCCAAACATTCATGGCGCCTTGCATCTCAGAATAAATGATATTCTTAGTAGGATGCCTTAATACTCTAAACCCATCACCACCTCCGACACTGTTCCAATGCCTGGCTTGCACACCACCTGGTGCGGAATTAGGTCCATACCAAGAACCATTATCTTGCAATCCTCCATAAACATTGTAAGGATTGGCGTCATCCGTGCTGATATGATAAAATTGAGAAACAGAAATATTTTCAACAATTTCCATTTTTGCACCGCCATCCCAAGATCGATATACTCCTCCATCTGTTGCCGCGTACATTCGATCCGAATCATTAATATCAAAAGCGATATCATGAATATCGGAATGCATTTGTCCTAGCCCTTTAAAAGTGTTTCCACCATCACGCGAAATCGATCCGGATAAACCACCTTTCACTACAACATCTGGATTTCTTGGATCAACTACAATTCTTGAAAAATAAAATGGTCGAACGACTAATCCGAAATCTCCATTTTTCAATTCCCAATTTCCGCCACCATCTGTTGATTTGTACAACCCACTTTCAGATTTATTTTCGGCTTCGATAACAGCGTACATAATATCTGGCGCAGAGGGCGCTATTGCGATTCCTATTCTTCCTAATTTCCCTTTTGGAAAACCATTGTGAATCTTATTCCAAGTCTTTCCAGCATCGTTAGATTGATATAAGGCTGAAGTCAATCCACCGGAATTAAATGACCAAGCGGTTCTTCTGAATTCCCAAAAAGAGGCGTAAAGTACATTTGGGTTATTTGGATGCATGATGACATCAGTACATCCCGTTTTTTGATCAACATAAAGAATCTTTTCCCAGGTCGCTCCGCCATCGGTCGTTTTATACAACCCACGATCTTCGCTATCTCCCCATAGGGCTCCAAGTACTCCGACATAGACTTCATCGGAATTATTTGGATTGATCACGATGCTTGCAATTCTATCAGAATTTTCGAAGCCCATTTTTTTCCAAGTCGTTCCTCCATCTCCAGACCGATACAAACCATCTCCCACGGAAACTGAATTCCTTGTCCAAGTTTCACCGGTTCCTACCCAAACGATTTTATCTGGTGATTGTGGATCTACGGCAACGCATCCGATTGATTGACAATATTTATCAAAGATCGGATTAAAAGTTGCGCCTCCGTTCAAACTTTTCCAAACACCACCTCCGCCTGTTCCAGCATAGATGATTCTGTTATTTGACGGATGTGTTTCTAAGTCTGTTACCCTTCCACTCATCAACGCTGGTCCGATTTGTCGAGCAGATAAGCTTCCAAATAATTCATTGCCCTTTAGGACTACTTGCTCATCTTGAGCATTTGCTGCAAATAAATTGGCGAATAGGAATAGTATACTTAGGAGTGATATTCTCATAGTTTCGAGGAGGTTTGATAAGAAAAAAATGGTTTGATTAAACGCCTATTGTTTAGGTGCTGGTTCAGCCACTTTAACTTCTGGCATTTCAAATTCTGCATCATCAACTTCAGGGTTGAAAGTTACAGATTCTATTACCATAGATCCTTGAGGCATTGTTCTAGAGAATGGAATATAAAGCCCATCCACTTCTTGGTAATCACTAAAAGTAGAAATCATCTTTTGCGGTGCTGCTCCAGGAGGGCCTTGCATCATTGATCCACTAACCATTTCTTCAGCGATTGGAACGAAGTTTTCAGTATCGAAATAATATATTGAAACAACTTCTGTTTCTTTGCCATTCATGACTACTGGATTCTTAGTCAACTTTACCTTGAAGCAATCCGTTCCTTCCATTGTTTCTTTGCCTAACAATTCCAATTGATATCCTTTTTCTTTCCAGTTAAAAAGTGGGTCAGGGAAATCTTTTGCTTCATTAGCAGAAAATGCCTTTACAGCCTCAGCGTCCATTTTTTCAGGTTGTCCTGTCATAAAGTTGATGCCCCACATATCGGTACCATCATATACGCCTTGCTTCATTTCCTGGCCTTGAAAATTAATACTGGTATACTGCCTAGCATCTTTTAAAGAAACGACTTTAAGTCCTATTTCCATTCCTTGCATTTTCATTTTGCCATCGATCTGCATGCCTTCAAGCTTTTCCCAGTTTTCTATTCCTCCGATGCTTTCAAAATAGTTGGCAACGATCTCTTCGGCTGTTTGCGCTTGAACGCTTGAAAATCCGATGCATAATAAACCTAATAGTAATAATTTGAACATTTTCATAAGTCGTAATAATTTTGATGAATGGCCAGTCTAGCCAGTTGCTAAGAAACGGAAAGATCGGCCTAAATCCATGCTTTTTTCGACAAAAGGAACAAACTATCAGGTAGATTTTAAAATTTGTTGAGTATTAGGAATCGAATACTTTCTAAGAACGATATCTGTCTTTAACAATTCATATAGGAATCTATAGTGAGAATTCCTTTAATTTTGTTATTCGATTGAAAATTCGAAAATCTAGGTCATTTGCGAATGAAATACTTCTTTGGAACTTTTATTGGTGCGCTGCTTATTTCTGCTGGATGGATTACTCAGCCCGAGGAGAATACCTACATGGAAGACATAGAAGTTAAAACCAAAATTGAATTGGGAGAAAAGCTCTTCTTCGATCCCATTTTGTCGTCAAATCGAACCATTTCTTGTGCAAGTTGTCATCAACCAGAATTTGCGTATGCAGATAATAAAGCATTTTCATTAGGTGTAAATGATAGCATTGGGCTCATCAATACGCCGTCGGTCATGAACATGGCTAGCCGACCATTCTTCTTTCATGATGGTCGTGCAGCAAGTTTAACAGATCAAGTTGTAGTTCCGATTGAAAGTTCAATTGAGATGAACTTACCTATAGATTCTGCCATCCTGAGAATCAGAAACAATGAAAACTATTTTCAATTATTCAACAATATTTATACCGCTCCTCCTGATGTTAAAAATATTACCGATGCTATTGCGCGGTTCGTAGAAAGCTTAGAAAGTGATGGAAGTGCACCAATGGATTTATGGCTCAATGATATAGATGATAGTGGAATTAGTGCTTCACAAATAAGAGGTCGGGATATTTTCATTTCTGATGATTTCAACTGCTTCGAATGTCATTTTGGTCCGGACTTCACTGGTGATGAATTTAGAAACATTGGTCTTTACAATGGTGAAGACTTATCGAATGCAGGCAGGTTTGAAATAACGAAGGATAGCAGCGATCTTGGAAAATTCAAAGTTCCTGGCTTAAGAAACGTTGGGCTCACCGCGCCCTATATGCACAATGGAATGTTTCAAACTTTGGAGGAAGTAATCGACTATTACAGCAATCCTTTTGATTTTGTCAGTAATCCGATCAACCTAGACACTTTAATGGTAAAACCTCAAAACTTTACAAGCCAACAGAAAAAAGATCTGGTCAATTTTCTTCATGCATTGACCGATAAGAATATTCCGAATCGAAATTGATCCATGTTGCATAAGAGTTGAAAATAAATTCTTTCGATTAGCGTAAATCGACAGCATCAAAGTCCACCTACTGATTCCAATATTGAAGAAAAAAAGTTAAGAACTATCTATCTAACCACTTTTTAAAGTCACTTACTCTTTCTCTGCTGACGATAACATCTTCTTTAGCCGCAGGCGATAAATTAAGCTTTAATCGACTATTGAAATAGCTATTGATTTTTTCTATGGCCGGCATTTGAAGAATATACTTTCGATTAATCCTAAAGAAATATTGAGGATCTACAATTTCAGAAAGTTGCTCAAGACTGTATTCAATTAGATGTTTCTTATTTTCATTAGTTACCAATTGTACATAGCCATCTTCTGAGTAAAAATAGGCAATCTGTCCAGTCTGAATAATCGATAGGCTTTGCCCAGATTTTATCAGGAACTGCTCCTTATAATTCTTCTTTTGGAGTACTTCCAATAGGCTGTCAATCTTGTCTTGATCAATAGCTTTTAATTTACCCGAGAATTTTCCAAACTTTTTGAGTGACTTCTCTAAGTCCAACTGATCGATTGGCTTTAATAAATAATCAATGCTATTCACCTTAAAAGCTTGAAGGCTGTAATCATCATAAGCTGTTGTGAAAATAATTGGTGCTTCTACATCTACTTGAGAAAAAATTTCAAAGCTGATACCATCTGCCAATTGGATATCCATAAAACAAAGGTCAATATCCGGCGCGGATTCAAAAAAGGTAACAGCTTCTTTTACGGACTCAAGCTTTGCCAATACTTCAATATTAGATCTAGCCTTCAACAACATTTTCTCCAAACGATTGGCTGCTGGCGGCTCATCTTCTACTATTACAACTTTAATTAATTGTTCCATTTAATTCTTCTTTTTGGAGTATTGGAATCATAACAGAAAAATGATCAACAGTGGCCAGCACATCTACTGTTGCATCAGTATAAAAAGCATATCGATTCTTAATGTTTTGCAAACCAACTTTCGTTGACTTTCCGATCACTTTCTTTTTTCTCAAAGAATTTCTTACTACTAATTTGTCATTGTCTTCTATAAATACACTGATCTCCAATGGATGCTCTTTAGAAATAACATTGTGCTTAATGGCATTCTCGAAAGTTAGTTGTAAAGACAATGGAATAATAAATTTATTCTTTAACTTTTCGTCAATATTTATATTCACTTTGATATTATCCGCGAATCTTTGTTTGATCAAATAAAGATAGGCATCAAGGAATTCTAATTCTTCACACAATGGAATCAATTTGTCATTTCTACTTTCAAGCATATATCTATATACTTTAGCCATTCTTGTTACAAAATTAACTCCTTTGTCGGGATCATCCGGAATTATTGAAGCCAAAGTATTCAAACTGTTGAATAAAAAATGTGGATTTACTTGACTTCGCAATCCTTCCAATTGAGAATTAACATTCTCCTTAATCAATCTTTCTTTTTCTAAGGATGCCAATTTCCAACTATTTGACAAATGCATTGCTTCATATAATCCTATGATTAGCGCAACAAATAGAAAACTTGAAATAGCCGTTAACATTGGTTCTGGCTGTGTTATTGACTCGAACTGAGGTTCAATGTAAGTATGTCCTATAAAGTTTATAATCGCATAACCTAATATCGACATTATTACAATAAGCATTAATCGAATTAAGGTTTGCTCCGGCTTATGAAATCTTTTAAGCATTAAATAATAACCATATCTAAAGGACAGCCAATAAATAGTGGTATATATAAAAGAAACAATCAGACATGAACCAAACAAATATTCAATTCGTCCATCCGCGAATTCTCCAAAGAGAATAATATTAATTATAAACGAAACCAATGGAATTCCAATGACAACCATCCATGTATCATCAAAACCAAATAATTCTTTTCTAGTCTTTGACATGAAGTAAAGTTAATTTATTTCCTTAGACCATTTTAGTTTAATGCTATCCCCCAATCAAAAGATTTCTTCAGCCATTTTTTCAGTTGTTTTTCTTTAAGCCACTTAACTGAACCTATGTGTGAATACCTCACCGGGGACACACCACAATACTTGAGAATAGTTTCCTTCATTTGTACCTTTGCCATATTTCGCCATTTCAAAATGACGTACCACTTTGGAGCATCAGAAGTTACGATTACCCTAGCAGTTTTACCTTTTAATAATTTCTCATTAAAGTAAGACCCATCCACGTATTTGAATGCGTATCCGGGAGTAAGTGCTCGATCAATGAATCCTTTTAACAACGAGGGCATACTGCCCCACCACATTGGATAAACAAAAACCAAATGATCTGCCCAAAGGATGCTTTCTTTCGCCCAAATCAAATCTGGTTCTTCCGTCATTCTTTTTTTATATCCAAATTTCAAGAGTGGATTGAATTCCATTTTTGAAAGTTCAATTTTTCTAACCTGAGATCCTTTGGACAAAGCTCCTGCTGCATATTCATCTGCAATTTGTTGGCAAAAACTATCTGCTAAAGGATGTCCATAAATTACTACAATCTTCATAATTGTTAATTTTAATTTTCGCTGGGCAAGAGGTCGGGAGACCTTTGCTTCTGTGGTTATTCGATCAACAAGAGGTCGGGAGACCTTTGCCTCAGGAATTCTATCCTGAGGCACGGGTTATTAAAATTGTATTCGGTATAAAATGTCTGGAAAAAATCCAGATTGCAAAACCGTATTTACTTCATTGGTCCGATTGTTATATCTATTGATGAATACATTCTCTCTATTTGTGATGTTTTGAAAGTCTAAGAAAAACTGTTGATTCATTTTTAGTTTCTTGCTATTCATGCGGAAGCCTACTTTGAAATCTAATCTGAAGTAAGGATCATATCTTTCTTCGAAAGCTCGGCTTTCATCTTTCACTTCTAGATTAGCTAACTTGGATGCTTCCAAATCAACTGGTGTATAAAATCTTCCTCCGGCATTGGTCAATTTGAAATCGAAAGAAATGCTCGAGCGCTTGGCTTTCCCTAGTTGGAATTCTTTTCCTGCAAGGACATTCAAAACATATTGATTATTAAATCCAGTATTTCGTTCTACTCCATCGCTGCCAGTGAATTTTGATTGAAATAAGGAACCAGTCAACAAGCCGTAGAATCCATCACTGAAGAATTTCTCAACCGTTAATTCTACACCATAATTTTTCCCAGTCCCTTCATTAACCAAACTATCAACTCTAGGAAAAGCGAAGTCGGCACCAACATTTAATAATGAAAAAGTTGAGGCTTGTGTCTCTACTGGAACATCAAACAAAGCTTGGTAATAAGTCTCTGCTTTGAGTCTCCAACTTGGTGCAAATTTATAATCGTAGCCAAGTACAAAATGATGAGCTTTGGTAAATTCTAAGTCTTTGTTCTCTGTTGTATAGGAACCATCAGCTTGTTGTGTTTGCAAGTAGTAAAATGGCAACGGTATCGTTTGCGAATGTAAACCATAGCCCAAGTGTGCTGCAGACTTTTCTCCTAATTGATAACTCAATCCTGCCCTTGGCTCTACTATTCCAGTATTATTATCTGTGAGAAATTGACCATGCACCCCTAAATTTGCCGTGAGTTTTTGTCCCAGTTTATACTTCGCTTGTGCATAAGGTTGAATCAGAAACAAAGCACCATCGACATCTCTGAAATTCACCCACTCTCGCAGGTTATTGTCTTCACTTAAGGGGCCTGTTCTTGCACGAAATTTGCTATTTAAGTTTGTTCTGTCCAAAGTAACTCCGGCTCGGATTGTCAATCTTGCAGACTGCTTAAGATTGTAATAAGAATTCAAAACCAACTGATCAACGACGTCGTTGACTGTAGTTGTATCATACTTTTCTACTCTATCCGGTTGGAAATAATTTTGAATAAGAAAATCATTTTGCGCAGTGGATGCAGAAATCGTAGTTCTGATATAGGCATTGTTATTAATCACTTTATTGTGTTTAATTCCGACGACTCCAATTCTAGAATCCGCATAGCTATCTGAATTTGCATCCGCGAATAGATCATCATCTCCGAGTTCATCGCCGATAAAGTCAATATCACTGGTCGCACCAATTCCAAATACCGCAATTCTTCCGGCCTTACCAGCATCAAAGTCAAACTTGAATGATAAGTCTCTATAATTCGGTGTTGCAGCTGTACCGATATCAATTCCTAATTCGTTAGCCAAAGCAACAAATGAATTTCTAAAACTAACGACAAATGAACTTGTTTTTTTCTTATTCAACGGTCCTTCAATCATGGCTTCAAGACCGGAGAATGCGCCAAGTTGCAAAGTCGTTTCAAATTTTTGTCTATTCCCAGATCTAAATCCAACGTCAAAGACGCCAGAAAGTGCATTTCCATATTCAGAAGGAAAAGCAGAAGTGATGAAATCAGAATTTTTCAGCAAATTGGGATTCAGTGCAGAAACTGGTCCGCCTGTAGTTCCTAAAGTCGCAAAGTGGTTGGGATTGGGAATTTGAACCCCTTCTAATCTCCAAAGCACTCCAGTTGGAGAATTTCCACGAATGACAATATCATTTCTAGAATCATCCGCTGTAGCTACTCCGGCAAAGTTGGAAACCAAACGAGAGACATCAGAGCGGCCCCCTGAATATCGATTGACTTCTTCCATTGAAAATGTTTTGGCAGAGACTGTTGCCAATTCGTTGATGGCCTTGTCTTTTTCTGTTTCTGCAATGACTACAACTTCTTCAAGGTTGTTGATGGACTCGACCAATTTAAAGTCTTGCAAAACCTCTTTTCCTGCAGTCACCAGAATATTTGGAACCGTCAATGGCTCATAACCGAGATAGCTAATTCTCAATAAATGTCTTCCTAAGGAAACGTCGGTCAAAGCATAATAACCATCAATATCAGTCGTCGTTCCTACGGAAGAAGCGTCAGATAATAATTCAATGGTCGCTCCGATTAAAGGAATTTCTGCGTCTGCATCAATGACTTGACCTCTGATAGTTTGTGTAGTCTGTGCGGCTAGATTGGAGAAGCCTAAAAGACTAATAAAAATAAATAGCAATGGGTGAATTGATTTCATGAGTTTTGATTTTATGCAAAATTGATACTGCAATGATGCGGCTAAATCAAAGTCAAAGAAAGCGGAATCTGGTGAGTTGTAGAAAAAAGGGGTTGAACTGTATGAGCATAAAAAAACCACGAGACCTGGATTAACAAATCTCGTGGAAATGAAGCACTGGCTACCCTGAGATAACCTAAATCAAACGATTAATCAAACCAATCTCCTTGAAACGTAGGGTCAAAAAGTTCATCAAGTAATGCTGTTCTTATAGCTGCTGAATAAAATTGTCGACAGGACTCTGTACCACTGGCCATCAAGCTTATACAATTTCCATTGTCATCGCTTCCCTCTCGATGATCTCTAACAAGTCGACAATGACCAAGTTCATGAAACACCACCGCCTCTCTTAACAGGTCAGGACTCGAATCCCAAAACTCTTTATCAATGGTTACTAAATCCGTCCTATGCGAATTATAATTGCAAGTACCAGCAATATGTTCTTGAGTAATCTCTTGAATAACACCATGGATTTCGCCATCTGATAGATCTATGGCAATGCCCCGAACAGCCGCTTCCTTTTCAAATTCTTCAAAATAAGGCCACAATGCTTTTTCGACACTTGGATAAACTTTGGTAAGCCGGTCATTTTGCGCCTCATTAGACATTTCGTCGACGGGCTCTTTTTTACAAGCAGAGCATAAGACAACCACAAGAATTGGCAATAGGAAAAATCGCATAGTTCAAAAATTTAATGAAGTAGGATTTCGTCTTATAGTAGTATTGCTTTAGGATTTAACCAATTCCATTCTCGGATTATTATGATTTGGGGAAAAGTGGAAGGTAATTATTGCTTAGTGTTTATTGGTTGACATTTGCTAGGGATCTAAGTCCATTCATTAAGGCATCCTGGATAAATCGCAGCCAATTTTTAGAGATGAGCAGTTCATGGACACATCTAATCCCATATGTTTTCTGAGCTTTTCAATGAATACTGTATTTTTACCAGAAATTATGAACGAATTAGAAACGTTCAACCCTTCAAAGCGTTAATAACTAATATGAGTAGTATTCAAACAGCAGAGCGTGTATCTCACACCGATCTTTCTGACAATTATGTCTATCAACGATCATTATTGGCGTACGTAGAATGTGCGAAGATGGTGTATGGTGATGTATTAGAATTGGGAACTGGTTCTGGATATGGCATTGAGCTTATTTCCAAAGCAGCTGATCGATTTGTAACCATTGATAAGTTCGAAACGGGAATTGACTTCTCTGCATATTCCAATGTGGAGTTCTTTCAAATGACATTGCCCGATTTGAGCAAATTTGAGGACAACTCATTTGACTTTGTGATCTCTTTTCAAGTGATCGAGCATATCGAGGATGACGAAGCTTATGTTCGAGAAGCAGCCAGAGTATTGAAGCCAGGTGGTAAAATGATTATTACTACGCCTAACAAAAAGATGAGTATCACAAGAAACCCATGGCATATTCGTGAATACACTATTCAAGAATTAAAATCTTTGTATTCGAAGTACTTTACTGAAGTTGATTGCCGCGGAGTATTTGGCAATGAAAAGATCATGGCTTATTACGCTAATAATAAAGCTTCCGTTGAGAAGATCACTCGTTTTGATATTTTCAATTTGCAGTATCGCTTGCCTAGAGTCATGCTTCAAATTCCATATGATATATTGAACAGAAGAAATAGAAAGAAACTTTTGAAGGAAGACAACTCCTTGGTGGCTTCGATAAAAATGGAAGACTACCGGGTTGCGGAAGCGGCTGAAGGCTGTTTTGATTTGTTTTACATTAGCACAAAAGGATAAATAGTTCTTGCAATATGGCTTTTAATACAACACTTCCCTTAAAGCTTGAGCCATATTTCTCGAAAGAACTCAAAGCATATCGTTTAAATTTAACGGCTGGGAATCTAACAGAGGCTTGGCATCATTTGGAGCGGGCGCACATCATTGGCCAAGCTTATCCTTATGCCCACACTTCTGTACATTGGGAAATGCTCAAATTTGGTATTAAGATTAAGAGCACGAAAGAAATTATTGGACAAATCCCAAGGTTATTGGTTGGCGGGGTAAAGTCTTTTGTTGGACAAATCCCTGTTGGCAATCCGGGCGGAGCCAATGTCCCTCCGTTAAAATCTTTTCCTATTTCAGGAGATATTCAAAGTATATTTAGAGAAGCTGGTTTGGATTGTTAGTTGGGTGGATTGCTAAGTTGTTCATAATTTAGAAAATGATAATTAGAATCTTAATCTTGAACTTATTAATTCTGACTTCTTGTACGGATGGGAATCCCAAAATAAATGATCCTTCCATAGAAAAGAAGGAATCTAAAATTGTTAATGAAAACTATGAACTAATAAAACCTACCTCTAAAATTAATAGTGTATTAATACTTTTTGGGGGATTTCCAGAATCTGCAAGAGACATAAGGAGAGAATTTCAAATTGAAGAAATAGCGATTAAAAATGGTATTGCGGTTATGTTAATGAATTTCAACCGTAAACTTTGGCTCGAAGAAAATGATAAAAACTGGTTAGCTCGAACCCTAGAAGAATCCATAAATTCAAATAGTATTTCTACCAAAAATATTTTCATAGGAGGGTTTTCAAGCGGAGGAAATGTATCACTTTTAATCGCCAATCACCTAATTAAAATTAATTCTCTAGTCAAGCCAAAGGGAGTGTTTGTTGTTGATTCTCCAGTAGATCTACTTGAGTTGTATCTTTGTTCCAAAAGAAATGTTAAGAGAAATTTTTCTGAAACATCAGTAGTAGAATCTAAAAGAACAATCTCTTCCTTCGATGAATATTTTGGAAATCCTGAAGATAATATTGACAGGTATAAATTATTTTCACCATTTATTTATTCCCAAAACTGGATCGAGAATCTAAAATTCTTAAAGAATTTGCGAGTAAGAATTTATACCGAACCTGATACTAAATGGTGGAAAGAGAATAGAATGAATGAATATGAAGATCTAAACGCATTTTACTTAAAAAAAATGGCTCAACAATTAAATGAAGAGTTTGGTCATAGTAATGTTGAATTGATTGAAACGAAAAACAAAGGAAAGAGAGCAAATGGATTTCGACATCCGCATAGCTGGTCAATAGTAAATAAAGAAAATTTAGTAAATTGGATATTGAAAGATTAAAAACTATGTGCAACAGGCGAAAAGGATTTAATGTCCGCTATCGCGTCTATGAAACCATTCGCTAGACGTTATCTGCAATTAAAATCTCCAACCGATAAAGATTCATTTAAATCCTTAAGAATATGAACATTAAAAGACTTCTTTCACTAGTAATATTCGCTACTTTTCTTAGTGCAAGTTCTGCTCAAGATTACATCAACGAAAGTATACAGTATGATGGCCTTACAAGAGCATACAGTATTTATATTCCTGCAAGTTATGATGGAACAGCAGGTTTCCCATTGCTTTTCAATTTTCATGGAGGTAATGATGTCGTTGATAATTGGCTGACTTTATCCGACATGAGCCCCATTGCAGACACTGCCAACTTCATTCTGGTTTACCCTCAAGCCCGTCCTGATCCAAGTGATGGAAATTCGCTGAATTGGCTTCCTAAAACGGCAGGACTTTTTGATGATGTACCTTTTATAAGCACACTTATCGACAAGGTTGCTAGTGATTATCAAATAGATGAGAACAGGATTTATGCTTGCGGATATTCATTGGGAGGTGAATTCTCCTATGAGCTTGCCTGTAAACTCAATAATAGAATAGCAGCTATCGGAGCTGTAGCAAGAACAATGCAAGCCGATCCAAATAGTTATTGCGCTCCTGTTCATCCCACTGGTGTTCTTACAATACTTGGTACGAATGACTTTATTTCTCCCTACGATGGGCTAACATTTGGTGGAATAGAATATTATATTTCTGCAGCCGCAACGCATAGCTATTGGGCAACCCAGAACAATTGCAACACGAGTGCAACTATGAGTTCAGTAAGTTCATCGGTAGATCGATATACC
>CALFWO010000054.1 GCA_937928045.1 uncultured Saprospiraceae bacterium | reverse complement strand
AAGGAATGTTAAGCTGATCCAATATGGCTTTGGCATTAAGGTGGATAATATCCCCGACCCAGCCGCCAAGCCCAGCAGCTAGCGGCCAGCCTTCGGGATCAATCAATCCCGTATCATCAGATAACCAATCTAAACTATTGGTCATCAGTGATTGATTGTCCCCTCCTTGGCCTTGTCCACCACCTTGTTCAGGAAATCCACCGTCTCCAATAACCACTAATCTCCCGCCATTATTGTTGGTAACTACAGCTCCTGCATGAACTTGCGATAAAGGAAAATCTGATGCCGACCAACGTCGATCTACTACTTGTAATGGTGCGGGTGCAGGAACAGTTCCGGAAACAGAACTCGAAAATAAAATAGGAGTATAACTAAATGCGGTGTCTCCTGTAGATTGTACTGGAGAAGCAAATGGAAGTATTACGCCTTCCAACCCTTTAGTGATAGGGTGCTCCGCGAAGTCTTTAATTATGGGTAAAAATGGAAAAGGTTTGGGATTATTCATTACAAAAAATCCTTGCCTCTGTTGAACGGTTACATTACCACAACTTTCATCAATTAAAAATGAAGGTTCAATTTTTACTCCTTGTGACAACAACCAAGTTTCAACTCCAGTCAAAGAAGCTGAACCTTGTCCTTGTTGCAAATCTCCATTGACTGCATCAACGCCAATAAGCATACCTCCGCCAGCATTCATATAGGCGGATAGCTTTTCAAAATGAGCAGGAGGAATAGAATCTTTTGCTCCAACTAGGGCCAAAGATTTAAATCGAAGAGGTGTTAGTTCCTCTGTAAATGTATTCAAGTTGATATCTTCAACATTATATAGAATACTTAATTGCTGATATACTTGAGCCAATTGTTCTTGACCGGCTCCGCCGTAACCAGTGAGGATTCCAAGCGAGGGTTTGTCCAACACGGCCATTTTTTTAATAGCCGTCGTTAAAGCATATTCCATGGGCATTCCTTTCTGAATAACTTGGATAGCGTCCGATTGCTCCCCCAGTTCGATGGCAGCGCCTAAATATCCTTTTTTAATATTTAATTGATCATTCTCTCGCACTTGCATTTGTACCGGCGGAATCCCTTTTTGATTGGCTTCTTGTTCGATTGCCGGATCATCTGCCGGATCGATGAACTCAAAATCAAACATACCTTTCGAGATATTGGCATATTCATTTAATAAGTCCTGAAACTCTTCTTTACCACGATTATATTGAATTGGTAACTCCTTTGAGAAGTAGGCTTTGACTAATACAGGATCTTCCAAATTTCCCAACACATCATGTGTAGCTTGACTCAAAGTATATCTTTTATCGTTTGTCAAATCCCATCTGAAAAAGAACTGCTTTGACAATAGGTTTAATACCAAAGCAATACCGATGATCAATAAAAGTGAAACTATATTCTTCATGCTTGATTTATCTTTTTGCGATGCTTAATTCTGCTGCCCCTAAAGCAACTACAACGATTGATAGAAAATAGATGATATCCTTTGAGTCGATGACTCCTCTGGTGATGCTGTAATAGTGCGTATCCAAGGCTAGGACGTCAAATAAATTGCCCAGGAAACCTGGGGTTGCTGTTGCAAGAAAGCTGAATAAAAAATGAAAAAATATTCCGATTGACAATGCAATCAAAAAAGCAACAATTTGATTATTGGTGATGCTACTGGCATACAATCCAATGGCCGCATAGGCTGCGCTCATAAGCATCAGTCCGAGATAACCAGCAATGGTTGCCCCATGATCAATATTCCCTAATTTAGATATTGTCCAGTAATATGGAATTGTACATAATAAGGCGATTCCCACCATCATTAAACAAGACAAAAATTTACCAACAACGATTGATCTTATACTAACATTTTTTGTTAATAGTAATTCAATTGTTCCAGTTTTTTTCTCCTCCGCGATTTGACGCATGGTCAATGCTGGTATGAAGAAAAATAAGGACCAATAAGCCATGTTGAAAAAGGCACCAAGATCCGCTTGTTTTCGGAAAAAAACATCTCCCCCGCCAGCAAGCCAAGTAAATATTCCTGTAAACGCCAGGAATAAAATCAGTACTACGTAAGCCACTAAACTATCAAAATAGGTGGCTAGTTCTTTCTTTGCTATTATCCAACTGGTACTCATATTAATTTAAGGTTAGATCTCTAAAAATATCTTCTAATTTGGTTTCAAATGGAATGGACTCCATCAAAATCCATTTGCGGTCTACACACATGTTAAAAACAGCAGTATTCAGCATCATCTCTGGCTTTGATTGCAGTTCAAACCGACTTTGATCTATTTGTTCAACATTAGCGACAGCTGCCAAATTCAATAATTCATTTTTAATGTTTTGTTGATCTCCGCCTTCGATGCGTACTCTCAAAACCTGTCTGCCTTCAGCTTGCTTTCTTAGACTTGCCGCGGGTCCATCCGCTACAATTTTACCTTTATTAATGATCAATATTCGATCACAGGTCGCTTCAACTTCCGGTAAAATATGAGTCGAAAGAATAACTGTCTTTTGCTTACCCAACTGTCTGATTAATTCTCTGATTTCAACAATTTGGTTGGGATCAAGACCAGTAGTGGGTTCATCCAATATTAATATTTCTGGATCATGAATCATGGCTTGAGCTAAGCCAACTCTTTGCCGATAGCCTTTAGATAATTCCGCAATCTTTTTATGTTTTTCAACATTCAAACCACAAAGTCGAACCATCTCAACGACACGCTGTTGAATTTGAGATTTTGGAACAGATTGCAATTCAGCACAATAGTCTAAATAATCAATTACGGGCATATCCAAATAGAGCGGGTTATTCTCTGGTAGATACCCAATATGTCTTTTTAAACCATCGCCTAATTTAGATTGTCCGCCTAATAATATCTCTCCTGCATCTGGTTCGATATATTGAGTAATCATTTTCATGGTTGTAGTTTTCCCTGCTCCATTAGGGCCCAGGAATCCCAATATTTCACCAGTCTTGACCTCAAAAGATATGTTGTCCACAGCTTTTTGTGGGCCATAAGTTTTGGTCAATTGTTGGATTTTTATATCCATAATTCATTTGATTTAATCGCTATAATAGGTACTTCATTCAAACCTGCTAAGAAACAGTAGAATTCAAGCAAGGCAAAAATAAAAAAACGATTAATTTCTAAAAAAACAAGAGAAAAAAAATGTTACTATTGTAGTATTAGAATCATGTGTTAAGAATATCAGAAGATGTTTTTTATCTGAAATTTTCACTCATTTTGTATCTTGGCAAATCTTAGTTGAAAATTGAAAACATTTAAATCGAGCAGAAAAATGAAACCACTTTTTTTCCTAATCACCCTTTTCCTTCTTGCCTCTTGCAATCAGCCTTTAGCTCCACGTGAAGCTGCAAATTTACCGGGCTTTGAGATCAGCGATATCCGTGGAACAGCTTTTTCAAAAGCTGTCAAAAAAAATCCGGAATCTGGAAGAATAGTTGAGGAGGGAGAATTGTATCAAGGAAAGTTGTCTGGTACCTGGGTAAAGTATGATGATAGTAAACAGACTATTCAGACTATCTCTAGCTTTGTGGATGGGATGCGTCATGGTCTGTATCTCGAATTCGACAAACTTGGAAAAGTTTCTAAACAAGCTCGATATGCAAGTGATCAATTGGATGGGCTAATGGTAGAATACGGTAGAAATACGAGAAAAGAAAAAGAAGCCAATTATAAGGATGGCCAACTTCATGGTTTTTATCGGGAATACAACTCCGGAGGAAAGATGACCAAGGAAGTGGAATATAAGGATGGAAAGCAGGATGGTTATATGCGATACTACAACGATGAAGGGGTAAAAACCGTAGAATATATATTCAAAAATGGAGAAAAAGTATCTGGTGGCGCTGTTCAACAAGCTGGTGAATAGATCGGTTTAATGCCAATTTATTGCATTACCTTTAACGCTACAAAAAAGATAAATGAGCTTACCTAATATAACGTTTACCTGTGTAGAACGATTTGTGAAATATGTAAAAATTGACACACAATCTGATCCAACTAGCACTACTTTCCCCTCTACTATGAAGCAATTGGATCTCGCCAAAGTTTTGGTTGAGGAATTGAAGGAAATGGGAGCCTCTGATGTTGAACTTGATGAAAATGGCTATGTAATGGCTACAATCCCAGCAACAGTGGACAAGAATATTCCGGTGATTTGTTTTTGTTCACATATGGATACTTCTCCAGACTCTAGTGGCAAAAATGTAAAACCGATGCTTCACGAAAATTATGATGGGCGCGATTTGGTTTTACCGGATGATCCGACTCAAGTGATTAGATTAGAAGATCATCCCGGATTGAAAAATCAAATGGGCAATGCCATCATTACTGCTAGTGGTTTGACCTTGCTTGGAGCGGACAATAAAGCTGGTGTTGCTGAAATAATGGATGCTGCAAAATACCTTTTAGATCATCCGCATATTCCGCATGGAAAGATCCGAATTTTATTTACACCGGATGAAGAGATTGGACGTGGAGTTGATAAGGTGAATATGAAAAAACTGGGTGCTGACTTTGGCTATACGGTTGACGGTGAAGCACGTGGCTCGATGGAATCTGAGACCTTTTCGGCAGACGGGGCTTTGATAAAAATAAAAGGCGTCAGCGCTCATCCAGGATTCGCAAAAGGTGCCATGGAAAGCGCTATTAAGATTGCTTCAGACATTGTGGCCAGTCTTCCAAAAGAAACTATGAGTCCTGAGACCACTTCCGACAAGGAAGGATTCATTCATCCAACGGGAATTTCTGGGTCTGTGGAATCAGCCGAAATAAAGTTTATTCTACGAGATTTTTCAACACCTTTGTTAAAAGATAAAGCCGATTACTTACAAAAGATAATTAATCGAGTCTTGGCGAATTACCCGAAGTCTTCTGCGGAATTGATTGTAACGGAGCAGTATCGAAACATGAAGGAGATTTTAGATCAGCATCCTCAAGTGGTTGAATATGCTGAAGAAGCGATTCGCCGAACTGGATTAGATCCTTGGGTACGCAGTATTCGTGGAGGAACAGATGGCTCGCGTCTTTCTTATATGGGACTTCCTTGCCCGAATATATTTGCCGGGGAACATGCTTTTCACTCAAAGCATGAGTGGGTAAGTATTCAGGATATGGAAAAAGCTGTGGAGACTATTGTCCATTTGGCAATTATCTGGGCGGAAAAAGCCTAGTTTTAATGGTTTGGACACTGGCCATGTAAAAAAGGAGCGAAGAAATATTCTTCGCTCCTTTTTTTATTTGGTCCTAATTACTTACCTCCGTCTAGCTCGTCTTGCCATTTCTTAAGAGTTTTCCAATCTCCAAGGGCAGCTAGTCCAGCTTGTCTCGGCCAAGTTTTGGGATCATGCATTTGATATCTAGGCCCAGCTGCTTCAAGTATTTTCTTTATGGCTTTGGGTGAAGCCTTTGCCACCTCAAGGAATGTATTTAATCCAGCATCATTTAGCAGTTTTGCAATTTTGGGCCCAACACCTTCAATCTTGGTCAAATCGTCCACTTTATTGTCACCAATTCTCATTGAAAGGCCCCAACCATGTAATGTTCCCGCATCTCTTTTCGCATGGTCTCTTACTTTTAAAACCCAAACTCCTTTGGCGTGTTCCCCAATAAATGCTTTTGTAACCTCCTTACTAAAAGTAGTTTTCAAATTCTTTTTGGCTCCCCCTTCTCGATTGTGTAAAATCACTTTTTTCCCTGAAGGCGCGATTAATGTTGCTGTCAAATCACCTACATAAGAATGGTTAATATTTACAGAACATTCCAATGAACTCAGCACACCAGACTCAGCAATATCGCAATGGGATTCCAATCCTTTTGGATCATTATCTGGAATATCCACTAAAATTTTTCCAACAGATTTGGTGGCTTCCTCCGCCTGCATATCTATTGACCAATTGTTGAATACCCCAGTATCCTTTTTTGCAAAATCAGTTATTTGCAAACACCAGTTTCCTTTGATAGATTCTCCTGTTAGTTTAGAAAAAACTTTTTGATCATAAGTCTTTTTGGAAAAGTCTTTAGCTCCATTACTTCTATCGTGCAGTAATACTTCTTTTCCTGAAGGAGCTTTTAAAATTATTTTCAAATCTCCACTATGAGTATGGTTCAGATCTAAAGTTAGACTTAAACTAAATAGTTTTCCTTTTCGATTTACCTTGATTATATCTTGTAATCCAGAATTATCGACTATCGGAAGTTTTACATCTTTGTGGTGCTGAATAGTAAGCATTTGTTAAATGAAATTTGATTAGGTTTGAAAAAGTTTGATTTCGTGCATAGTAAATTTAACAAATCCTATTCAAATTTCAATATTCAACTTCCTATTTAAGTTAGTCTTCTAATTTAACAATGCGCCAGACTGGACAACTTCCACCCAATTACCTTTGCTGTTGGCATAAATTTGATCGTTATACATCGCTTCACAATTAGTAGCGGGTAAATAGTACCGGCCAAGATAAGTTGCAGACAATTGCAGCTGAATGATCACTGGTTCCTTCCTTTTATAAAATCCAAAGAAAGAGTACACTCTGTCGTCTCTGATATCTTGATAGTCCATTTGATAAGAACTTTTGTCGCGACTAACTTCACTCATTCTTGCATTGGTGATTTCCCACCCTCCAGGAAAAATTTGAGCTAAAGCCATATTTGGAAATCGTTTATTAACCGAGCCTGCACCCCAAATAGATACTTTGGCAAGAAAATCTGTGCCTTGCTCTAGACTACTCACGTCAAGAGCTTTTCCGTCAATATCAGAATAAGCAATAGTCATTTTTAAATTCTTTTCCTTTTTGACTTCTGAGCCTGGAAGCGGTTTTCCCCTCGTAACGATTCTAGAAAATAAAACACCAGAAGAAGTATTCTTAAAATCAATTGCAAAATTTCCTGGATCTTTTCCTTCCAGTTCAACGGTGTAGATCGGTCGATCACTAGTAACTTGTACTGCTTGATTTCCTGGAACAGTGTATTCAAAATTGAACGGTCCTGATTGTCCAAATTTCTTGACATACTTTGCCATAGACATTAAAGCATAAGCGCATGTTTGTGTTGACATCCAACTCTTACTTCCCAATGCTCTTGCCACCTGCAAAGCCACTCGATTAGCATCAACTTCTTTTTCTATCAAAAGAAGCGTCTCCAAAATCATCGCTTGATCGCGGATATTAGAACCAAAAGTATGCTCCATTTCCAAGTAAGGTTGTACATCAGTGGATACGCCATCAATCATCTCTTTAGCAATCTCAGGTTGACCTGCCAGAGCATAGGCTGCTGCCAAACGATACTTTGCAGGACCATTCATTTTTGTAGATTCTTTCAACCTATTCATCGCCCCTAGCTCGGGAGCTCCTGCTAAAGCCAATGTAAAAAGTCGATATGCTTGATTGTTGTAATTATAGGATTTGCGATTACCAATCGACCATTGTTGTGCGAGCTGACTTTGATGTTTTTTCCATTTACTCAACATAAATTCTGAAACCAAAAATCCCTTTGCCTTGGCTTCCAATAAAAAGTGTCCAGCATAGGAACTTGACCAATCATAGTAGTGTGAACTGTTAGGCCAATAAGAAAAACCACCACGACTATTTTGAAAATTATTCATTTTCTCAATGGCCCTTTTGATATTCATTTCAGCCCTTTTCTTTTGCCCTGCATTGAGTTCTGTAAAGTTTGTTAAAAACAATTGAGGAAACGCAGCTGAGGTAGTTTGCTCGATACAGCCGTATGGATATCGCAGAAGATACCCCATTCTTTTCTCCAAATTAATTGCGGGAATCGCACTTACTTCCATGTAAGAAGAGTTCGAACCTTCAGAGCCTACCAAGGAATAATTTAAAGCACCGCTTGTGCCGGCTTTAATATCTTCAAAAACGACATCGGATGTATATGGATTGGGATTTCTAATTAATATTTCAATGGTTTCGGTTGCTCGCTCCCCTGCTCCACTTGCATCAACTTCGAAAGTCGCGACACCTTCCTGTTGTCCAACTTGAATTTCAAAAATTCCCAATTGTGAACCTGGTTCTTCAAAACTCATTTGTTGTTCTTGACCATTCAAAATAGCAACCAATCCTGAGGATTCTTGAAGACGTAAATTGACATTTTTGACTTGGTCTTCCATGGCAAAAACATTCACCGGGAGGCTAATTTTTTCTCCAAGTCCTAGTGTTCTTGGTAATGTTGATAATACCATTAAAGGCTTTCTTACTGGAACTTGTTTTTCAAAACTTCCATAAGCGCCATCTCCCAAGGCTACCAACATGAACCTGACTTCGCCAACATAATTTGGCATTATAAACTCATGTTTTGCTCTTTCATTTTTATCCAAATAAAACGGTCCAAAGTGTTGGACGACTGGCTTAAATCTATTCACAGAATTGGAATCATCTCCTCCATCAACACCTTCATCTCCTCCTATAGCTAACAGTCTTTCTCTTTGACCTCCGGAGCGACTTAGTACTTCATCATACATGTCCCATGTTCTTACACCAAGTGCTTCTTTAGCTAGAAATTTATCTGCAGCATTGGGCGTCTTAAATCTTGTCAGACTTAACAATCCTTCATCCACCACAGCCACTGTATAAGCCATTGGTTTCCCAGATGATTCCGAAACTTCGAAACTTACTTTTTCTTCTGGCTTCAAAACTTCCGCCACTTGGATTTCTGGTAAAAGTTTTGTTTTGGGGTCTGTGATTTTAAGTGGTATCACTCCGTACATTCTAAGTGGTAAATCATTTTCCTTTTCTCTTACTGATTGTAAAAGTGTAACATGTACATAAGCTGTTGGAACCATTTCTGGTTGTAGTTCAAAAGTGTATTCTGTTTGATTTGCTGTGGTATTGATCCATTTAGTTTGGATCACTTTGGAGCCATTTTCAATAGAAATTAATGCACGTCCATTTTCTGAAGATGGGAATGAAATGGTGGCCTGTTCCCCCATGTTATATTCCTTCTTATCCGCGGAGAAAAATAACATATTTGCCGCTTCCTTATTGTTCCCAGCCGATCTCCAAGGATTCCCCGCATAGAAAAATTGTCCAGCACAATGGCCACCGTCCTCATCACAAACTCGAACAAGATACCTTCCATTTCCTTCTGGCTGGAATTGAAACGAAGCTTCACCATTTCTATTGGTTTTGATATTGTCCTTTTTAAATTCTGCACCAAAGTGCTTGTTAGAATTAAACCTGGAAATATTTCTTCCATCTCTTTCCCACCACCAAGACCAATCTACTGCATAGATACCAACATTCAAACTTGCATTTGGCTTGACTTCAAGTTCTTTTGTAAGACTTACAAGATCAAAAGTATGGCTCTTTCCTGTTTTCAAATAAGACCATGGATTCTTTTTATTTGGAACGGTTACCCCGACATAAGTATCAAAAGGATCAAGGTCTTGAGAAAAATTGTCTTCACTAAAATTACCGCCGTTTTCAAAAACTCTGGTTCGAAACTTTTGTTTTAGTCTTCCTGGAAGGAGATCAGATTTTTCTATTTTATATTCCAACTTAGCTTGCCCATTTTCATCGAGTGTTTTGTCGAACAAGACTTTTGGCGTTTTGTCGAAATTAGAGCGGGAAGGATCATGAAAAGAAAATCCTTTATATTTAGGAATTCGTAGATAAGAATTGGCCAATTGTGATTCGACTCTAGCTTTAAGGTTTTTGGCTTTAGCGCCATGTAACCAACGGGAAATTAAACTTCCTTTTAAGTAACCATTGGCTAGTCCCTTTTCCATATCAATTTCAATCTTCAATCGATTTGGTTTAATCGTTTCAACCTTTAACACTTTGGAGAATTTGGTTCCTCCGACGTTTACTTCTGCTCGCCAATTTCCTGTCAAATCTTCTGTAGAAGTTTTCATTGGAAAATGATAGATCCCTTTGATGGACTTATTATTTGTTTTGGTTTGTATTAATTGATTTTTAGGATTGTACAGATTAAGAATGACTGGCAAGTTCTTTGGTAATTCCGCAACTGTTTTTTCTAACATAAAATTTAAGAACATTGTATCTCCTGGTCTCCATACACCGCGCTCACCATAGATGTACCCTTTCATTCCTTGTTCTACTTTCACTCCTGCAACTTCAAATTTTGAAAGCGACAAGGAATTGTTGTCAGACATTTTTAGATATCCTCGATTCTGATTGTGCTGGGCAACAATTAAGAAAGGGACTCTTGGTAATTTCATGTTCAATTGTCCTTCACGATCCGTCTTTCCAGTTTGAATGACTTGATTCTGATAATCGTAAAAAGTAACAGTTGCACCTTCTACAGCATTTAGACTGACCAAATCATTTATTGCTAAAAATACAGAACCATCGTTCCCTTTTTTACCAACAATTCCTAGGTCTGAAGCGATAACATTTCTTGAAATAAAATTTTCAGAATTGTAATATGCAGCAAAACAAGGGTCAGTTCTTTGTTTCCAATTGTATCCATTGTAATAGCCTCTATATCCGTAGTAATTATCATCCCAAAATGATTTGAATTGATTGGCGTTGACCTGACTTTTATTTGGACTATCCGCAGCAGGTTCTGAGCAGGGAAAATTGGTATAACTAGGTTGGAACCCAACTCTAACTTCATAAATCGCCTCAGGGTCTTGGGTAATCATTTCTGAAAGATCTAAAGCATATCGAGACCATTTGTTTTGAAAAGAAGAATTGGATGGATTGTTAAGGTCAATTCTTTTTTGAGCAATAATTCTTCCAACTTGGTGTAAATTATTGCTGCCTTGATAATCATTATTTTGAAAATATTGAACGATGTTGTTATTGAAAATTTTGAAAATTTCTATATCAACTGCATTCAAATTAATGGCTTCGAACGGAAAAGCAAATCCATCTGAAGACGGAATAATTACACCATTTCCGACTAATCGAACTTTTGGTTTGGGAGTGTCGAAAAAGATTTCTTTTTCAAATACTTTCCCAAGTACTTTTCCTGAAGAATTCTTTAAGTTTGATGTTATTTTCACTTGATGAGGACCAGCTATTTGATTGGACCAATAGACATTAATATCATTCCCTTCTTTTAAAAATCTAAGTTTTCCATCGTAATCAGAAATGGTTACCAAACCATTTAGATCCTGACTTGGAAGATTCGGATCGGAAAGCTGAATATTCAAGTATTTGTTTTCTCCTCCTTTATAAACAATGTCCATAACTTTGAATTCATTCAAACCCGGAATGTAAACTTGTTTTTGAAATTGTTCCTTTGCTCCAATAGAAGCACCATCAACATCAAATAACAAGTTCTGTCCATCCGCTAAGCGAGGAATCTTTGACAATGCAAAATTATGGGTCATACCATCTTGCGCATGTTCCCATGTCAGGTGATCTAGTTTCTGATCACCTAATTTAACTGAAAGCATTTTTTCTACTAACTTGTTATCTGCAACGTCAGCAGTGATTAACTTTCCACTGATAGTTTGCAATTTATTAACACCACTTTTATCTTGAGTCAACCCTTTCATTTCAATTGAAACAAACTGTTCTCTTGTTGTTACCTCAAACCCAAACTGATTTAGTTCCTTAGAAATCTTAGGAAAAAGTTCGTTTAACTGGACAGTAGCTTTATAGGTTTTGTCTGAAGACAATGGAGTGTTAGGAGTGAATAAAATTGTATTGTTTCCTTCCCATGAATAAGTACCTACCACTTTTGGTGACAAAGAAATTAAACCTTCGGGAATCTTGGGGGCATTACCATTTTGATCAAAAAAAGCTTTGGCTAATCGAATTTGAATGGGGCCTATTTTTGAAATTCTCCCAGAAGAATAAGCATCAACATAGTTACTCAATTCGACAGGATTTACTTTAACGGTGGCCTTTTGCTGACAAGAAAAAAATAGGAATGAAAAAATGGCTGCTAACCAAATCTGTGCTGGAAATTTCATCGCGGTAACATTTAGCGAAAATTAACAATAAAGGTTGATGAATTGGAAGTACCGCGAAAATTTAGCTGAACAATCTTTTAACGCAGCTCAAAAGAAAAAAGTATACCTTGGGGAGAAATCAAGAATGCTTCTGAATTAATATGACTGACTTTCTTCCTTTGTTTCCCTTAAAGCTGGTTGTTTTTCCAAGAGAAAATTTAAACCTGCACATCTTTGAACCGAGATATAAACAACTGGTTCGTGAGTGTAAAGAGAATGGTACCACTTTTGGCATTCCGGCTTATCTAGATAATAAAGTAATGCCATTTGGAACTGAAATGGAATTACTTCGAATTGAAAAAGTCCATGAAAATGGTGAATTAGATATTAAAACAAGGGGCAAAGGAGTCTATCGAATGGATGATTTTTTTCCAGAAGTAAGTAACAAATTATATTCTGGAGCTGATATCACGAGAATTCAAAATGAAGATAACGGAGACGATGGATTGGCCGAAAAACTTTTGGATCAGTGCTATGAACTTTTCAAACTGCTTCGGATTGAACGCAAATTGCCAAGGTCTCCAGGGGCTTTCAAAACTTTTAGTTGGGGTCATTTGGTTGGCATGAATATCAAACAAGAATATGAACTACTTTGCCTAAGTACAGAATATGATAGGCAAAAGTATATGAGTAAACATCTAGAAAATTTAATTCCGATTGTTCAAGAAATGGATGTGCTAAAGAAAAAGGCCAGATTGAATGGTCACTTTAAGAATGTGATACCGCCCAAATTTTAAATTAGTTTCAGTATTCCGACTATCTTCATATGGGTTCCTTTATGAGTGAATCATACCATCGATAAAATTCGTTATTTGATTAGTATGATGGGCTTTGAGCACTATTCGAATAATCAAAAGACATTTGATTATCAACGAGAGAAAGTAAAAAAAGAAAAAACGAGTAACCAGGTGCTTTTGGACCCGATAAATACATGATTGGAGCGGCCATGATAAATTCTGTAATCCCCCTGTCTCAATAAATTGAAAGCCGGACAAGTCAACGGCTGAGGCCCGCCATACTACTACCTTGAGTCCTTCTCCAATGTTAAAAGTGTTGGACCAAAGCTTGTGTGTTACCCGTTTTTTCTTACAGTGACAAGGTATGTCATCTCTAACTAAAAAGCTAGTTTTTAATTGGGTAAATCTCGAAAAAAACTTAAATGTTTAGAAAATAGTATGACTAAGATTCAAATGTGAAACTTTGAATTTTTCTCTAAGAAAATTGACTATAATGATTTCTTTTTGGCCTTAAGATCTAAGATCAGCGAAAAAATATTTGAATACAAAGCTTGCGATTGATCTCCAAGATCTGTCAAAGCGTAATCAAGTTTCAGACGACCGAATTTTAAGCCGACACCAAAATTAGGTTGGAATGTCATAACTGTTGTTTCAAAGTTAATATCGTCTTTTGCTCTTTGGAAATTATTGACTCCGCCTCGCAGATATAGAAAGTTTTTGTAGCCAAATTCGAATCCTAGCCTAGGATCTAAGTTAAAAGCTTTACTAGAAATAAGTGTATTCCTTTGACCATCAGTAGTAATGTCAAAATCAAGTGCAGCAATGAAAGAAAGATTTTCTCCAAAGCTTTCATAAAAAGCAGATCCGAAACTGAAAGTTGGAGTTGTTATCTCTACTGAATTGGTTGGAATCTCATTTCCTGTAGCCGCTAATATTTCTTTATCATCGTCATTGAAGTTAAAACTCCAGGCATTGAAGGTGGTTGTAATATCACGACCGACCAAAGAGAATTTAAACTTATTTACTTCATACATTGCTGCCAAATCCAATCCAAATCCCCACGAGTTTCCAAAAGTTCCGATAACTCTTCTAATTACTTTGGCATTTCCTCCAACTCTCAGCTTCTTATCACCGATTTTAATAGCTCTTGCAAATGATCCCATAATTGCATAATCAGCTGCAGAAAATTCGCTTAGGTTATCATAGTTGATTGAGCCATCTTTCTCGTAAAGTCTAAGTGTATTTGGAATTTGATCTATACCTAATCTGATAATGGTGATTCCTAATGCGGATTCTTTTTCTTTGTCCAACGATTTAGCGAAGCCAATATAGTCGTATGAAGCAATACCGGCAAACCATTCGGCATGCATGACTCCCAATTGAAAAGGCGATGAAAACCCTGAAAGTCCAGCCGGGTTCCAATATGCTCCAGTCAAATCATCTACGGCAGCAACCTGAGCCAAACCCATTCCATGAGCTCTAGCTCCTACTCCTATTTTCAAAAAATCATTACTAAATTTCGCCTTTTGAGCTTCAGAATCAACTGAAAACAAAAGAATTAGAGCCGTTATTATTGAAAGCGATCGCTTCATGTTTGATTTGATTGTATGTCTGAGTTTCAAATATATACTATTACAGATACATAACGTAGTGTTACTCATCCTAGTCTATGCGGCAATAGCTGTACCAAAAAAAGTAATTGATTGACTATAAAACATTAAAAATGATCTGAATTTCTAGTTCAATGTCATTCATTAGGCATGTAATTCGCATTATACTCCCTGAAAAGCCATAACTTCACGACAAATTACATTCGAATATGATAAAGTATATCACCCTATTTTTATTGCTTTTTAGCTGCAGTTTGTCAGCCCAATATGAAGCTGAGGAAGTGACTTTTTTAGGAACTTATGACGACGATAGCTTACCAACTCATTTTTATGGAACTTTCAATGATGTTTGGGGATATGCCGCCAATGGAAGAGAATATGCTTTTTTCGGTTCTGCAAGCTACATTCATATTTTTGATGTAACCGATCCTACTAATTTGGTGGAAATCACTAAAATAGCCCCAGGTAATCAAACCGTGTGGAGAGATTTCAAAACTTACGGAAACTATTTATATGCCGTAGCTGATAATGCTCCTGATGGACTGATAGTCATTGATTTATCTGGACTACCTGCTGCCCCAACTATTACCCACCAAAACACCAACCAATTCGAAAGTTGCCACAACATTTATATTGATGAGGCCAACGCAAGATTATATACTGCTGGTGCGGGTTCAGGTACCTACGTATACAGTCTTAGTTCCTCTCCAGAGCAACCAGTATTTTTAGGTGAAGCATTCTTAGGAAATAACACTTTGCATGATATCTATGTGCGCGACAATATTGCTTATTGCTCCGCTGGTAATCCAGGGTTTTTCATTTACGATTTGACAGATATTAGCCAAGAAAAATTGTTGGCATCAGCTGAAACCAATGGCTACAATCATTCCTCATGGCTTTCAGATGATGGAACTTTTGCATTCTTTGCCGAGGAAGTTCCAAGAGGACTTCCTTTGGGAATCATGGATCTTTGCGATATGGAAAATGGAAATATAGAAGTTAACAATTACTTCAAATTTCCGTTGCTTGATGTTGATCCTGGTGATGATCTGGTAACTCCGCACAACCCGTTTGTTTTAGGAGACTATGTTTATGTTAGTTATTATCGAGATGGTTTGCACATATATGATATCTCTAATCCTGAAAACGTAACAAGAGTTGGATATTTTGATGCCCATCCTCAGAATACTGACTACATGGGTACCTACGCTGGTACCTGGGGATGTTATCCATACTTACCTTCAGGAAACATATTACTTTCTGATATGGACAACGGATTGTTCGTAGTTGATTTTAATCTAGACAATACCTTTCAGCCTGGTACTGGAACATTATGCGCCCCTTCTTCAAGTTCGGACATAATAGCACAAGGATTTTCAGTTTCCCCAAATCCTTCTAACGGAATGATTCAAATTGAAATTCCTAATTCATCTGCAGATTATACCATTACTGCCTTTTCCATAACTGGCAAGGAAGAATGGTCTTTAGCAGGAGAATTCTTGAAAACTGCTCAATTGGATCTTACTGATCTTGCTAGTGGGATTTATATTTTAGAGATTAGAACTGCCGATAAGTTATACAGAGAAAAAGTCGTTTTGGACTAAATTTTCTCTTCTCGATAAAAAAACCTTGATTGAATAATCAAGGTTTTTTTTGTTCGCTGTTTTAAAAAGCCTTTGGGATAAGATATCTTTGCTTTGTCTGGAGGCAAAAAAAAGTGTCATTACGAAAAATCGCAATGACACAACAACATAACCATGAAAATACATAACCAATTTTGTTCTCCAGATGAAGGAGCAGTGGTTTATTCCACTGTAATTTCTTGTTCTATCGAATAAATCATCGATTGTTACGAACAAACATATATAGACAAACATCATACCAAAAAAATCATAATTTGTAATTTTTTATATATTCAATATCCAGAAAAACAACCTAATGCGTTTAAAATCAAGTGTTTTCCTTCTAATTTTATTGTTCATTTTACCTGGATGTAAGCCACATTTAGGAAAAAAAGTCATTCCCTCTTCAAAAAATTTGATTAAAAAAGAGGCGATGGTCGTTTCTGCTCATCCAATTGCGAGTGAAATTGGCAAAAGAGTGCTTCAAAATGGAGGAAATGCTGTAGATGCTGCTGTCGCAGTGCAATTCGCCTTAGCGGTGGTTTATCCAGTAGCTGGAAACATTGGTGGTGGTGGCTTTATGATCTATCGTTCCGCAGATGGAGAGGTAGCATCATTAGATTTTAGGGAAATGGCTCCCATTTCTTCCAGTAGAGATATGTATTTGGATAAAAATGGAGACGTTATTCAAGGCCTTAGTTTAAACGGACACTTGGCATCAGGTATTCCAGGTTCGGTGGCTGGTATGTTTGCAGCACATGAGAGATATGGAAAGCTGGAAATGGCAGAATTGATACAACCTGCAATAGAGGTTGCTCGCGACGGATTTGCCGTTACCTCGCAGCAAGCCAAAAGATTAAATAATTTTAAGGAGCGGTTTATAAAAAACAATTTACATAAGCCAGTTTTTGTGAAGGATACGCCCTGGAAGGCGGGAGATCAATTGGTTCAAACAGATTTATCTCAGACTTTATTGAGAATTTCGCTTTCCGGTCCTGCAGGATTTTATGCTGGAAAAACTGCGGAACTCATTGTTGCGGAAATGGCAAAAGGTGGAGGAATTATTAGTTTGGAAGATCTGGATGGTTATAAAGTGAAATGGCGAAGACCTTTATTGATGAATTACAAAAATTACACCTTGACTACAATGCCACCTCCTTCTAGTGGTGGTGCTTGCATGGCCCAAATTTTAGGCATCCTGAAAGCCTATGATCTCAGCCAATACGAATTTCATTCTCCGGAAGCCATTCACTTAATTGCTGAGGCGGAAAGAAGAGCTTATGCTGATCGCACCGAGCATTTGGGCGATAGTGATTTTTACGATGTTCCGTTAGAAGAACTTTTGGACAAAGATTATATTAAATCAAGAGGCACTGATATTGATTTGAACAAAGCGAGTAAATCATCAGAAATTTTTGCTGGTGAACCAAGAAAAGAAAGTGAAGAAACAACTCATTTTTCTATAGTGGATAAAGATGGAAATGCGGTGTCAATTACAACTACTATTAATTCTGGATATGGATCTAAAACTGTTGTAGAAGGAGCTGGATTTTTGTTAAACAATGAGATGGATGATTTCAGTGCAAAACCAGGAGTTCCGAACCTTTTTGGATTAATTGGAAAGGAAGCCAATGCAATTCAACCAGGAAAAAGGATGTTGTCATCTATGACACCAACGATTGTTACCAAAGGTGGAGAATTGGAACTGGTAGTAGGAACGCCTGGTGGTTCTACGATTATTACTTCAGTAGTCCAAGTATTTTTAAATATTAGTGAATTTGGATTGTCAACTTATGATGCTGTAGCAAAACCAAGATTTCATCATCAATGGTTGCCTGATCAAATTTACTATGAGAAAGGAGCCCTAGATGCTGCAACCATTTCCAAGCTTGAAGAAATGGGTCATACAACAAAAGAAAGAGGTCTTATTGGAAAAGTAGAAGCTATAAGAGTATTACCTGATGGTTCCTTAGAAGGTGTTGCAGATCCCCGCGGAGACGATTCGGCTTCGGGTTATTAAGAGATAATATGTTGACAAAAAATTTAGGATCAATAATTCTTTTTTTCTCAGTAGGTTTTTTGGTGAGTTGTTCTCCTGTTAATAACTCTCCAAAAGATAAAAGCGTTGATGAAAACTTATTAAACTCAATACCGCCTAAAAAAGTAACAAGTCAAATAGATTTTGCTTTTTTATTCGATCAAGCTGAGCAAGAAGAATTAGAGCTGTATAATTCCAATGAACAATTATTGTTGGCTAATGAAAGCGTTAAAAATATGGACGCCAAAAAATTTGTTGAATCTGTTTTATCAACATTAGAAGAAGGTGTTCAAAGAAAAGTTTTGGAAGGTAAAAATCAGGGTATTAATTTGAGCCAATCCACTGAGGTAATCATTGTTATTGACTCAAATATTCCAGACGATTCTTTGGAATCTGATATTAGGTTTTTTGAGCTTCGAAAAACTCAAAAAGCTTGGAGTATTTCTGCAGTTTCTTCAGTTTGGAAATGTTACAAAAATAGAGGTCACCAGAATTATTCTACCAATCCTTGTGAGTGAAAAGTTGGCTTAGTTAGAAAACAAATTAAAACTAAATTCTCTTTTCGATATTCAATAGAATTTCCTGTGTACGTTTATGATATTCTATCAATTGTTCCAAACTTGATGCTTCTTTTTCACTTGCAGAACTTTCTTGAACAAAAGATTGTCCTTGTTCAAGTGGAAAAGGGGGAATACTATTTACATCTAAT